>NZ_JBEPLI010000011.1:0-54613 GCF_040545155.1 Bartonella silvatica
TTTTACTGGTTCTCGTGTGTGGTTTACAAATGAGATATATAGCGTCTAGGTAGTGTTTTTTGAGAAAACTAAGGCTTCTACAATCTACCTATGCTGTTATATGGCGTGTTTTACTGGTAGTTTTTCTTCTGTTTATGATGATAATCAGGAGACGTGTTGGTTTGATGTAAATAGGTATTCACCCCTCTCAAGAGAGGTGCGCGGTGATGAGAATATCAGAGCATTTTGAGGTGTCTTTATTGTGGAAGTTGTTTTGTGATTCAATGTAATATTAATTTCTACTTTAAAAAATAAGTGTAGATTTTTTTAAGACCTTGGCAAAAGGGTTTTTGCTCGTTATAGAACAGCCAGACAATATTATAAAGGTAATATTAAGGTGTTTAAATGGCTGTAGAACGTACTTTTTCAATGATTAAACCGGATGCGACGCGTCGCAATTTGACGGGAGCAATTACAAAAATGCTTGAAGATACAGGACTTCGTGTTGTTGCATCGAAACGTGTTTGGATGAGTCAACGTGAAGCTGAAAAATTTTATGCGGTTCATAGAGAACGTCCATTTTTTGATGAGTTAGTCGAGTTTATGTCTTCTGGTCCGACAATTGTACAGGTTTTAGAGGGGGAAAATGCGATTGCTAAAAATCGTGAAGTGATGGGGGCGACCAATCCTGCAGAGGCTCAGGAAGGAACAATTCGTAAAGTATACGCTTTGTCTATTGGAGAGAATTCTATCCACGGCTCTGATAGCCCTGAAACTGCAAAAGAAGAGATTGCTTTTTGGTTTTCTGAAGTGGAAATTGTTGGTTAATCAAAATATCCCTAAGATGTAAAAAATCCTAAAACACATTGTTTTGGGATTTTTCGCGTGAAATTATAGATTTCGTTAAAAGGGGCCGTAAGGTTTACAGCTTTTCATGTGATGACGTGCTTTAAGCCAGCGCGAAAATAGTCCCACCCCGTCCACAATGTGAGAAGAGCAGCAATCCACAACATGGTTATGCCAAATTCTACTGTGTAGGGGAAGATTTTATTACCAGCTGGTCCTGCTAAGAGAAAAATAATGGCTATCATTTGCACAAAAGTTTTCCATTTTGCAAGACGAGAAACTGGAACACTGACTTTCAATTCAGCCAAATATTCCCGTAGCCCTGAAACGAGAATTTCCCGACAAAGAATAATAATCGCAGCCCAAAGTGTCCATCCCGCAATAGTGCTATCTGCAGCAAGTAATAATAAACAAGCAGATACAAGAAGCTTATCTGCAATTGGATCTAACATACGTCCAATATTAGATGTTTGCTCCCAAATACGGGCAAGGTAGCCATCAAGAAAATCAGTAATAGAGGCAACAATAAAAATAGAAACGGCAATCCAACGCGCAATATCACTTGATTGTAGCCGCCCTTCTACAAAAAAGCATGCAACAACCATGGGAACTGCAATAATCCGTGCATAAGTCAAAATATTAGGGAAAGAAAAAGTATGATTTTTCATAGAGCCATTTTCAATTTTTTTTAACAATATATTTTATAAACGTAACAAGGCAAAGACTATGAAACAAGCCTATTTTTCATTAAAATAATTGTGAACCTTTTGTGCGATCGTAACAGAAATTCCCGTAACTTTTGTTAAATCTTCGAGTGAAGCATTGGCAACAGCTTTAGCACTTCCAAAATGATGAAGCAATGCACGCTTTCTTGCTGGACCGATCTCTTTAATTTCATCAAGTGGATTTTGAAATGTTGTTTTTTTTCGTTTTGTTCTGTGTGTCCCAATTGCAAAACGATGTGCTTCATCACGTAAACGTTGCAAAAAATAAAGGAGTGGATCACGTGGGGAAAGTGTAAAGGGCGTTTTTCCTTTGATAAAAAATCGTTCACGACCGGCATGACGATCAACACCTTTAGCTATTCCAATGACCGTGATAGAGTTATCCAATTTTAATTCAGATAATATTGTATGCACACTATTTATTTGTCCTTCACCACCATCAATTAATATAAGATCAGGCCATATAGGAAAAACATCATCGTCTTTACTTTTTGTTCTGCTCCTCTTATTAGGCATATCATGCTCTTTGATAAGACGCGAGAACCTCCGTTTTATAACTTCTTTCATCATTCCAAAATCATCACCAGGTGTGATATTGGTCGAGCGAATGTTAAATTTTCGATATTGATTTTTCATGAATCCCATTTTTCCCGCAACAATCATCGCACCTACTGCATTTGTCCCCATAAGATGAGAGTTGTCATAGACTTCTATACGACAAGGGGGATGAGACAGATGAAATATTTCAGTAAGTCGTTGAAATAATTTTGTATATGTCGCTGTTTCAGCAAGTTTGCGTCCCAGCGCTTCATGAGCGTTGATATAAGCGTGGTTAACGAGAGCTTTGCGTTCACCTTGTTTGGGGAAAGAGAAAAGTATTTTGCGATTTTCTTTGAGACTAAACGCTTCCATGAGAAGTGAGCTGTCTTCGATTTCTTCGGATAAAAGGATAAGTTTTGGCAGTGGCTTATCATCGTAGAATTGGGCAAGAAAACTCGATAAAATTTCAGAACAGGAAAAGGAGGGATCAGCTTTAGGAAAATAGGCTCGGTTTCCCCAGTTTTGTCCCATACGGAAAAAAAATACTTGAATGCAGGTTACTCCTCCCTGTTGTGCAATTGCAAATACATCGGCTTCTTTGATTGTTTGAGGGTTAATGCCTTGGTAGCTTTGTATGTGAGAGAGAGCTGATAAGCGGTCACGGTAGGCTGCTGCTTGTTCAAAATCAAGGTTTTCTGCGGCTTGATTCATAGCTTGAATCATATCATTTTTAACAGATTGACTTTTTCCTGAAAGGAAAGCTTTTGCTCCTTTGACCAGTTCTTTATAATCATGATCACTAATTTCATTGGTACAGGGTGCTGAACATCGCTTAATTTGGTAAAGTAAACAAGGACGTGTACGATTTTCAAAAACTGAATCAGTACAGGTTCTTAGTAAAAAGGCACGTTGTAAAACATGAATTGTTTGTGTTACGGCATTTGAGGAGGCAAAAGGACCAAAATAAGAAGCCTTTTTCGTTTGAGCACCACGATGTTTGTAAAGGGCAGGTGCTCTGTGGTCGTCGGTGATTATGATAAAGGGAAAACTTTTATCATCACGCAGTAACACATTAAAACGTGGGTGTAATCTTTTGATAAGGTTCACTTCTAGGAGGAGTGCTTCTGTTTCTGTGTGAGTAACGATAAACTCCATATGAGATGTGTTACGAATCATGCGAGAAATACGGTTATTGTGCCCTTGTTCACGCGTGTAGCTTGCAACGCGTTTTTTTAGACTGCGTGCTTTTCCAACATAGAGAACGTCACCACTTTCATCAATCATCCGGTAAACTCCCGGTTTATTCGGAAGGTGTCTGCAAAACTCTTGTATAAGCTTGGTACCTTTAAATTGATTTTTATTATTTCCTTGATTGGCATTATCCCACGTAATGAGAGAGAGAAAAGAAAGCTTTTCTCGTTCGGATTGGGGGGACGTTGTATTCTTTTTTAGGGACATTTATTTTATCTTGGAATATTTTATATTTTTCATATAAGTTTTTTATTTATTAAATATAGTGATAGCAATTTTTTCTATAAGAAAGACATTATATTATTATAAACTTTATTTATGATTTCTTGTAAGGAATATTATATTGGTCTCTAAAATACTTGTGTGATTTCACGCACTGTATTTTATCACCGATAATCGTGATTAAGCGATAATAATAAAAGATATCATAAAAATAGGTTTTATGAAAAAAGAATCAAACCTAATTCCCGATGAGAAACGGTATTGAGATTTGATATTGTAAAAAAGCCTACATAAGTAATAATATTGTAATACTTTTACGTTGTTTAATGCTTTTTTTATCAAAAAAATTCTATTTAAAGTGAAAATTCTAATGTCATAAATCCTCTTTCTGGAGCCATTTATGGGTTATTCGTGCATCTTTATCTTGTCCAAGACGAGTAAGAAGAAAGGGGCTTAGTTTTTTTATTTCATCTTCAAGAAGATAGGGAGGGTTGATAAGAATCATACCACTGCCATGCATTGTAGGTGGTATTGAACTTTTTCGAATACGCATTTCAAGTTGCAGAATTTTGGGAATTCCTGTTTGGGAAAGGGCATGCAAAAAGGTTGTAATATCTTTATTATATTTAACAGGGTACCATAAGGCGTAGATTCCTCCAGGAAAACGACGATAGGCTTTCATCACCCCTTCAATAAGACGGGAAAATTCGCCAGGTTTCTCAAAAGGAGGGTCCACGAGGATTAATCCACGTTTTTCTTTTGGTGGTAAGTGCGCATTTAAAGAAAGCCAACCATCTAAATGTAGAATTTTTGTTTGATAATCACCGGAAAAGTTTTTGGCTAAAATACGATAATCTTCATCATGTAATTCAATGGCAGTTAGTCGATCTTGTTGACGCAATAATTGGCGGATAAGGAAAGGAGAGCCAGGATAGAATAGGATTTCTTTTTCTCCTTTATTGAGCGTATCAATAATATTACACCAAGGACAAAGAAGTGTTTTTAAATCTTCCGGAATGGGAGCTGAAAAAAGTCTTTGAACACCTTCACGCCATTCCCCTGTTTTGTAAGCTTCCAAAGAAGAGAGATCATAAATGCCGATTCCGGCATGTGTATCTATAACACGAAAAGCTTTCTCCTTGCGTTTAAGATATTCTACAATACGGGTAACAATAATGTGTTTAAAAACATCGGCAAAGTTGCCAGCATGATAAATATGCCGATAATTCATAAGTGGATTCTATCATAGGTATGACTGATTACTCAGTTATTTATTAACACAAAATAACGTTTTTTATACCAAAAAACGCAATTAGAGTGATAAAACAATCAAAAAAGCGTATACATCTGTTAGAAAATATTGACGCTACGATCGATCTTGTAACTGTTTTCCATATTTTTATGAACGAGATAATAGCAAAGACTTCAAATTAAAAAATGTGAACAGAGAAAAGGTGTTACTGAAGGTTTTTACTATCTACCTTTAAGATAAGTGAGCTAAATGTTTCTTTATTATCATTGTAAAAAAATATAATAAGAGATTGTGGGCTAAAATAGCACAAAAATATTGCGATAATATTGGAAATAAAAGTTATAGTTATGAGTGTGTTAGGTCTCGTACTAAGAGGTAAAGAAAAAGCCTTTGTTATGGAGGATAGACAGAGAGCTTTGATTTAAGTGCGATATAGAATTCAGCAATAATATTAAGTATCACTCTCATTTTCATGTAGAATAAGTGAGAGCGATGGTCTTTTAAGAAAGAGCGAGGATATAACGCTTGTTTTTTCTCTTTATCTTGTGATTCAGCTGCTGTGATATTTTCATTCCTTCCTAGAAGAGGCAAGGTCAAAGAATTTGCATTGTATCAATGTTATCGTTTTATTTTAAACAATTTCATGAGGAAAGCGCCTGATATTGTAGGAAACAGTGCTTATTCCCAGAGGAAAGAGATAATGGCGGCTTTAGGATGGAGAAGGGCTGTTTCTCAGTAGTTTGTTGATAGGAGTATTTTTCCCGCGTTGAAATATACTCTCAGACATAGGTAGAGACTTTCTGATACATATTTTGTATCAACATCTGTTGATATATCACGTAAAGTTAGGGAAAGGTATGATTTTGTGTCTTTTCAATTATTTAACTGATTTATCAGGTGCAATCACTGCATATATTATCGGTTAAGCAATTTATGATCACTTTCCCACAACATTTTCTAAGTGAGTTCGTAAAAATGTTCTTCACAGGAAGATAGGTTGTGATGGAGCTTTAATGCTCTATGATTGTACAACACAGATTCTTTTAGAAGTTATATTTAAAAAAATCAGGTTGAATATGTAAAACTTTGCAGAAGGTTATGATATTATTGCCTTTAATGTTAATTGTAACTTATGAGAGATATATGTGATTGAGCAGATGATGCTATTAAATAAAGGGGTAAAACCATTAGCATGTCGGGGAAGAGCCGATAAGGGGCTTTTTAAATTCGATAGACTGAAGGAAGATACTTTGAAAGAAGAGTTTTCAAGTTTTTTAAATTTTGTTTGAATCTATTTCTTATTTTAAATTTATCTGTCTCAGCAAAAAAGAAAGGAAGATAAAAAGTCAATCTGTCATAAGTAAGTATGCGGTTGCCTTTAATTTGAGAAAAAATATACAGTAAGATACGATTTATTGGGTATCTTTCTGTAAAGCAAGTATGAACAAGTAAATCAAAATTAAAAGCAGAGAGGGAGTGATGGGTAATATTTTTTCACCAACGCATTTAATCGTCCTTTTATTAATTATCCTTGTGCTTTTTGGGCGAGGTAAAGTTTCTGAGTTAATGGCTGATGTTGCGAAGGGAATTAAAATTTTTAAAAAGAATATGAAGGAAGAAGATGATAATAGTGAGGATAAGCTTGAAATAGCTGATACCTCTAAAACAATTGATTTTGAAACCCAGAAAACTCAATCATTATCAGCAAAACATGCTGCTGCATGCAGAAAAATTCCTCCTGCAGGAACGTAAGATGTCTTTATTTTGCGAAAAGACAGACTTGTTAAATGATGAGACACAATTCATAATTGTGTTATCTTTTTTAATGAAAAGTTCGAGTATAAGTGATGTTTGGGATTAATGGTCCAGAGTTTTTTGTGATCTTAATTGTTCTCATCGTTGTCGTTGGACCAAGAGATTTACCTAAAGTGCTCAAGGCAATAGAAAGGGCAATGGCCTATGTACGTTCAACAGCAAATGAGTTTCGTCATCAGTTTAATGATGCAATGAGGCAAGCTGAGCTTGATGATTTACAAAAGACATTATCGGATATCAATGATCTTAATCTAACTAAGGAATTGAAAGAAACTTTTGACTCCATCAATGGCGGAGCCGAGGATATTCGAGATAGTTTTGATGAAAAGACAGTGTATTATAAATCAAAAAAGGATAAAGAAACTTTTGGATGTGATCAGGATAAGGTGAATGAAGATTTGACGGTATCTGTTAATCGTAGTGATTCTGAAGGGGAGGCAGTAATTTTTAAAGATAAAAAAGGTACGTCATGAATGTGAAGAAAGATGAAATTGATGCCAGTATAGCGCCTCTTTTAGAACATTTAATTGAACTTCGTCAGCGAATTATTGCTTCTCTGATTGCATTTTTGATAGCTTTTACGATTTGTTTTTTTGTCAAAGATTATATTTTAAATTTTTTGATATGGCCGTATCAATGGGCAATGAAAATATCAGGTGGTAATCCGGAAGGCATTCGTCTACAATCAACACAAGTATGGGAAACTTTTTTAACGAAGATGAAACTTGCTGCTTTTGGAGCGACTATTTTATCCTTTCCCTATATGGCTTTTCAGTTTTATAGTTTTATTGCACCAGGACTTTATAAAAATGAGCGTATAGCCTTTTTGCCCTTTCTCATTGGTGGACCAATTTTATTTTGTACTGGGGGCGCTTTTGTTTATGCTTTATTAGTACCAGTAATGCTTTGGTTTAACCTTTCTCAGCAATTTCTTCCAGATACGCATTTAAGAATAGAGTTTATAGTTCGTATCTCTGATTATTTGAATTTTATAACATCATTTGTTCTGATTTTTGGTTTAATTTTCCAATTACCTCTTGTCACGAGTCTTTTAACAAAAGTTGGACTTTTGACGGTTCACAGTTTGGTTTCTAAACGAAAGTGGGCTATTCTCATTTCTTTTATAGTGGCGGCGGTGGTAACTCCATCAGATCTTTTTACTATGTTTGCAGTCGCATTGCCAACAATAGCTCTTTACGAGATTTCAATTTTAATCGCTTTCTTTATAGAAAAGAGGAAAAAAATGACTTAAAAGAAGTTTATATTTTTGTATGATAGAGAATGAATAGAAACAATGTAAATAAGGAGTTTTGATGCTTGATATTAAGTGGATTCGTGAACAGCCTGAGAAATTAGATGAAGCATTAATCAATAGAGGTCTTGAACCACAAGCGGAAAAATTAATAAAACTTGATCTTGAGCGTCGTTCATATGTTGTGAAAGTGCAGTCTGCACAGGAGCGTCGTAATGCGATTTCAAAAGAAATCGGCCGAGCTTTAGCAGCGTGCGACCAAAAATTGGCGGAACAGCTTAAAACTGAGGTTGAAGAGATAAAAGCTTTCCTTTCTTCTGCTACAGTGGAAGAAAAGAGACTGACAGAAGAGTTTGAGGAAACTCTTTCAGCGCTTCCTAATATTCCATTTGATGATGTTCCAAAAGGGAAAGATGAAAGCGATAATGTAATTATTCGGCACTTTGGTACACCTCCAACTTTTGACTTTACGCCAAAGGAGCATTTTGATCTTGGCCAAAATCTCAAACAAATGGACTTTGAGCGAGCAAGTCGTTTATCAGGAACACGCTTTACAGTTCTTTCAGGAGCATTGGCACGGCTTGAACGCGCATTAGGCCAATTTATGCTTGATATACATGTTGAGGAACATGGTTATACAGAAATCTCTGTTCCTCTTCTTGTTCGTGATGAGATTGTTTATGGAGCAGCACAATTACCGAAATTTGCTGATGATCTTTTTAGAACAACAGATGGTCGGTGGCTTATTTCTACAGCAGAGGTACCGTTAACCAATTTGGTTAACAATGAAATTCTTGAGATATCAGATTTACCATTGCGTTTTTCTTCTCTAACGCCTTGTTTTCGCTCTGAAGCGGGGGCTGCAGGTCGTGATACGCGCGGTATGTTGCGTCAACACCAGTTTTGGAAGGTAGAAATGGTATCAATTACCAGCGAAGATCAGTCTTTAATGGAATTAGAACGTATGACAGAATGTGCAGAAGATGTTTTGAAGCGTCTTGGTTTGCCTTTTCGTACGGTGGTTCTTTCTACAGGTGATATGGGATTTGCGGCGCGTAAAACTTATGATATTGAAGTTTGGCTACCAGGTCAGGGCTGCTACCGTGAAATTTCCAGCTGCTCCATTTGTGGAGATTTTCAAGGACGACGCATGAATGCTCGGTACCGTAAAGAAGGGGATAAGGTATTGCACTTTGTTCATAGTCTCAATGGTTCTGGTGCGGCCGTTGGACGTTGTCTTATCGCTATTCTTGAAAATTATCAGCGAGCTGATGGATCAATTGTTGTTCCAGATGTTTTACAACCCTATATGAAGGGCATGCATTATATTACCGCTTAATTTGGCAAAATGATCATGAGTATACGTTTATTTATAAAGGGTGGTAGCATAAATACGCAAGTTTTTTCATTTTAAAAGAAGTGAGTTGTCGATACTATTAAGAGTGCTACTCCATTGGAGAACAAGTAATACTATGGAGCAAAAGGGTATTTTACAATTTCGTGAGGAGCTAGCGGGTCTCGTGTTGAAAATGCGCAGCAAGGGGATTGATGATGTTCGCTTTTTTTCGGCATTTGAAAAAGTTCCACGTCAGAAGTTTGTTGCTGTTCCTTGGGTCAACAGTGCTTATGATAATAAAGCCATTCCCATTGAGTGTGGTGAATATATTGAGCGTTTGGAAGAACAGCTCTTGATGCTTTCTGCTTTATCGTTGAAAAAAAAGCATCGTGTTTTAGAAATTGGTACAGGGTCTGGTTTTTGTACGGCTCTCATGGCATGTTTGAGTGACCGCGTCATAACGATTGATCGTTATAAAACACTTGTTGATTTGGCACATCAGAAATTTCAAAGTTTGGGGCTTGATAATATTGTTATTCGGCAGAGTGATGGAAGCTGTGCTGTTACAGGTTTTGGGTCATTTGATCGCATTCTTATTTGGCCATCTCGTTCTGATGAACCAAAAGATTTTTTAGAACTTCTCGCTGAAAATGGAATTCTTATTCAAGCAATAGGGCCTGATGAAGGTGTGCAAACGGTGATGTGTTATAAAAAAACTGGCAGCCGATTTGAATGTTTAGAACTGTTTCAGGTACGTTATCAGCCCTTTATTAAAGGTATTGCGGAAATAATTTAATTTAAAGTACTGTGCCCCCCCCTCTATGTTTTTATATTTAACAAATTCAGTTTAAGCTTATTATTAAGATATTTATGAATAAGGTACCTAGTTTTAACTCTTAGGTAATATTAAAAAGCTTTAATAGAGTGAATTTGAGTGTAGATGGGTGAGCAAAACGATGTGTTTGAAAGTTTGGGATAATATTTTTCGGCGCAGTTTTCAGGGAATAGCTGTTTTAGCGGCGATGGCGGTTATTGCTGGGTGTAGTTCTGGTACGCAGCGCTTTGGTAATATTTTCTCACATCATGCACTATCTCCTCGTTCAAATATATCTGCAAATATGCCTATGGACTCGCGAGTACTATCGTATGGTGGTATGATACAAAGCACGGAATTACCATCTGTAGAGTCGGATGATGGCTCATGGGAGGACAGCGACACGGCATATAGTCCTTCACAACAAGCTGAGGTATCTTCTGATAGTCGAATTATGGGAACACCTCCCCGTAATCTTGGAACACTTTCTCGTTCACAGATGGATAATTCTCCTATTCTTCGTCGGAACTCTTATATAGTTCAAAGTGGAGATACATTGTTAAGCATCGCAAGGCAAGTAGGGGTGAGTGTTGAAACATTAAAGCAAGTCAATGGTATAAGCAATAATTCCATTTATATTGGTCAAGTCCTTGTGATTCCAACTAGGCGTTCAATAGCAGCTGCCAAGACTTATAATGGTGATTGGGCAGTGTCAAAAAAAGAAACTTCTCCCCAGTCTCAAGTTGTATCTTCTATAAAGCATAAGAAAACGCCAGCTGTAACAACATCATCTTCTATAAAAACGAGTAAGTCGACTCTTGATAACCATTCTTACGGAGAAATGAAGCGATTGGATCATGGAAGTGGTTTATCAAATACCAAGTCTATGAAGAGTACAGATAATATTGTTACTCCGCAATCTACAGGGATTGCTAGAATGCGCTGGCCAGTACGAGGACGTCTATTAAGTTACTTTGGTCAAAAAAAAGGAATGATAACTAATCGAGGAATAGATATTGCTGTGCCTGAAGGTTCATCAGTAAAAGCAGCAGAAAATGGTATCGTTATCTATGCTAGTGATGGGCTAAAAGAGCTTGGCAATGTTGTTATGATCCGACATGAAGACAATGTTATTACAATCTATGGATGTAATAGTAAGCTTTCTGTTAATAAAGGACAAAGGGTACAACGAGGTGATGAGATTGCTAAGTCCGGTGTTTCAGGAAATGTAAAAACTCCACGTGTTTATTTTGAGGTGCGTAAGAATTCTTTACCTGTGGATCCTATAAAATATCTAGAAAATTAACTCATAATCATTTTATGTTGAAGATTTATAGTTTATTTAGAGTGCCGAAAAGTGATGAATTTTGTTTATTAAAGTGAAAGAAAATTATTTTCATTATTTATTTTTGAGCAGTGACAAGATTCATATTTATAGTATATAACAAGAGAAATAAGTTGTTTTTTAACAGGTTTTTCTTATTGTCTTCTGTATTTTAAGGCATTATTCCTTTCTTTTAAAGCTATGATTACATCATGTCGCTTTGCTTTTTATGATAGTTTTTTTAAGCATGAACTTTATTTTATTAGAGTCGGAAATACCTGAAGTTTAATCTATAGGAGATAGAAATGTTTATTAATAACGCTTATGCTCAAACTGCAGGCGGTGTTTCCAATGGGATCTCATTTGTGAATTTCATTCCGTTCATTTTAATTTTTGCAATTATGTATTTTTTTATGATTCGTCCGCAGCGTGCACAGATGAAGAAGCGACAAGAAATGCTTGATGCTGTTCGTCGTGGTGATACCGTTATCACTGGTGGGGGCATTATTGGCAAAGTTGTGAAAGTTTACGATGAAAGTGGCGAGTTAGAGGTTGAAATCGCTAATGATGTACGCATTCGCATTATTCGCTCAATGTTATCTGATGTTCGCGTTAAAGGTGAGCCCATTGCAGAACAAAAATCAAAAACGATTAAGACAAAAACACCACAAAAATCTAAAACTAAAGCAAAAGAAAATGTAAGTGCAACTAAAGAGAAAACAACTGAAACAAAAGAAAACGAATCTTAAAATATAATCATAGTTTATCACCTATTTTATGACAGCCTCCTATAAAACGCATTCCTATTAAAGTGGGCAGTTTTTGAGCGCAAGATACTCATTTGGGGGGCTGTTTTATAGTTTTTGGAGTGATTTTATAGTCGACAAACGAGCTATATTTTATTGTTTTTACAAGTAAAAACTCTTCTTTTTTATGTGTAGGGGGGAGAATAATTCTCCGATTTTTTGAGTAAGATTATTTTTGGGTATTAGACATTACTTATTTTTAGTGAACAGGTTGATATAAATACATTGAGCAAAATGGTTATGTGATAGAATCTCTTTGCACACTTATTCCATAATATTTAAAATAGGTTTCCATCTATTTCTTGCTGTTTTAGGATAATAAGTCAACTTATAATGGTAATTCACTATTTTACATATTGAGAGAGAGCTTAATTGTGTTGTTTTCTCAGTGTAAGTCTGTTTATATTGAATTAATAAAAACCCCTCACTTGTGCGTTTACAAATTATATTGCCATGTGCATAGCAAGTATACAAAATAAAGAGTCAAAATGCCTCTTATAAAGCATTCCATTGTAAGGGCAGTTATAACATTTATGAGCTGGAAAGCAGGAGGCTGCTAATTTGTTCCTTCATAACTGTAAAGATGGCGATCGTTCAATGGATTTACCACTATATCACTTATAAACGCCGTGATGAAATGGGGATGGAAACATTGCAGAATATCTTAAAAAAACATGTGAGTTGGCAGCATACAATTGTTCTATTCTTCATAGAGAGCGTGTTCTCATTAAAGAACACGAGAAATGGGCGTGTGAGACAATGCGTGATCTTTATGATTTAAAAGATATTCTTGTGAATGCCCTTGAATGTTGTAAAGCTGTATTAACAGGCAATGGGAAAGATGAATATGGGTTTTTACCCTTGAAACTTTTATACTTTCTTTAAATTAGGTTGTGTTTCATTTCAGAGATGGTGCAAACAGATATATGCGCTACACTTGCCCCATTTAGTATACAAAAACTGGGATAGGATAGCCCGCACTTGTTCACCTTAACCTTTGGCACGAATATGTTGCTGTATTAGATCATGATACTGATTTACAAGTAATAGAAAAATCTTTCTCAGATATACAACATTATAATGTCATTAATAGATCGACGATGAATTATAGAGAGGTTTTGGGTTTTCATAAAACATTAACGGAACGACCTATCATAATACATTTGGCTTTGTATTCTTTATAGCTGTTCAATACGTATCCTCTGCTATTGTCGTCATAAAAATCAGATTAGTCGTGATATCTGAGAAATTCCTATTGAAAGTATGAGAGGAAAAAACGCAGGTTTAAAAGAGTTTTGCATGCCTTTATTACAAAACACCAACGGAACAAAAAAATATCCCCCTATCATGCAGTGGATTTTTTTATCTGTAATGGGTTATATTTCCATTTGTAACAATTTCATATCATATACACAATGTATTAGGATAAAAGTTATATTCCCATGAGTTTTATGTGATTGGTTTGTAGAAATAAAGGGTCTCCTCTATGAGGTTGCAAGAAGCTATCCTAGTTTATACGATAAAAGTAAAGTACGTCTATCATTGTATTGACCATTGAGAACAGTGGTTTTGTATAAAAGATTTTATGTCAACAATACTGCATAGATTGTGATATAAGATATCAATGTTTATTATAGCTCCTTTGTTGTTTTTGGGAGGGGGAAGGTGCTGTTGGGTTTAAAAAATAAAGGATTCTGACTGATGTTTCATGCAATTCAAATCCGTGAAGCACATTTTCCAAGGCGTGCTCCTATCGATTCTTATGGAAATGGTGGGTTTCGTTTTGCTGATATGTCACATAGGGGGTCTATTATCTGTATACCATCAGGTATTTATGGTATTGATATGACAGGGCCTATTCCTACTCAAGAAAATATATCTCGTATTTTAGAAGAATCATCTGAGATTGAAGTTTTGTTAATAGGGACTGGAGTTGAATTATTGCGATTGCCTGAAGAGTTACGAATACAGTTATGGAAAAAACGTATTTCATCAGATACAATGAGTACAGGGGCTGCAGTGCGTACATTTAATGTTTTGTTAGCTGAAGATCGGGCTGTAGCTGCGTTGTTGTTTGCAGTAGAGTGATATAAGATGAATACCTTGGTTAAGAGTAGGGGAATTGCATCCTTGTTTATTTTTTAATCGTAGGGGAAGAAAATCCTGATTCTTTTATGAGGAGGGCTGGGTGCCTATTGGTGATAATATTGTTCACAATCACTTGGTAAATATAAAGAATGGTTTTGCAAACCTGCAAAAATTTGTCGTTTGGGACAATGATTTTTGTTAAATATTTTATTTTGATGATTCTCAGTTTTGAGATGGTGAATACTCACCCGATTTGAGATTCCATAGTGAAAGTTCCTAATATTATGCAAATAATTTTTATGAGTTCTTTTATAAAAGAATGAAACTTTGTGCGGGGAAGGAGGGATTCGTGAAAGTGCATATTCTGTCAGATATTGCTAGAAAAAGAAAGTTAATAGGTATGATAGAATGATCAATTCTCTTCCTTATTATCTTGATATTTTACGTGCTACAGATCGTGATCGCTATATATCAGTTTTATTTGCACCTAAAAAAAAGCGTAGAGCACTGGCTGCTCTTTACACTTTTAATGTAGAAATTGTTCGTATTCGAGAAACCGTACACGATCCACTTATAGGTGAGATGCGATTACGCTGGTGGTATGATTCTATTGCTGATGGTGAAATGAAAAAGAGTCAAGATAATCCTATCTTGAGTGATTTGTTTACAGCAATAGCTCTTTTTGGTTTACCAAAGACAGCGCTTTTACGTTACTGCGATGCACAAATTTCAGATCTTTACCGTAATCCAGTAGAAACTCTTCATGATCTCGAATTTTATTGTTGTGAAACAGCGAGTATAATTTTACAGCTTTCTTGTCAGATATTAGATGCTGATGCAGCACAAGATTTTACAGATATTTATAAACATGGGGGAATCGCTCAGGGATTAAGTGGTATGTTGCGGCTTTTGTCATTCATGCAGTCACGATATCAATATTATTTACCTACTGATATTTTAAAGGCTGTAGGGGTAGGGCGCGAAGATTTGGCTTCTAATCGTATCAATGACAAACAAAAGTGTCATATTATTGAAGCTATGGTCGCGTTATCGCAAGATCATTATGCTAAATTTTATGAACATTCCTACGTTTTACCTAAAAGACTTAAACAAGCATTTCTTCCATTGGCAATTATACCAGCATCTCTTCAGAAAGCAGCAAAGTTGGGGAGTTTAGCTTTTCAAGAAAGCGCAACCTTGCCACTAATACATCGTTACTGGTTGATCACAAGAACAGCAATAAGCGGTAATTTTCCGAAGATATTGCCATAAATTTGGAATGTTATTGAAGAACAAAAGAAACAGTAAATCTGTTAAAGACAGCTATGATGTTATAAATCTAAATCCTTTCAATAGTGAGAAATAAGACTTATTGGGTTAGACATATTGCATATATCTTTTAGCCATTATCTATTCTATTAAATATTATTATTGATAGATGCATTATAGAATGCAAAGCGTAAGATGGAATCTATGAAATAAATGATCTGATTTTTATGATATCAAGTTTTTAATACTCAACGCTTGAATATATTGCTGATACATCATTTTTTAATAACATATTATTTTATTTAATGAGGAAAAACATTTCTGATGACACTAAAATAGTTTGTGGTTGAGGATATATCGCATCTATAGACTATATCGTTATAAATGATAACTCTTCATTATCTCCTATTCATAGAGTCATCTATACTGGTTAGTCTTCTATTGCACAAAAAACTGTTCTTAAAATGAAATATATCGCTTTTCTGCAAACTTATGCGTTTGCAGAAAAGCTTATTACTCCCAAATATTAAGGAACGTTTGCAATGTTTTTACTAAAGAGCATTGAAGATTTGCTTATAAGTAATGCGATTAATTTCTAGAGGATGCTCTTTATTGGCAACTTGCAACATTTCTAGCTTTAGGTCTTCTCTTATCATCATATCTATATTGTTACGAATATCAGATGAAAGAGTCTGAGAAGTAATGTCTTTAGGCATAGTTACGCTCTTTATTTGATAAACGATACGACGCGTTGTAACAGGACCTTGTATTATGCCATAGTAGCCTTCTGGATTAGAAAAGACTGCTTTAACACCTTCCATTCCAAAGACTTCGTACGAATCTTGGCGTCGCAGGGCCTGTGTTGTTTGTTTTGTAACACCTAATGTATGGGCAAGAGAAATAAGACTTTTCCCTTCATTAAGTTGTTTGAGAGCATTTTGGGCTCTTTCATCAAGAAGGCGCTGAGTTTCTTCACTTTTCCATTGAAAAAGTACATCTTTCTCAGCTTCTTCAAATGTTCTATCACGGGCAGGAATAATTTTATCAACTTTATACCAGAGATAGCCATCTTTCTGAAGAGAGAGAGGATCAAGATCTACGCCTTCATTTGATTGATAAATAGCATTCAGTAAGATATCTTTCTGGGGTAAATCGATGATTTTACCTTCAATTGTTTTTCCTGTTTTGTCTATGGTCATTGTACGCAGAGGTAATTTATATTGGTCAGCAAGCTCTTTGAGAGAAGCCCCCTCAAAACGTGCATTTTCAATTGTTGCATAATGATTACGCATATCACTTATAGCACGATTTCGAGCCAGTGTTTGACGAATATTTTCTTCTGCTTTTTCAAGAGGAATGGAATGAGAAGGCTCAATATGCGTCACGCGAATGATAACAGGACCTTGTAAATCATTGATAACAGCACTGATTTGTCCCTTTGGGAGCTCAAAAACCTCAGATGCCAAGTGATTGGGAAGCTCACTTTCTGTTAGAGGACCTTTTGTGATGTCATTAAGGGTTTTGTTTTCAGCTTTAACGATCTCTTCAAAACTCAATCCGTTTGTTATCTTTTTTGCGGCATTGTCGGCAGCTTCACGTGTAGGAAAGCGTAATTCTTCAATCGTACGTTTTTCAGGAGTCATGAAGTGCGAGACATTTTGTGTATAATAATTTTTCACTTCATCTTCTGAGATAGATTCAGGCTTCGCAATTTCATCTGATGTCATAGATAATAAAAAAACAGTACGGTATTCGGGAGCACGAAATTCACTTTTATGCGTTTCAAACCACTTTTTTAACACTTCTTGATCAGGGGCAGAAATTGTGTCTGTGTCTTTTAAATCAATAACAATATAATCAGCGACACGCGTTTCTCTTTGATAGAGAGCGAGTGCTTTGTAAAAGAGATCGGGTGCCGTCACTCCGGACAGTGAAGCTGAAATGAGCTGGTTGCGCTTTTCTTTTTTTGTATAATAATCGAGGAAATTACTTTCATTTATACGCAAATGTTGAAGATAGTTACGAAATAAATTTTGGTCAAAGGCACCATTTATGTGAAACATATTATCAGCGCTAAGAATGCGAGCGACTGCATCTTTTGAAAGACTAATTTTCATTTTACGCACTTGTTCGTCAAACAGTACGTCTTGTTGTAACTGATTAAAAACAAAAGCAGGGATTTGATATTGTTGCATCTCATTTTGTGTAAACATTCGTCCAAGGTGAGACGCAATTGCTAAACGCGCGCTTTGATCGGCCAATGCAAGACGATAACCATCAACAGTTATTGTTGATTTTCCAGAAGTAATAAGATCTCTTTCACCCGTTGTATGTAATTGTGGTATCCCCCATAAAAGGACAAAGCATAAAAGCAAAATAGCGAGAAAAATCCTGGAAACCCAAGACTGTGTAGCATTTCTTAAGATGTCAAGCATCGTTCAATTCCATTTTTCGCGTGAGTTATTATTAAAGCAAGAGTAGAATTTGCAATAAAGATACGAAAGATGCAAGCTCAAAGGCTTGCTTTCATTTTATAATTTGATACCTAAAAGGGAAATAATATCAAATATTGTGTTGTGATTGCTCTTGAGGTGAAGATATGTCTCCGAATATT
This sequence comes from Bartonella silvatica, assembly GCF_040545155.1. Classification (NCBI taxonomy): domain Bacteria; kingdom Pseudomonadati; phylum Pseudomonadota; class Alphaproteobacteria; order Hyphomicrobiales; family Bartonellaceae; genus Bartonella; species Bartonella silvatica. Next base: position 18,134 of record NZ_JBEPLI010000011.1, read on the forward strand.
CGTCCTTTTATTGCTGGAAATTGGAAAATGAATGGAACTGGTGAATCACTTGGAGAGTTGCGCGCCATTGCTGCTGGTGTTAGCTCTGATTTAGGTCGTTTGTTTGAAGCTCTTATTTGTGTTCCAGCAACACTTTTATCACGTGCTTCTGATATCTTGGGTGGTGAAAATCTTCTTTTAGGGGGGCAAGACTGCCATTTTAATGATTATGGTCCTCATACTGGAGATATTTCAGCCTTCATGCTTAAAGAATCAGGAGCAAGTTATGTTATTGTTGGTCATTCAGAACGCCGCACAATTTACCAGGAAAGTAATGCAATTGTTTGTGCTAAAGTGCGCGCGGCATGGCGTGCTGGTCTTGTTGCTCTTGTTTGTATTGGTGAAACATTAGAGGAGCGCCAAAATAATAATGTTTTGGGTGTTCTCAGAAAACAGCTTGAGGGATCTTTACCAGATGAAGCAACCGCAGAAAATATCATTGTTGCTTATGAGCCTATATGGGCTATAGGGACAGGAAATACAGCTACTTCAGCAGATATTGCAGAGGTACATCACTTTATCCGTGATGAGATGTACACTCGTTTTTCTGATGAAGGAAACAAAATACGACTGCTGTATGGCGGATCAGTGAAGCCATCCAATGCATTTGATCTTTTGAGCGTTGACCATGTTGATGGTGCTTTGATCGGTGGAGCAAGTTTAAAAGCGATTGATTTTTTAACTATTTGTGATGTTTATCGTAAATTATAATAGAGGAATCATGCTTTTCCCCTTGGATTATGTGTCATTTATGTGTAAATAGCTGTGAATAGTTATTTGAAGAGCAGAGTTTATGCAAACAGTACTTATTGTTATTCATTTTTTGATTGTTATTACTTTGGTTGGTGTTATATTAATCCAACCTTCGGAAGGTGGTGGGCTTGGAGCAAGCGGTGGCTCTGAGTTAATGAGAGTGCGTGGGACCAAAAATCCGTTAACGCGTTTGACTGCTATTTTGGCATGTTGCTTTTTTGCAGTATCCATTGGCCTTATTGTTGTGGGAAATATATCAAATTCTAGTTCTGATATTCTTGAGCGTATACCATCTAATTCAAAACAAACCCCTGGAAATAAAGAGATTCCAGAGGAAATACCGTCATCAAATAGTGAGGCTCAGCCTTCGATTCTTGAACAGTTAAAAGATGTTTCGACCCCAACACAGGAACAAAAAGAACCTGCAAATCTTGAAAGTGAAAGTCCAGTTCCTCCAGTTTCAGAATAACAGTACAAAGAGGTTTTTCCAAAATTATATAGATTTTAAAAAGGTGATTTTTTCACCTTTTTTATTTCGTATAAGAAAAATGGTTTCTTTTTATATTTTTTTCTGGAAAAATCATAATAAACGGCTTATCACCATAAGCCCATGATACGTTATATTTTTATTACTGGCGGTGTGGTTTCTTCTCTTGGAAAGGGAATCGCTTCGGCGGCGTTAGCTGCATTGTTACAGGCGCGTGGATATCGTGTACGGATTCGAAAGCTTGATCCTTATTTGAATGTTGATCCAGGTACAATGTCACCTTATCAACATGGTGAGGTTTTCGTAACTGACGATGGCGCAGAAACTGATCTGGACCTTGGTCATTATGAACGCTTTACGGGACGTTCGGCAAATAGCCAAGATAATATTACAACAGGGCGCATTTATCGCAATATTATTGAACGAGAACGACGTGGTGATTATTTAGGGGCAACCGTGCAGGTTATTCCTCATGTGACCGATGAAATTAAGCAATTCATTACGACGGGCAATGAAGAGTTCGATTTTGTTTTATGCGAAATAGGTGGAACGGTTGGTGATATTGAGGCAATGCCTTTTTTAGAAGCGATTCGTCAGCTTCACAATGAGTTACCAAGACAAAGTGTTGTTTATGTGCATCTTACATTAATGCCTTATATTCCTTCGGCTGGTGAATTAAAAACCAAACCAACACAACATTCTGTCAAAGAATTACAATCTATTGGTATTGCTCCTGATATTTTATTGGTGCGTGCAGATCGTCCTATTCCAGAAACAGAACGTAGAAAATTATCACTTTTTTGTAATGTTCGCTCGAGTGCAGTGATTCAGGCATTAGATGTTTCCACAATTTATGATGTGCCTGTAGCATATCATAAGGAAGGCTTAGATTCAGAAGTTCTTTCCGCTTTTGGAATGAACGCTACATCTAAACCAAAAATGGATTGTTGGGAGGATATTGCACACCGAATTCATCATCCCGAAGGGGAAGTTACAGTTGCTGTTGTTGGAAAATATACCGGATTGAAGGATGCTTATAAATCTCTTAGTGAAGCGATTGCGCATGGTGGTTTAGCTAATAAAGTAAAAGTTAATATTGAATGGATTGATGCGGAGCTTTTTGAAAAAGAAGATCCTGCGTCTTATTTGCAAAAGGTTCATGGTATTTTAGTTCCTGGTGCTTTTGGGTTTCGTGGTGCAGAAGGCAAAATACGGGCAATTCAATTTGCACGTGAGCATAAAATTCCGTTTTTAGGCATTTGTTTTGGGATGCAGTTGGCTTGCATAGAAACTGCACGCAATATTGCGAATATTGAGAGTGCTTCATCAAGTGAGTTTTGTGAGACACCAAATCCGATTGTTGGTTTAATGGCTGAATGGTTCAAAGGCGATGTTCTTGAAAAGCGTACAAAATGTGGAGACCTTGGTGGGTCAATGCGTCTTGGTGCATTTGAAGCGACATTAAAAGAAGGCAGCCATATAGCAAAAATTTATGGAACAACAAAGATTTATGAGAGACATCGTCATCGTTATGAAGTCAATATTGCTTATAAAGATAAGTTAGAACAGTGTGGTTTGATTTTTTCCGGTATGTCTCCTGATGGTATTTTACCAGAAATAGTAGAATATAGAGATCATCCTTGGTTCATTGGTGTTCAATATCATCCGGAACTGAAGTCGCGTCCATTTGACCCGCATCCTCTTTTTGCTTCTTTTATTAAAGCCACTATAGAGCAGAGTCGATTGGTTTAATTTATAAGTTTTAATTTGAGGGATAAGATGTTTAAACCAAATGCTATTATAGAGGTTGGCAACGTTATTTTTTCAAATGAAGCGCCTTTGTCACTGATTGCAGGACCATGCCAGATGGAAAGCCGAGAGCATGCTTTTGAAATGGCTGGGCGGATTAAAGAAGTCGCAGATCAAGTTGGTATTAAATTTGTTTATAAGTCTAGTTACGACAAAGCCAACAGAACATCCCTGAACGGGGCACGTGGTATTGGTCTTGAAAAGGCAATGATTATTTTTTCTGATTTGAAAAAAGAGTTCGGTTGTCCAGTATTGACGGATGTCCATACAGAAGAGCAATGCGCGATTGTTGCTCCTACGGTGGATATTTTACAAATCCCTGCTTTTTTATGTCGCCAAACAGATCTTTTAGTAGCCGCTGCCAAAACAGGGCGTATCATCAATATTAAAAAAGGTCAATTTTTAGCTCCGTGGGATATGGAGAATGTTTTAAGAAAGGTCACGCAAAGTGGTAATCTGAATGTTATGATCTGTGAACGAGGTACTTCATTTGGTTATAACCGGCTCATTTCTGATATGCGTGCATTACCTATTTTGCGGTCGTTTGGGGCTCCTGTTATTTTTGATGCAACGCATTCTGTTCAGGAGCCGGGTGGACAAGGTAATTCATCTGGTGGGCAACGTCAATTTGTTGAAGTCTTAGCACGCGCAGCCGTTTCTGTAGGGGTTGCAGGTGTTTTCTTGGAAACACATCAAGATCCAGATCATGCGCCTTCTGATGGACCTAATATGATAAAAGTTGATGAATTACAAAGACTTCTTGAGATTTTAATGGAATTTGATTATCTGTCAAAAAAGATGCATTGACAAAGAGAGAGTATTTTTCATTATGGTGTTTAAAATGAAACAAGACTTTTGTCGGATAAGGGAGCGTATATGACTATAATTGTCGATATCATTGGACGTGAAGTACTTGATAGTCGGGGGAATCCAACGGTAGAGGTTGATGTTCATTTGGAGAATGGAGCTTTTGGTCGTGCTCTTGTTCCCTCAGGGGCATCGACAGGGGCGCATGAAGCTGTAGAGCTTCGTGATGGTGGTATGCGCTATCAGGGAAAAGGTGTTGAAAAAGCAGTTGCTGCAGTCAACGGTGAAATTCTTGAGGAGCTTGGTGGACGCGATGCAAGAAATCAAATTGCTATTGATCAAGCATTGATTGCTTTGGATGGAACACCAAACAAAGCGCGTCTTGGTGCTAATGCGCTTCTTGGTGTTTCATTGGCTGTTGCAAAGGCGGCTGCAGAATCATTAAACCTGCCTTTATATCGCTATATTGGTGGTATACAAGCACACGTTCTTCCAACACCTATGATGAATATTATTAATGGTGGTGTTCATGCTGATAACCCAATCGATTTTCAGGAGTTTATGATTATTCCTGTAGGAGCACCTACGGTGAAAGAAGCCGTCCGCTACGGTGCTGAGATTTTCCATACATTAAAAAAACGTCTAAAAGATGCAGGATATAATACGAATGTGGGCGATGAGGGTGGTTTTGCTCCTCAATTAAAAAGTGCTGAGCAGGCAATTGATTTTATTATGGAATCTGTAACAGCTTGTGGATACAAATTAGGTGAACAGATTGCTTTTGGTTTAGATTGTGCCGCGACCGAACTTTATAAAAATGGTTCTTATTTTTATAAAGGTGAGGATAAATGTCGAAATTCTCAAGAACAGGTCAACTATTTGACACAACTTGTTGAAACTTATCCCATTATTACAATTGAGGATGGGATGGCTGAGGATGATTGGGAAGGTTGGAAATTACTTACTGATTCGATTGGGAGAAAATGTCAGCTGGTTGGTGATGATTTGTTTGTAACAAATTCTGCACGTTTGTGTGAGGGTATCAAAATGGGAGTAGCTAATTCTATTCTGATTAAAGTAAATCAGATTGGAACATTGAGTGAAACGCTTGATGCTGTAGAAACAGCACATAAAGCGGGCTATCATGCTATTATATCCCATCGTTCAGGTGAAACGGAAGATTCTTTTATTGCAGATCTTGCTGTTGCGACGAATTGTGGGCAGATTAAAACGGGATCACTTGCGCGTTCGGATAGATTAGCAAAATATAATCAGCTCATTCGTATTGAAGAAATGCTAGGAAACCAGGCGTGTTATGCTGGTGGTTTTCATCGTCGATAATGATGAGTATAAAGCTTTTATATGATTTGATTATGAGATTAAATGATTTTATCAAAGATATGTACGTAACAATTTTATAGGTATTTAAATATGAGAGGTATAATTATTAGCCAAGATCAAGGAACATATCTCGTCTCCGGTGATGATGGTAAGCGTTATCAGTTTGCGATTTGGGATTGGTGTGGAAAGAAGCCACCGAGGGTAGGGCAAACCATTGACTTTGTATGTGAAGGAAGTGTGATTAATTCTGTCTTTCCATTGTTACAACAGGGGTCGGAGTCTTCAAAAGTCATGTTAGCGCTTATTTGTTGGGTTGCTGGTTTATTTGGAGTTCATCGTTTTATGGTGGGTAAAGTTAAAACTGGTGCTTTAATGCTTATTCTATCTTTGACAATTTTTGGAGTGCTGATTACAGCAATTTGGATGATGGTTGACTTTATAGTTATTGTTGCTGGGAAATTTACAGACAAAAATGGGAATGAAATTACACATTGGTAGAATTTTATACTAACTATAGTTATAATAAGATTTAAAGGAATGGATCATGTTGTTATTGTAAATATATTTGGCATATAGTGGAAAAATACTTATATTTGTGTATTTAATAGTGAAAAATACTGCATAGTTGAATAAAAATATTGCAAAAAACTATATTATCTTATATGAACAGGACAGTATCATTAATTAATTAAAGCATTTTTACCTTTATGCTCTTTTATAGTGTTGGGGGGGATAAGTTATTGGGGGGCAAGCTATTCAAATTTCCATGTGTATCTTGAGTTGTCAGTTTCTCTTATTAAAGCTGCGTGAGTATGAGTTTTATTCATGCCGTAAGCTGATCAATATGTTATTAAACCAGAAAAGCGTGCTTCTTAATAAGACGTGAGTAATGATTTATAGGTAGAAAAAATGGAGGGTCAGATTATTAGTCAAGGTTAAGGGAGTTATCTTGTTGCGGGTGATGATGATAAGCACTATCAATTTGTGAGTTTAGATTGGTTTGGAAAAAAGACCACCAGTGGTTGGTGATGTTGTTGGCTTTGTACGTGAGGGTAATGTTATTAAGTCTGTTTTTCCTTTACTCTAATAAAAGTCAGTCAGAGCGATCAAAGGTAGTATTGGCGCTTGTGTGTTTTTTTAATGGGAGGATTTGGTATTCATCGTTTTATGGTCGGTAAAGTGGGGACTGGTATTTTTATGCTTATCTTCTTTTTATCACTTGTTGGGATATTGATATCTGGAATTTGAGCATTTATTGATTTTATAGTTATTTTAACGGGGAATTTTACCGATAAAGATGGCTATAAAGTTACAGCTTAACAGATGCCAGGTAATATAAATACCATAAATGAATATATTGCTGACTTTTATTGTGGGAAGTGTATGGAAAAAAATGACCTTAAAGTGAATGTTTGGTAATGAGGTATTAATCAAAATTATGCACTGTTAGGCAAAGTATGAAGACGATTAAGTTGTAAAGACTGTGCTATTTTATGTGGACAAAGCAAAAACGCAGATCAATTAGAATGCGGTTTGTACTGCCGTTTATGACGGTAGGGGTTTTGAGCTATTTCAGTTATCATATTTATCATGGTGAATACGGACTGTATTCACGCAGTGAGGTTAATAGACATATTATTGAATTAGAAGAAGAGCTTCACAAAGTGGAAACTGAACGGATAGCCATCGAAAAGCGTATTTCTCTTTTACGTAACGGACATATTGAGAGGGATATGTTGGATGAATATATTCGAAAGAATTTAAACTTTTCTAAGCCGAATGAATTGACAATTCTAACTCCTTTAAGTGATATTAAGAACTAATCCGAAATTTCTTAATTTCAAAAAATATTTTGAAACAATTACCTATAATAAGGTTTAAGCTGATTGATAATACTTGTAACTTGCATTCGTAAAGAGTATTCCTAAACAATCATAAAGGGAGTTTAGTATGGCAGAAAGGTCTAAAAAAGGTTCTGCGTCGGTGGTACACACGACATTATCAAACGCTACCAAGAGAGCACCTATAGCGCATTTTAAAAAAGAAGAAGAAATTGATGCTTACCGTAGGATGCTTTTAATCCGTCGTTTTGAAGAAAAAGCAGGACAGCTTTATGGTATGGGGCTTATTGGTGGTTTTTGTCATCTTTATATCGGGCAGGAAGCTGTTGTCATTGGGACGTTAAAGTCTGCGAAGGAAGGTGATCAGGTTATCACGTCTTACCGTGACCATGGGCATATGTTAGCTGTTGGGATGAGTCCACGTGGTGTGATGGCAGAATTAACAGGGCGTCAAGGTGGTTTTTCCAAAGGGAAAGGGGGATCGATGCATATGTTTTCTAAAGAAAAAAGTTTTTATGGGGGGCATGGTATTGTTGGTGCACAGGTTCCCATTGGTTCAGGGTTAGCATTTTCAAATCAGTATCTTGGTAAAGATAACGTGACACTGGTATATTTTGGCGATGGTGCTGCAAATCAGGGGCAAGTTTACGAAAGTTTTAATATGGCTTCACTTTGGAAGCTTCCTGTAGTTTATATCATTGAAAATAATCAGTATGCTATGGGAACATCTGTTTCACGCGCATCGGCAGAGACTGATTTTTCTCGTCGTGGTCTTTCTTTTGAAATTCCAGGTATTGTTGTTGATGGTATGGATGTTCGAGCGGTAAAAGGGGCTGCTGATGAAGCAATTTCTTGGGCGCGTTCGGGTAAAGGGCCTATTATTCTTGATATGCAGACCTATCGTTATCGTGGTCACTCTATGTCTGATCCAGCAAAATATCGCTCGAAAGAAGAGGTTCAGAAAATAAAAGAAGAACATGATCCGATTGATCAGGTGAGGAATCGAATTCTTAAACAAGGATTTGCAAATGAAGATGATCTAAAATCGATTGATAAAGAGGTGCGTTCTATTATTGCGGATGCTGTCGATTTTGCGCAAAGTGATCAAGAGCCAGATGCTGCTGAGCTCTATAGGGATATTTTAGTTTGATGTGAGGGAAGTAAGTATGTCTATTGATATTTTGATGCCTGCGCTTTCACCAACAATGGAAGAAGGCAAGTTGTCTAAATGGCTCAAGAAAGAGGGGGACAAGGTTACTTCTGGTGATGTGATTGCTGAAATTGAAACTGATAAAGCAATGATGGAAGTAGAAGCTGTTGATGAAGGAACAATTGGTAAAATTTGTGTGCCTGAAGGCTCTGAAGGTGTAAAGGTTAATACAGTTATCGCGGTCTTATTAGAAGAGGGAGAAAGTGTTGGAGATATCCCACAAACGACCGATTCTTCTGCACCTTCGAAAGTGAAGCCAAAAAACGAGAATGTATCTTCTACTTTTTCGTCATCAGTGCAAGAAGAACCCACTTTTGATACGCCTCCTGATTTTGATATTTCCGCTGGGACAAAAATGGTTACGATGACGGTGCGTGAGGCGCTTAATCAGGCGATGGCCGAAGAGATGCGACGTGATGAAATGGTTTTCCTCTTAGGGGAAGAGGTTGCGCAATATCAGGGTGCCTACAAGGTGAGTCAGGGGTTATTGGAAGAATTTGGTACGCGTCGAGTTATAGATACACCAATCACAGAACATGGTTTTGCAGGATTGGCTGTTGGAGCTGCGTTTGGAGGGTTACGTCCCATTGTTGAGTTCATGACATTTAACTTTGCTATGCAGGCAATGGATCAAATTATTAATTCTGCAGCTAAAACGCGTTATATGTCTGGTGGGCAAATGACTGCTCCTATGGTTTTTCGTGGTCCCAATGGGGCGGCTGCGCGTGTTGGTGCTCAGCACTCTCAGTGTTATGCTGCTTGGTATGGTCATGTGCCAGGACTTAAGGTTGTTATGCCTTATAGTGCCGCAGATGCAAAAGGTTTGCTAAAAGCGGCTATTCGTGATGATAATCCTGTTGTTTTCCTTGAAAATGAGATTTTATATGGTCATCAATTTGATGTTCCTCAAATAGATGATTTTGTTTTACCTATTGGTCGAGCACGTATTCATAAATCTGGACAAGATGCTACGATTGTTGCATGTGGGATTGGGATGCACTACGCGGTTCAGTCATTGCCAGAAATTGAAAAGCTTGGTATCGATGTTGAGCTCATTGACTTACGAACTATTCGTCCAATGGATCTTCCAACAATTATTTCTTCGGTTAAAAAAACGGGGCGTTTGATAACAATTGAAGAAGGATATCCTCAGTCATCGGTTGGAACTGAAATAGCAACACGCGTTATGCAGCAGGCTTTTGATTATCTTGATGCACCCATTGCTACAATTTCTGGTAAGGATGTCCCTATGCCTTATGCTGCTAATCTTGAAAAGTTAGCTTTGCCCAGCATTTCTGAAATTGTTGAAGCCGTTAAGGCTGTAACTTATAAAGCATAACGGAGGAAAGCACGATGCCCATTAAAATTACAATGCCTGCGCTTTCTCCGACGATGGAAGAAGGAAATCTATCAAAGTGGAATGTTAAGGTAGGAGATAAAGTTTCCCCTGGTGACGTTATTGCGGAAATCGAGACAGATAAGGCAACGATGGAGGTAGAGGCTGTTGATGAAGGAACGGTTGCTAAGATCGTTGTTCCAGCTGGGACGCAAGGCGTTAAAGTGAATAGTTTGATCGTCATTTTAGCAGAAGATGGTGAAGACTTGGCTGATGCAGCAAAAGTTGCAGAAGAGTCGGCTAACGCTTTTGTCATTAAAGAATCAGAGGATGCAAAACAGGTGGAATCGAAGAATACACAGATGTCCCATGCATCATCAGTTTCGCCATTAGTGCAACAAGATCAAAAAAACAGACGCCCTTTTTCATCTCCTTTAGCGCGGCGATTAGCAGCGCAGGCAGGGCTTGATTTATCATTTGTTTCTGGAAGTGGTCCTCATGGGCGTATTATCAAGCGCGATGTAGAAAAAGCATTGAGTGGTGGTGTTCTTGAGGATTCTTATTCGTCACAAATTGGCCAACCAGTAGTGGCAGGTGCATCTGATGAACAGATCCTGAAGCTTTTCAAAGAGGATGAATATGTGTTTACCTCCCATAGTAATATGCGTAAAACAATCGCTAAACGTTTGGTTGAATCAAAGCAAACAGTTCCACATTTTTATGTGACGGTAGATTGTGAACTCGATGCGTTATTGGGACTTCGTACGCAGTTGAATGCTGCAGCCCCTATGGTTAAGACGCAAGAAGGATCTAAACCAGCTTACAAGCTTTCTGTTAATGATATGATTATTAAAGCAGTTGCTCTTTCTTTGAAAGCGGTTCCAGATGCGCATGTTTCTTGGCTTGAAGGTGGAATGCTCCACCACAAGCACTGTGATGTTGGCGTAGCGGTTTCTGTTCCCGATGGCTTAATTACCCCTATTATTCGTCATGCAGAGAAAAAGCCTTTATCAATTATTTCTAACGAGATGAAGGATTTTGTAAAGCGTGCACGTGAGCGTAAGTTAAAGATGGAAGAGTATCAGGGTGGGACAACAGCTGTATCAAATATGGGAATGTATGGCGTGAAAAATTTTTCGGCTATTCTTAATCCTCCACATGCAACAATTTTTGCCATTGGCGCAGGTGAAAAGCGTGCTATTGTTAAAAATGACGCATTAGTGGTTGCGACAGTCATGTCTGTTACGCTTTCTGCGGATCATCGTGCTGTTGATGGTGCTTTAGCTGCAAACCTCGCTCAAACTTTTAAAAAGATAATTGAGAACCCATTGGTAATGCTCATTTGAGTTTTTTAAAAGCCACTTCACGCAAATTATTTATGCGTGCAGCCGTTGATATTGTAAAAACGGATTTCAGGAGTTGAAGAGCAGCTTCGTAACCGTTTATAATTAGAAAAGCATTTATGTGAAGCTTAAAATAAAAGACATGAGAGAATTTTATCGATTGTTTTTTAGTTTAAATTCAAAAAATGCTTATTCGTTTAATGTGTTTCCATGGAGGGATTACTGTGGCGAATCTTTATGATGTAATTGTGATTGGGGCAGGGCCTGGCGGATATGTAACCGCGATTCGTGCGGCACAATGCGGTTTCAAAACTGCTATTATTGAACGTGAACATCTTGGTGGGATTTGCTTAAATTGGGGATGTATTCCGACAAAAGCCCTCTTACGTTCAGCAGAAATGAAACATTTTGCTGAACATGCCAAAGATTATGGTCTAAAGCTTAATGGTTCAGTTGAAGTCAATATTAAGGATATTGTGGCACGTTCGCGTGCGGTCTCAGCGCGTTTAAATGCCGGTGTTGGTTTTTTGATGAAAAAAAATGACATCAATATTATTTGGGGTGAAGCAAAGCTTACGAAAAAAGCGAAAGAGGGGAGGGCTGCAGAAATTACAGTTTCTTCATCGTCAAAACCGATTATGCAACCGCAAAATCCAGTACCTAAAGGAACATTAGGAGAGGGGACTTATCAGGCAAAATACGTCATTATTGCAACGGGTGCGCGTCCCCGTGTTCTTCCTGGTATGGAGCCAGATGGAAAGTTTATTTTGACTTATTTTGAAGCGATGATTCCACAGACGATTCCAAAGTCACTTTTGGTTATGGGATCTGGGGCAATTGGTATTGAATTTGCTTCTTTTTATCATGATATGGGAACAAAGGTGACTGTGGTTGAAATGATGCCTCATATTATGCCAGCCGAAGATATTGAAATTTCAACATTTGCTCGTAAACAGTTAGAGAAAAAAGGGATCCGTATTCTTACACAGGCGAAAGTGAAGAAGGTTGAAAAAGCTACTGATTCTATGACTGTGCATATTGATGTTAAGGGTAAGAGCGAAACAATTACAACGGATCGATTGATTTCAGCAGTTGGAGTTCAGGGTAATATTGAGAATCTTGGGTTAGAAACGCTCGGTATAAAAACTGAACATGGGTGTATTGTAACCAATGAATGGAGTTGGACAGGTGTAGAGGGAATCTACGCTATTGGTGATGTTGCTGGTCCTCCTATGTTGGCACATAAAGCAGAAGAAGAAGGGGTTATATGCATCGAACATCTTGCGGGTTTAGAGAATATTCACCCACTTGATAAGAAAAAAGTTCCAGGATGTACCTATTGCACGCCGCAAGTTGCCTCTGTAGGGCTATCAGAAGAGGCGGCAAAAGAAGCAGGTTATGATATACGTGTTGGTCGTTATTCCTTTTCAGCAAATGGCAAAGCGATTGCTTTGGGGGAAGATCAGGGGTTGGTGAAAACGATTTTTGATAAAAAAACAGGACAACTTCTTGGGGCACATATGGTTGGGGCAGAGGTAACAGAATTAATTCAAGGTTTTGTCATTGCTATGAATCTTGAAACAACTGAGCAGGAACTGATGCATACTGTTTTCCCACATCCAACATTATCAGAAATGATGAAAGAAAGTGTACTGGATGCGTATGGTCAAGTTTTAAATGCTTGATGGCTGGGATGTATGAAAAGTTTTGTGTTTAATTTTTCATCGGCATTCCATAATAATAAGGCAAAGGCTTAAATGGTTACGGTTGTTGATAGAGTTACGAATAGACGTGTGCGTCATCCCGAAAAAGCATATCGTCCGGATACAAGCATTCAAAAAAAACCAGATTGGATTCGCGTAAAAGCACCAACATCACCAATCTATAAAGAAACGCATGGTATTGTCCGTGCTCATAAGTTAGTGACCGTATGTGAAGAGGCAGGCTGTCCAAATGTTGGTGAGTGTTGGAGCCAACGGCATGCTAGTTTTATGATTCTGGGGGAAATATGTACACGGGCTTGTGCTTTTTGCAATGTTGCAACAGGTATTCCACTTGCTGTTGATGACAATGAGCCAGAGCGTGTAGCAAATGCTGTTGCACAAATGGAGTTGAAGCATGTTGTTATTACATCGGTTGATCGTGATGATCTTGCAGATGGTGGTGCTGGACATTTTGCAAAAGTTATTTTCGCTATTCGTCAAAAAGCATCCAAGACGACAATTGAAGTTCTCACACCTGATTTTCGTCATAAGGATGGGGCATTAGAGACGATTGTTGCTGCTAAACCTGATGTTTTTAACCATAATTTAGAAACAGTCCCTTCTAAATATTTAAAAGTGCGCCCAGGGGCACGTTATTTTCATTCTATTCGATTATTACAACGCGTTAAAGAACTTGATCCGACAATCTTCACAAAGTCAGGAATTATGGTTGGGCTTGGAGAAGAACGAAATGAAATTCTTCAGTTAATGGATGATTTGCGCTCTGCTGATGTTGACTTTATGACAATTGGGCAATATTTGCAGCCTACACGAAAGCATCATCCAGTTATTCGTTTCGTTCCTCCTGAAGAGTTTGAGTCCTTTGCTAAAATTGGTAAAGTGAAGGGTTTTCTACACATGGCTTCCAATCCTCTAACGCGCTCATCGCATCATGCGGGTGATGATTTCGCGATTTTGCAAAAGGCACGCGATAAAAAGTTTGCTTCACAGAGATAATTATGCCGACTTTTACAACACATCGGCAGGTTGCCCATAGCGCCAGTGAAATGTTTGACCTCGTATCAGATATTGAGTGTTATCCTGAATTTTTACCAATGTGTGAAGCTTTAATCGTCCGTTCTCGCAAAGAATGTAAAGACAAGATATTGCTTATTGCTGACATGACAGTTGGTTATAAGCTCATCCAAGAAACATTTACGACCCAAGTGTTTCTCCAGCCAAAGAAAAATCTCATAGAGGTTCAATATATTGATGGTCCATTCAAATATCTTGAAAATCGTTGGGCCTTTTATGATCTTGAAAAGGCCAAAGCGTGTAAAGCATGTAATGTAGAGTTTTTTATTGATTATGAATTTAAAAATAAAATGCTTGGACTGGTGATGGGGTCGATGTTTGACATTGCTTTTCATAAATTTACTGATGCTTTTGAGGAGCGTGCACACCAAATTTATGGAGCTTAAGAAACATAATTTACTGAGTTAGTATTTTTTGTAAGACCTACTCTAAATTGTGCGTTGCAATGATGATCATATGAAATCTTGAATCTAATGAAGGGAGTTTTTATTGGAGAGATTTTAAGACCATTTGCAAAGCGTTTTCAACGGTTGCATAGCGGATAGCTTGACGATCAAGATTGCCAAAATGTATCTTTTTATGTAAGGTCTTACGGTTTTTGTGAGCAACTGCAAAATGCACAAGTCCCACAGGTTTACCAGGACATGCTCCCCCTGGTCCAGCAATCCCTGTTACGGAAACAGCGATATCAGCTTGTGAGTATTGTAGTCCACCTTCAGCCATTGCAAGAGCAACTTCTTTTGAAACAGCACCATAGGTTTTTATAAGTTCAGGAGATACACCAACAAGGCGCATTTTCGCTTCATTTGAATAAACAACAAACCCACAGTCGAAGACATCTGATGATCCTGCAATATTCGTGAGGTTGGCAGCAATAAGTCCTCCTGTACAAGATTCAACGGTTGCTAAAAGTAAACCTTTTTTGCGACAAGCTGTAAGAATATCACGTGCTTGTTTTTCACAAAAATATGTCATTGAGGAATTTCTCCTGGATAGAGAACACTCGCTGTTGCAAAAGCTGCAATGCCTTCGCCACGACCAATAAATCCAAGCTTCTCATTTGTTGTTGCTTTTATAGAGATTCGATCGGATGAAATTGTGAGTATGTTCATAAGATTTTTTATCATAGTTTGACGATAGGGGCCGATTTTAGGTTCTTCAGCGATCAGTGTAATATCAATATTGGCAATACGACCACCTGCTTGTTTAACAATATCAAGAGCATGACGGAGAAAAAGTTCCGAAGACGCATTTTTCCATTGAGGATCAGAAGGGGGAAAGTGTGTGCCAATATCTCCTGCTCCTTGAGTAGCGAGAAGGGCATCTGTTAATGCATGAAGAGCAACATCAGCATCGGAGTGTCCATTTAGTTTTTTATGAAAGGGAATTTCTATGCCACATAATGTAAGAGAAGTTCCTTCTTCGAAAGAATGAGCATCATAACCATTTCCGGTGCGGATATCGGGAAATATTTGCATTTTTTTCTGAAGATATAAATTTGCGGTACTAAAGTCTTCGTACCATGTAATTTTTATATTGTTAGGATCGCCGGAAACAGTACGCATAGGAATTCCAAACCACTCTGCAATTTCAGAATCATCAGTAAATTCTTTGTTGCAAATGTGTTTTGCTTTTTCATGGGCACTCAGGATTCTTTTAAAAGGAAAACACTGTGGCGTTTGTGCACGATAAAGATGGGTACGTGGAATTGTCTCTAAAATGTGGTGTTCATCATTGACGCGTTTGAGAGTATCAGAAACAGCAAGGACAGGGAGAACACCTTCTTGGTGATTAACGGTGCTATGAATTGTTTCGAGGAGACGGTTTTCAATAAAGGGGCGTGCGCCATCATGAATATGGACATACTGAGGTTTGAAATTTTTAAGTGCATGCAGCCCATGTAAGGTAGATATTTGGCGTGTATTCCCTCCTTCAACAATAATAAGATGCTCTTTAAAATCGGCAATAGCCTGCTCACAGATTTGATGATCTTCTGGATGAATAACAAGAACAATCGTTTTAATGGCTGGATTCTGTAAAAAACAACGCACGGTATGATGAATAACCGGTTCGTTTCCCAGAAACCGATATTGTTTTGGAATTTTTTGGGAAGATCCTGCTCTTTCACCGCGTCCAGCGGCTAATATGATCGCTGCAATAGAAATACTAAATCTCCTCTTATTATTCTAGTTTGTCATTTTTATCATTGATTTTAAAGTGTTTTTTCAAGGATGATTTTTGTAGATCGGCCAAAGATATCACCGATAACACATCAAAAAAAGCATTTAATGCTTTATGAAGTGCAGTACTTAAGCTACAAAAATCTATCAATGGACAATTAGGTTCTACAGTGTCGAAACATTCCGCCATAGAAAAGTTATCTTCAGTGATTTTCACAACATCAGCTACTGAAATCTCTGCTGCGGGTTTTGCCAATTTAACGCCACCATTGCGCCCACGGACTGTTTGTATAAAACCAGCTTCAACGAGGGGGTGAAGGATTTTAAATAAAAAAAGTTCAGAAACGGCATATGCCTTAGCGATTTCTGGAATACGATTCAGAGTCTCTTGATTATTCGCACAGTACATAAGCATTCGCAGTGCATAATTTGTTTGTTTGGTTAACCGCATCTCATCTCCTCTATAAACTCACTGAATACTTTTTCTTTTAAAGATATTTTGCAGAATATAGAAGTAAAGATATTTTGCAGAATATAGAAGCTTTTTCTCCATTTTGCGGATTGGTTATAGTTTAAATGTGGTATGGGTATTGTCAACTTTTGTTACAAGAGGTTATATGAAAACAAGAGGATAGGTAATGTAAGCGCATCATGAATACAACGTCTGTGACAAATATCCAAGATATAGACCAGAATACTCATAACGATGACTTGTATCGTTTGAGTAAGATATATGTCTTTTTAGGTATTACAACTATTGTGTTAGCTTTGCTAACAGCATCTATTTCATTTATCATTCTCATTGGACTAACCCCTATTGTTCCCAGCAGGACTGTAACCCTTATTCTTATAGGGGTTAATAGCGTCTGGGTGTTAGGGCTTGTGACGATTGTTTTTTATGAGATGATTCCCATCATTCGTGCGTGGCGTTCTAGGCGTGCGGGGTCGCGTCTTCACGTGCGTCTTATTTCTTTGTTTGCACTTGTTGCAACAATGCCAGCTGTTGCCGTGGCTCTTGTATCGGGGCCAGCACTTAATTTAGGACTTGACCGATGGTTTGATACAACAACACGGCAAATTGTAGGTTCTTCCATTGATTTAGCGAATGCTTATGCAGATGAGATGCTGCAAAATTTAAAAAATTTATCTTATGCTATGGCATTTGCGCTTGACAATAAAAGACTTTTAGAGCGCAACCCAGCAGAATATAGAATGCAATTGACACGTCACGCTATAGGGCGCAATCTGCGTGGTGCATTTTTGTTAAGCTCCAGTGGAACTATTTTTATATCGAGCAATCTTGGCGATGAGAATAAACTGCCAATACCTCCTTCCAATCTTATTGAGCGTGCAACGAGTGCGAGCCCTTTTTCTTTTCAACCGGGTATCCATGATTATTTTGGTATTATTTTAAAGTTTACAAATATCCCCAATACATATTTATATTTGGTGCGTGACGTTGATAAAGAGGTTTTATCAGCTTTACGCTTAACGGAAATTAATACTGATCGTTATCGTGATTTAAATGAAAATCGTCTGTTGACGCAAGTTGCATTCGGTATGCTTTATCTTTGCCTATTTTTTAGTTTATTTTTATCTGCCATCTGGGCTGGTATTGCTGTTGCTGATCGTTTGGTGCGTCCTATTCGTCGCCTTATTGGTGCAGCGGATGATGTGGCTTCTGGAAATATGGAGGTTTTTGTGCCCGTGCGCGCGAGGGATGGAGATATTGGGCAATTATCGAAAACGTTTAATTACATGGTTAGTGAACTAAAAAGTCGACGCAATGAGTTGATCGCGGTTCGTGATCAGATTGATGAGAGACGACGTTTTTCTGAAGCGGTTTTGTCTGGTGTAACAGCCGGGGTTGCTGGTATTGATGATAATGGTGATATTACAATTATCAATCGATCTATGGAAACGATGTTTGATATTCGCTCTGAACAAGTGATTGGGCACAGCCTTTTATCATTCAGTGGTGAAATTTGGCAAGTGTTTCAGTTTGCGCGTTCGCTAGAACGCAAGAATCACCGTGAACAGGTCACTTTAAGTGTAGCAGGTCAAGAGCGCGTTTGTAATGTGCAAATTACCATGGAAGAATATGATGGACAGGGGCAGTCTTGGGTTCTAACGGTTGACGATATTACAGATCTTGTTGCAGCACAACGTACATCTGCGTGGGCAGATATTGCACGTCGTATTGCACATGAAATAAAAAACCCACTCACACCAATTCAACTATCGGCTGAGCGTATTCGTAAGCGTTACGATAAAGTGATCACACAGGATCGAGATGTCTTCGAGCGATGTATTGATACGATTATTCGACAGGTTGGAGATATTGGGCGTATGGTTGATGAATTTTCTTCTTTTGCACGTATGCCTAAGCCACAAATGCATGTGTTAGATATACGTGGATTACTGCGCGAAGCGTGTTTCTTAATAGAAGTTACGCGACATGATATCCGCTTTGAGCAAGATTTAGGAAATGTAGCACTTATGGGGGCATTTGATAATCGCCTTATTGTACAGGCTTTTTGCAATGTTATTAAAAATGCGAGCGAATCCATAGACTCGGTTATGCGAGAAGAGGGGGGCCATGGTCATATTCTTGTGCGTTCTCATCATAAGGACGGGTGTATAGTTGTCGATGTTATTGATAACGGTAAAGGGCTTCCTAAAGAGCAAAGACAAAAATTATTAGAGCCTTATATAACAACGCGAGAAAAGGGAACGGGGCTCGGATTGGCTATTGTGTGTAAAGTTATTGAAGACCATGGTGGTTCTATGGAATTGCATGACGCGCCAAAAAATTTTTATGAAGGTCGTGGTGCAATGATCCGTTTGATATTTCCTGTGGATAGAGCTAAGCAGGGTAGTGTTGCGCAAGCGATAAGTCATAAGATAGGGGAATAGAATGGTATCAGATATCTTAATTGTTGATGATGAGGCAGATATTCGTGAGCTTGTTGCTGGTATTTTAGATGATGAAGGTTATGAAACACGTGTTGCCTGTAATTCTGATGATGCTTTAATGAAAATTAGTGAGCGCATTCCAAGGCTTATTTTTTTAGATATTTGGCTGCAAGGAAGTCGTCTTGATGGTTTGGCGCTTCTTGATGAAATTAAAACACGATACCCTACTCTTCCTGTGGTTATGATTTCTGGTCATGGTAATATTGAGACAGCTGTTTCTGCTATAAAGCGAGGGGCATATGATTTTATCGAAAAACCTTTTAAGGCTGATCGACTTGTATTGGTTGCAGAACGTACTCTTGAAAACTCAAATTTAAAACGTGAACTTTTAGAGCTCAGAAAGCGTTCGAATGAGACATTGGAACTTCTTGGAACATCAACTGCTATAAAACAGTTACGTCAAATTATAGAAAAAGTAGCACCAACCAATAGCCGTGTTCTGATTACAGGCCCCTCAGGTGCAGGAAAAGAGATGGTTGCGCGTTCCATTCATGCGCTTTCAACACGTTCGAATGGACCATTTGTTACAATAAATGCTGCAACGATTACTCCAGAAAGGATGGAAATCGAATTGTTTGGTAGTGAAATGGAGGGAGAAGAACGTAAGATCGGTGCGTTAGAGGAAGCGCATGGTGGGATATTATATCTTGATGAAATTGCTGATATGCCATATGAAACGCAAGGTAAAATTCTTCGCGTATTGACAAGGCAGACCTTTGAAAGAGTTGGTGGCACAAAACGTGTCAAGGTAGATGTTCGTATCATTTCTTCAACCACGCAAAACCTAGAGAATCTCATGTCTGATGGGGCTTTTAGGGAAGATTTGTTTCATCGTCTTTCGGTGGTTCCTATTTCTGTTCCACCATTATCTGCACGTCGTGAAGATATTCCAGAGCTTATCCGCCATTTTATTAAGACAATACCTCAGCAAGTTGGTATTAAACCGCGTGAAATTGATGACGATGTGATTGCTATTTTGCAAACGCATGATTGGCCTGGTAATGTGCGGCAATTACGTAACAATATCGAGCGTCTTCTCATTCTTGTACGTGATGGTGATGGTCCAATAACAGCAGAGCTTCTTCCTAGTGAAGTGAGTGATTCTTTACCACGTATACAAATAAATACAGATGAAAGTATAATGGCTTTGCCATTACGTGAAGCACGAGAATTGTTTGAGAAGAGATATTTAGAAGCACAAATTGGACGTTTGGGTGGGAATATATCTCGTACAGCTGAATTTATAGGTATGGAGCGTTCTGCTTTGCACCGTAAGCTTAAAGCGCTTGGAGTTTCTTAAAATTATGCGTGTTATTATTTGTGGGGCAGGGCAGGTCGGTTATGGGATAGCGGAGCGCCTTGCTGCTGAAAATCACGATGTCACTGTTGTTGATATTGAAGCAAGGTTAATTGAAAAAATTTGCGATACATTAGATGTCAGAGGTTTTGTTGGGCATGGTTCTCGGCCTGAGGTCCTTTTAGCTGCTGATGCAGATAAAGCTGATATGTTGATTGCAGTAACTTTATTTGATGAAGTCAATATGGTCGCGTGTCAGATAGCACATTCATTGTTTAATGTTCCAACAAAAATTGCCCGTATCCGTTCACAGTCTTATTTAGAACCGCGCTATAAGACACTTTTTTCTAGAGAAAATATTCCCATTGATGTGGTTATTTCACCAGAAGTTGAAGTGGGAGAAATGGTTTTACGCCGTATCGCTTTACCTGGTGCGGTAGATGTTCTTTATTTTTGTAATGATGATATTGTTGCATTAGCCCTAGAGTGTATGGAAGATTGTCCGGTTATTAATACACCTTTGCGTCAGTTAACAGAGCTTTTTCCAGATCTTCGCACGACGGTTACGGCTGTTAAGCGAGGCTCAGAGTTATTGGTCGCACATTCAGAGACCCAATTACGCGTTGGTGATGTGACCTATCTTGTGGTAGCTCGTGATCAAATGCGCCGTGCGGTTGGGCTTTTTGGTCATAAAGAACAAGATGCTCATCGCATGATTATTGCAGGAGGGGGACATATTGGTCTTTATGTTGCTCAGGCTATTGAAAAGCGCCACCATAAATTAAGGTTGAAGATTATCGAAGCGCATAGAGAAAGAGCCTTAACCATTGCTGACCAACTTGAAAAAACAACCGTTTTATATGGGAATGTGCTTGATCCGGTGATCCTTCAGGATGCAGGAATTGATCAGGCCGACTTAATGATTACATTGACCAATCAGGATCAGGTCAATCTGTTAAGTGCTATCATCGCCAAAAGATTGGGATGCAAAGCCAATTTGGTGCTGATTAATAATGTTGCTTACCAAGAGTTTAGCCGTGCAGTTGGGGTAGATGCCTATCTTAACCCACATAGTGTTACTATATCGAGAATTTTACAGCAAATGCGCCGTGGTCGTATTCGTGCTGTTCACTCAGTCTTTAATGGGCAAGCGGAAATTATTGAAGCTGAAGTCATGCAAACATCTTCATTGGTTGGTAAATCATTGTCAGAGCTCGATTTATCGGATGGTTTGAGAATTGGTGCAATTTATCGCAATAAGGCAATCATACAGCTTTCGGCTGGTACACGTATTTTGTCTGGTGATCGGATTGTGATTTTTGCTCTTTCTGAGTATGTTCATGATGTTGAGCAACTGTTTCGCGTCAGTTTAGAATATTTTTAACATATTGCTTATGAATATTGGTAATTTTTAGTATGATAGACAATAAAGACTATTGGATAGACTTTATGTGTTTTCGATAATTAAAAATAGGCAATGTGTTAAGTTTTTTAGCTATGATAAAAAATAGACGCTCTTTTTTCTAGTGTTGATGATATACAACTGAATTTATTGTACCATATTCAGCAGTGGGTCATCTTTATTTTAATTTTCTCTGATGAGAAGCTGAGATGTGTAATTGTTTAGTTTTCAGATTTTTTTGTGTTATATTGATAGAGATTAGCAAAGTGTTTGGTTAAATATAGATGTTTACTAGGTGAAGCAATTTCATCCAGAGGCGAATAAGGTTTTGCTTGCAAAAGAAAATGCTGTAAAAATGAGCTTTTTCACACTTTATTTGCCGTCTAATAGCGCTATTATAAGAGTATTTGAGAAATATTGGGAGAGTGTAGGAATGGTGCCTCATTGGTTTGGATGGAAGCATCGTGTCTGGAAACTATTCTAATTAAAGAGGAAAAAATGTCGGTTTCACCGAGAAATCTTGCAATAACGATATTTGACAATATGGTACTTCGTGATTAGCCAAGTGGTATAGCTTTTTTATTCATCAATAAAGGAATACTGTTTATGATTGCGCGAGATGAAAAATAAATAAATCTTTAATCCAGCTTTTGGTATTGAGCTATTTGTAGATTCACGTTTGATAGGGTTTTATTTTCTTAGAAAAACACTCAAGAAGTTCAGAAAGGAAGCTTTTGTCATTGTGCTGTGTGTCTAGAATTCTTGATGCAGGTGATTTGTTTGGGGAGGGGTATTATTGCTATTTTAACGAAAAGAGCTTTAATCTTACTTAAAGAGTATTGATTGTAGCTTGCGGAAGAGAGTCATGTTAGCCTATGGAGAAGAACATTGAATGCATAAAAAGCAGTTACTATATGAATGGAAAGTGAAGACATGAGTGATCCAATGAAAACAGCATTAAGCCTTGTGCCTATGGTTATTGAACAAACCAATCGTGGTGAACGAGCCTATGATATTTTTTCTCGTCTTTTGAAAGAGAGAATTATTTTTATTAATGGTCCCGTTGAAGATGGTATGGCGATGCTTGTTTGTGCACAATTACTTTTTTTGGAAGCGGAAAATCCTAAGAAAGAAATTAGTCTTTATATTAATTCCCCTGGCGGTGTTGTAACATCTGGTATGGCAATTTACGATACCATGCAGTTTATTCGCCCTCCTGTTTCTACACTTTGCATGGGGCAAGCAGCGTCTATGGGGTCTTTGCTTTTAACTGCTGGAGCAAAAGGTCACCGTTTTACATTACCCAATGCACGTATTATGGTGCATCAACCCTCTGGTGGTTTTCAAGGGCAGGCTTCAGATATTGAAAGGCACGCCCAAGATATTATAAAAATGAAACGGCGTTTAAATGAAATTTATGTTCAACATACAGGACAGAACTATGAGGTAATTGAAAGGACGCTTGATCGTGATCATTTTATGACAGCGGAAGAGGCTAAGCAATTTGGCTTAGTTGATGATGTTATAGAATATCGTGCAGAAACTGAAAAAGATTAAGAGTTTTTATAGAAAAAATGGCTACTCTTAATGAGGGGGTTATAAAAATATCGCGAAAATAAGGAAAAACATCTAAAGGTACTATGATAAGCGGTTTTTTTTATATGTTTTTATAATTTTCGTTATGAAAAACTTCCTTTGAAAAGACGAAGTATTCATATACCGTAGTGAAAGGAAAGAAAAATGAGCAAACTTGGCAATAGCGGGAGTGAAACAAAAAATACTCTCTATTGCTCGTTCTGTGGCAAAAGTCAGCATGAGGTTCGTAAGCTCATCGCAGGGCCTACTGTGTTCATTTGTGATGAATGTGTAGAGCTTTGCATGGATATTATTCGTGAAGAAAATAGATCTTCTGGTGTTAAGGCGCGTGATGGTGTGCCTACCCCGCAGGAAATTATAACAGTTCTTGATGACTACGTTATTGGTCAGCAACATGCAAAGCGTGTTCTTTCTGTTGCTGTCCATAATCATTATAAAAGGCTTGCACACCAATCTAAGAACAATGATATTGAGTTGGCCAAGTCAAATATTCTCCTTGTTGGTCCAACGGGGTGTGGTAAGACATATTTAGCACAAACTTTGGCTCGTATTATTGATGTGCCTTTTACGATGGCAGATGCAACGACTTTAACGGAAGCAGGATATGTTGGTGAAGATGTTGAGAATATTATTCTAAAACTTCTTCAAGCGGCTGATTATAATGTTGAGCGTGCGCAGCGTGGTATTGTTTATATCGATGAGGTTGATAAGATTTCGCGCAAAGCTGATAACCCTTCCATTACAAGAGATGTTTCTGGAGAAGGTGTTCAGCAAGCATTATTAAAAATTATGGAAGGAACAATTGCTTCTGTTCCTCCTCAAGGTGGGCGTAAGCATCCGCAACAAGAGTTTCTTCAAGTTGATACAACAAATATTTTGTTTATTTGTGGAGGAGCTTTTGCTGGTTTGGAACGCATTATTTCAGGGCGTGGTGAAAAAACTTCTATTGGTTTTTCTGCGACCGTCAAGGCACCTGATGAGCGTTGTGTTGGTGAAATTTTTCGTGATTTAGAGCCTGAAGATCTTATAAAATTTGGTTTGATACCAGAGTTTATTGGTCGTCTTCCTGTTGTAGCTACTTTGGAAGATTTAGATGTTAACGCTCTTGTTCAAATTTTGTCACAGCCTAAAAATGCATTGGTGAAGCAATATCAGCGTCTTTTTGAGATGGAGAATGTTGAGTTGGTATTTTATGAAGATGCACTACAGGCTATTGCTAAGAAGGCGATAGAACGTAAAACGGGGGCGCGTGGTTTACGTTCTATTATGGAGAAGATACTTCTTGAAACGATGTTTGAATTGCCAGCTCTTGAAGGTGTCCAAAAAGTCGTTATTTCGAGTGATGTCGTTGATGGGAAGGCACGTCCTCTTTACATTTACGCAGAATGTGCGGAAGATAAAGAAAATGTATCGGCGTGATATTATGTGATATGATAGGTGGTAATAAGCCCCGTTTGAAATGGATGTTGATAAATAGTATAGTCAAAATGCTTGATTTATATGTTTGTAATTACCACTTCATGTATTGCGGAAAGATAAAATTTTCTAAGGGTGGCCTTGTGTGGTGGATGATCATAGGCTCCAGAAAGGAGAGTTATGCAATATATTAATGAAAAGATAGAGGAAGTAAGAGAAGAATTTTACGCTGTTTTGCCTCTTCGTGATATTGTCGTCTTCCCACATATGATTGTTCCGCTTTTTGTGGGACGAGAAAAGTCAATTCGTGCTCTTGAAGAGGCAATAGCGGTTGATAAACAGATATTGTTGGTTACGCAAAAAAATGCTTCTGATGATGATCCGAAATCAGAAGATATCTATGATATTGGTACGTTTGCTAATATTCTTCAACTTTTAAAACTTCCTGATGGAACGGTAAAAGTTTTGGTTGAAGGTACAGCGCGTGCAAAGATTAGCCAATTTGCTTCGACTGAAGATTATCATCAGGCTTATGCAACTATTATAGAAATCCCTAGAGAAAATGATGTTGAGATTGAAGCTCTTTCAAGGTCGGTGATTTCTTATTTTGAAAATTATGTAAAACTTAATAAGAAAATTTCCCCTGAAGTTATTAATGCGATTGGCCAGATTGATAACTCTTCTAAGCTTGCTGATACAATTGCTTCGCATTTAATGATTAAGCTTTCAGAAAAGCAAAAAATATTAGAGCTGTTACCTGCACGTGAGCGTCTTGAGCGTGTCCTTTCCTTTATGGAAGGAGAGATTTCTGTTTTACAGGTTGAGAAGCGTATTCGCTCGCACGTTAAGCGCCAAATGGAAAAAAACCAGCGGGAATATTATCTCAATGAACAGATGAAAGCTATTCAGAAAGAGTTGGGAGCGGGTGATGATAGCCGTGATGAACTTTCTGAATTAGAAGAGCGCATAAAGAAGACAAAACTTTCCAAAGAAGCGCATGAAAAAGCTGAAGCAGAGTTGAGAAAATTGCGAAATATGTCTCCTATGTCTGCAGAGGCAACGGTTGTTCGTAACTATCTCGATTGGTTATTAGCAATGCCTTGGGGAAAAAAGTCAAAGATTAAAAACAATTTAGACTTCGCTGAAAAAGTCATGAACAATGAGCACTTTGGTCTTGAGAAGGTCAAAGAACGAATTATTGAATATCTTGCAGTTCAAAGTCGAGCATCAAAGATAAAAGGTCCTATTATTTGTTTGTTAGGTCCCCCTGGTGTTGGAAAAACATCACTTGCGCGCTCTATTGCTAAAGCGACAGGGCGTGAATATGTCCGTATTTCATTGGGAGGGGTCCGAGATGAGGCAGAAATTCGTGGGCACCGTCGGACATATATTGGCTCTATGCCTGGAAAAATCATTCAGTCCATGAAAAAATCTAAAAAATCTAACCCGCTTTTCTTGTTGGATGAAATTGATAAAATGGGGCAAGATTTCCGAGGAGATCCTTCATCAGCTTTATTAGAAGTTCTTGACCCTGAACAAAATGGTACATTTGTGGATCATTATTTGGAGGTTGAATATGATCTATCTGATGTGATGTTTATAACAACTGCTAATACGCTTAATATTCCAGGACCGTTAATGGATCGAATGGAGGTTATTCGTATTGCAGGTTATACTGAATGTGAAAAAATGGAGATTGTTAAGCAGCACCTTTTGCCAAAAGCGTTAAAAGATCACTGTTTGTCTAAAAAAGAGCTTAATATTTCTGAGGGGGCAATAAAGTCGATAATTCAGTTTTATACACGTGAAGCGGGAGTCCGTAGTCTTGAGCGTGAGTTAATGAAGGTTGCACGTAAGTCAGTTACAAAAATTCTTAAAACGGGTCATAAATCTGTAAAAGTGACAGAAGATAATATTGGGGATTTTTTAGGTGTTAAACGTTATCACCATAATCAGATTGAAGGAGAAAACCGGATTGGTGTTGTTACTGGGCTTGCTTGGACAGAGGTTGGTGGGGAGCTATTAACCATTGAAGGGGTTATGATGCCTGGAAAAGGCAAGATGACTGTAACTGGAAATTTGCGCGATATTATGAAAGAATCAATTTCAGCAGCGGCATCTTATGTGCGTTTTCGTGCTGTTGATTTTGGTATTGAACCTCCACTTTTTGACAAGCGTGATATCCATGTTCATGTTCCAGAGGGGGCTACACCGAAGGATGGACCATCGGCTGGAATTGCAATGGTGACGGCTATTGTTTCAATATTAACAGGGATAGCAGTTCATAAAGATGTTGCAATGACTGGTGAAATTACTTTACGTGGGCGTGTTCTACCGATTGGTGGATTAAAAGAAAAATTGCTCGCAGCTCTTCGAGGAGGTATAAAAAAGGTACTTATTCCTGAAGAGAATGCAAAGGATTTGATTGATATTCCTGATGATGTCAAGAATAGTATGGAAATTATTCCGGTCAGTCATGTAAGTGAAGTTTTAAAACATGCTTTAGTTCGCTTTCCTGATTCCATTGAATGGACAGAGTCCTCTGCAGTGCCTGTATCTATCAGGGCGGAGAGTGATAGTGAGGGAATACAAGTTGCGCACTGATTCATAAAGAACGTTTGTGTTTGCATTTTTGAAGCAGTAAAGGATGTTTTTATGTTTTTTTTCTTTTTACTTTAGAAAAAAGTAAAAAATTCCGTGAATAACTTTGATTTTTTCTAAAAAAACAATGTTCTGTATAAAAATAAGACTTCTATTTACTACACTTTTCAATAAACTAATCGATAACACGGTTAAGTTGTGTTATCCGGTAATATAGGGAAAGGAAATGTTCCATGAATAAAAGTGAGTTAGTTAGTTCAGTTGCTGAAAAAGCAGATGTTTCAAAAAAACAAGCAGGTGAAGTTATAGATGCTTTCCTTGCTTCTGTGACAGAGGCTTTGGCTTCAGGAGGAGATGTTCGTCTTCCAGGTTTTGGTTCGTTTGAAGTTTCTCATCGTGCTGCTACAAAGGGACGTAATCCTTCAACTGGTGCGGAAATTGATATTCCAGCGCGTTCTGTTCCTAAATTTTCTGCAGGAAAGAGTTTAAAAGAAGCCGTTAATGGAAAGTAATTTAAGCTTTTCGAAAAAACTAAGTTATAAGTAGCTTTTTGTATATGCTTTTTACATGAGGCATCATAATATGTGTATACTTCAGGTATTTTCAATATTTTGTTGTTTTCGTTATTGTTTGAAAGTGCTTTTTGATGCCACGTTCTGTGCGTAAATATTCACTTTACGGCTTTCTATAAAGATTTTACTGCACAGGTTCTCATGTGAATGGTGGCAGTCAAAAAGCCGTTGATGTGGGGAATCTGATATATTTTTGATTCCCCTTGTTATCGTGATGGTATATTTTGTGTGGAACTCATGTGAGATGTATTTGCATTCCATTATGATTGAGGTTCTTTAATTCATAGTTATCAAAATCATTTAGAGTTTCTCCATTTTTTAGCGAAGAATGGAGATAAGTTGCGATGGCTATATAAAAAGCCTTTAGAATATTTTTCTAATGAGCATGCTTGGGGTCTTTTAAATAGGGTAAAGATCAAGAGTGTATTTTTATCAAAAAAATCTGTTTTTTTCTTTATTTTCTAACCATTGAATACAATCGTTTAGCGCTCTAGCTGTTATAGCTCGTTTTTTGGCTAATTTTTTTTCGTTATTTGGCAAGCGTTTTCCTAAGTTTTCACTAGAATCGATAGGTGGGAAAAGTCCAAAATTGATATTCATTGGTTGAAAGGATTGCCTTTCTGTTTCTTGCGCTGTGATGTGTCCACCTGTCAAATGATTCAAAAGAGCTCCCAGTGCTGTAGTTGGTGGTGGAAGGCAAGGGCGATAATGATTATATTCAGCAACGGCAAAATATCCAGCAAGAAGTCCTATTGCCGATGATTCTATGTATCCTTCACATCCGGAAATTTGTCCAGCAAAACGCAACTGAGGCCTTTGTTTCAAACGAAGAGTTTGGTCAAGGATAGCTGGGGAGTTAATATAGGTATTGCGATGAAGTCCACCAAGACGTGCAAATTCAGCATTCTCAAGACCTGGTATCATTCTAAAAACGCGAGTTTGTTCACCATATTTCAATTTTGTTTGGAAGCCAACCATATTATAAAGGGTGCCCAATTTATTATCTTGACGTAATTGGACAACGGCATAGGGCTTAACTGTAGGGTTATGGGCATTTGTTAATCCCATAGGTTTCATAGGACCATGCCTGAGGGTTTCAAGTCCGCGCTCAGCCATAACTTCGATTGGTAGACATCCGTCAAAATAGGGCGTTTTTTCAAAGTCACGGAATTCTGTTTTTTCGGCATGTATTAATGCTTGAATGAAAGCTTCATACTGCTCTTTGTTAAGGGGGCAGTTAAGGTAATCCTTTCCTGTTCCTTCAGGTCCAACTTTATCATAGCGAGATTGATACCAACAAATGCTCAAATCAATACTATTAGTATGGATAATAGGCGCAATCGCATCAAAAAAAGAAAGAGATTCTGTTCCTGTTATTGCTTGTATTTTCTGAGCAAGTGTCGATGAGGTGAGAGGTCCAGTGGCAATGATAATATGATGCCAATCTTCAGGAAATTCTTTGATTTCTTCACGTTTTATTGTTATCAGAGGATGATTTTCAAGCGCTGTAGTAATAGTTTTTGCAAACTCATCACGATCAACTGCAAGGGCACTTCCTGCTGGTATTTTGTTAGCATCTGCAGCTTTCATAATAAGTGATTTTGCTAGTCGCATTTCGGCATGTAAGAGCCCCACAGCATTTGTTTCTGAATCATCACTGCGGAATGAATTTGAGCAAACGAGTTCTGCGAGTTGACCGGTTTTATGAGCATCAGATTTTTTTTGGGGGCGCATCTCATGCACAATAACAGGAATTCCTGATTGAGCAATTTGCCAGCTTGCTTCACTGCCTGCAAGACCGCCACCGATGATATGAATTGGAGTATTGGGTGTATTTAACATAGCTTGCTTTTAGCGGAAGCTTTTCTGTATGAAAAGGGTAGATTTTATTTATACAACTTATTAATAATTATTAAGAATCATATGTATTTAGATTTTTAAATATATTTATTTGCTTTTTTTCTTTAATTAATGGTATAGAGACGCCGTTTGTGTAAGGTTACCGGCTTGCAAGTTTGAGCGGATGTGGCGAAATTGGTAGACGCACCAGATTTAGGTTCTGGCGGGAGACCATGGGGGTTCGAGTCCCTCCATCCGCACCAAAGAAACTTCTTGAACACTATGGTATCTATGTGTTTAGAGTTCTGCTTCGTGGTGATTTAACACTTAAGTGTTAGGAGTGTGGTTATTATCAGAGTGGGTTTATCCCTCTTTTCAGAAAGGTGAAGGTTGTTTAATGCAGGTTACCGAGACGCTTAATGAGGGACTGAGGCGCGAAATTAAGATCGTGGTTCCGGCGGCAGATTTAGAAAAAAAATTAAATGAACGGTTGGATAGTACCAAAGATAAAGTCAGGCTGAATGGTTTTCGTCCCGGTAAGGTACCAGCCGGACATCTGCGGAAGATGTACGGAAAATCTTTTATGGCAGAGATTCTCAATGAGATTGTTGGCGATGCGCCCCGTTCTATTTTAGCTGACCGGAATGAACGTTCAGCAATGCAGCCACAAATCGATATAGATGAAAATGAACAAATTCTAGAGGGTAAGGCTGATTTTGTTTTTAGCCTAAAATATGAAATTATACCAAAGTTTGAAGTTAAGAGCTTTGAGCATATTGAAATTACTCGTGAGATTGCGGCTATTTCTGAACAAGAAATTGATGATCAGGTAAAGCGTGTTCTTTCTTCAACGCGTAATTTTTCTCTAAAAGATGGCCCTTCTGAAGAAGGGGATTGTGTTACAATAGATTATCTTGGTAAGCTTGAAAATGTTCCATTTGAGGGTGGTGCAGATAACGATGTGCGATTGATTCTGGGGGAAAAACAATTTATTCCTGGGTTTGAGGAGCAATTGGTTGGTGTAAAAGCAGGTGATAAGAAAACGATTTCTGTTAAATTTCCTGATAATTACAGTGCTGTCCATTTGGCGGGTAAAGATGCAGAGTTTGATATCACTGTTAAGGCTGTCTCTAAGTCAGATGCGCTCAAGGTTGATGATGAAGCAGCGCAAAAAGTTGGTTTAGAATCTTTGGATCGTTTGCGCGAGGTTGTTCGTGGTCAGATTGAAAGCCAATATGGCTCAATGACACGTCAAAAGATAAAGCGTCAGATTCTTGACGCTTTGGATGCTGATTATAATTTTGAGATTCCTGAAGGGCTTTTAGAAGTTGAGTTTAACAATATATGGGCGCAAGTTAATGATGATTTAAAAAAGGCTGGGCGCAGTTTTGAAGATGAAGGTGTTACGGAGGAGCAAGCGCGGGAAGAGTATCGTATGCTTGCACAGCGTCGTGTTCGTCTTGGTTTGGTTCTATCTGAAATTGGGATGAAGGTTGGTGTCCAAGTCAGTGAGGAAGAGTTAAAGGCAGCGGTTTTTGATCAGGTTCGTCAGTATCCTGGACAGGAAAAAGAAATCATGGACTTTTTCCGTAATACACCGGAAGCTGTTGCAAATTTACGTGCTCCAATTTTTGAAGAGAAAGTCATTGATCATTTGCTAGCAACGATAAAAGTTACAGATAAAGAGGTAACAGTTGAAGAGTTGATGAAGGAATATGATGAAACGGACTTGGCGGTGAAAAAGTCAGCGAAGAAAAAAACTTCAGTGAAAGAAAAATCTGCAGAAAGGGTTTCGGCTAAGAAAAAGGTGCAGAAAAAAGGTTAATATTTTCCTGAACAAAAACAAGCCCGGTGGAATCGGGCTTGTTTTATGATATTTATATTCTAAGCTTGCACTTAGAGTGGTTTTAGATCAGCCATGAAGTATATTTGGAACGTATAGTGGGTTAATAATGGGCATTGTTGATACGCGCACTCCTGATTCTAAGCGCTTTATTTCCGGACTAACTGGTGACTGGGAAGTCATTATTGGTATGGAAGTTCACGCGCAAATCATATCAAATTCAAAGCTTTTTTCAGGCGCATCAACTAAGTTTGGTGCAGAGCCAAACAATCATGTATCGCTTGTTGATGCAGCAATGCCTGGTATGTTGCCAGTTTTAAATCAAGAGTGTGTTCTTCAAGCCATTCGGACCGGTTTGGGGCTCAGGGCACATATTAATCTGAAATCTATTTTTGATCGTAAGAATTATTTTTATCCAGATTTACCGCAAGGATATCAGATTTCTCAGTTTCATGATCCAATTGTTGGAGAGGGAAAAGTTATTATATCTGTTGGTCCAGATTCAAACGGTCAATTTGAAGACATTGAGATTGGAATTGAGCGGTTGCATCTTGAACAAGATGCTGGAAAATCGATGCATGATCAGCATCCAACAATGTCTTTTGTCGACCTTAACCGTTCGGGTATCGCTCTGATGGAAATCGTTTCTAAGCCAGATATGCGTTCCTCAGATGAAGCTAAAGCCTATATGACAAAATTGCGTACGATTGTTCGTTATTTAGGGACATGTGATGGCAATATGGATGAGGGCTCTATGCGTGCAGATGTGAACGTATCGGTTCGTCGTCCTAGTGAAAGATTTGGAACCCGTTGTGAGATCAAAAATGTGAATTCTATTCGCTTTATTGGCCAAGCGATTGAGTATGAGGCGCGTCGGCAAATTGCAATTTTAGAAGATGGTGGTGTCGTAGATCAAGAAACGCGACTTTTTGATGCTACAAAAGGGGAGACACGGTCTATGCGCTCAAAGGAAGAAGCACACGATTATCGTTATTTCCCTGATCCTGATCTTTTGCCATTAGAGCTTGATCAAGCATTTGTTGATGATTTAGCGGCTGAATTGCCTGAGCTTCCTGATGAAATAAAGGCACGTTTTATCAACGAGATGGGGTTGACAGTATATGATGCTTCTATTCTCGTGACAGAAAAATCCATTGCTGATTATTTCGAAAAAGTAGCCTATGGTCGTGATGGAAAAATAGTGGCTAATTGGGTTATTAATGATCTTTTAGGCGCTTTAAATAAGAGTAATCTTGAGATTGAAGAAACACCAGTGTCACCGGATCAATTAGGCAATATTATTGACCTTATCAAAGAAGGAACGATTTCTGGAAAAATTGCTAAGGATCTTTTTGAAATTGTCTGGAATGAAGGCGGAGATCCGCGTCAGATTGTGGAAGAACGCAATATGAAGCAGGTAACAGATGTAGAGGCGATTGAAAGGGCTGTTGATGAAATTGTTGCCAATAATGCTGATAAAGTTGCGCAAGCAAAACAAAAACCGGCTTTAGCGGGTTGGTTTGTTGGGCAGGTTATGAAAAAAACAGCTGGTAAGGCAAATCCTAAAACTGTTAATGAATTGATTAAGCTCAAACTGGGCATTGATTAAGTTTTATAGGGTAGAGGAAAGTCTATAAATATGATACTGATAGCTAGGGAATGTAGCTTAGCGCATTGGATGGGGCTACGATTGGTTTCATGGGTATACTGAAGAGATGAACAATAAAATGCCTATTTTTTTTAAACAAATTTTTACATGGTGGAATGGTAATACTGTAGGTACGCGTTTTTTTACCTGGCGTAAAGGTAAACGTATTGGAGAAGATCAGTTTGGAAATATTTATTATGAAGGAGGCCTTCATAAGGATGGTTATCCCCGGCGTTGGGTCATTTATAAGGAGTATTCTGAGGCTTCTACTATTCCACCAGGTTGGCATGGTTGGATTCATCATCGCTGCGATACTCCTCCAACACAAGAGGATTATCAGCCATATGAATGGGAAAAGCCTCATGTTGCAAATATGACAGGGACAAGCGAGGCTTATCGTCCAAAGGGAGCTATTTCTTACAGTGGTAAACGTTCTTATGTGCATGAAGATTATGATGCATGGTTGCCTAAGAAGTAAAACATTTGATGTTTGTGTGTATTTTTCCTGTTTTACAATATGTTATAAATATTTTTATGTGATTGATTGGATGTGATGAGAGCTTTTTTAGGGTTAAAGCATTTTTTAAATATTTGTTTTATGGGAGGGGCAGTTTTATCCTCAGTGTATGGTGTCCAGGCTGAGCGTATTAGCAACGGAATTGCTATTTTTTCTGGGCTTGACAAAATTACTGGTCGGACTACACGTTTTGAAGTTGCTCTTGGTGAAGTTTATCAATATGGCTCTTTGCAGGTGATACCGCGCGCATGTTATACGAGTTCTAAAGATGAACCGAATCGCACAACTGGTTTTGTTGAAGTCAATGAGATTAGATTAGATAAAAAGATACGGCGTATTTTTACAGGGTGGATGTTTGCAGACAGTCCTGGATTGAATGCTGTAGAGCATCCTATCTATGATGTGTGGTTAAAAGATTGTAAGCAAAATTCTTAAAGTCTTGCCTTCAGTGACTTTTATAAAGATAGCTTAAAATAAAAATCAGTATTTTTGTGTATTTTATATTTATTATTGATTTTCAATAAGACCATTAATTTTAACAGTTAAATTATAATCATGATTATTTTATAGAAAAAATATAAATAGGTTTATGAGATTTTATACAATGAAAGACATCAACCATAATAGATCATTTTTTTCCAAAAAAACGAAAGAACCATTATTGAATGTTCCATTGATTATATTGGTTTTGATCGTATTTTGTTTTTGTATTTATTTTATTCCTCAACATTGTTTTTCTCACGAATTTTATATTGAAAGTCTTAGGTATTTTTCATTTATACCCGTATTATTTAGGGCTGAACCACTTACATTTTTTTATACTATTTTGAGTTATTCATTTATGCATAGTA
Source organism: Bartonella silvatica (assembly GCF_040545155.1). NCBI lineage: Bacteria > Pseudomonadati > Pseudomonadota > Alphaproteobacteria > Hyphomicrobiales > Bartonellaceae > Bartonella > Bartonella silvatica. The sequence goes on from NZ_JBEPLI010000011.1 coordinate 52,636, forward strand.
GTTTTCAACATGTTGCTATTAACATGGCTTGGCTTTTGGTTTTTGGATCTCCTTTAGTAAAACACTTGGGTGTTTTGCGTTTTTTAATTTTTTGGATTGTAACAGCAATTATAGCAGTGTTGACTTATTTTGTTTTTCATCAAGATAGTGCAGTACCGCTTGTTGGCGCATCGGGTGTTGTTTCTGGAATGATGGGGGCTATTGCACGTTACGGTTTTCCCCCAGTCGTCGGCATTGGTACACAAAATAAGGAATTTTTGAGCCCTTTATTGTCTATAAAAAAAGCACTGCGTACAGGGAATGTTCTTATTTTTATGGGGGTATGGTTAGGTGTTGATGTTATCATGGGCGTTTATTCTTTTTTATTGGTAGGAGAGGGTGTTTCAATAGCGTGGGAGGCTCATATTGGCGGTTTTTGTTCAGGCTTTTTATTGATTGGTTTTTTTGATATTTCGCGACAAAAAATAAATATTATGGTCTAAGATATCTATGAGCTGCATAAAGCGCTATTGTTGCGGCATTTGAGACATTGAGCGATTTAATGTTTCCAGGCATATCAAGACGTGTTAATGTGCAGACGGTTTCACGTATTTTTTTCCGTAAACCTTTTCCTTCTGCTCCTAAGACAAGGGCAATTTTTTTTCCTTTTAAGGCAGTCTCCAGAGGGTATTGACCTTCCGAATCAAGACCAAAACTGGTGAAATCAGCTTTGTGAAGTTCTTGGAGTGCTTCGGCGAGGTTTCGTACGGCGATATAATTAATGAGTTCTAAAGCTCCAGATGCGGCTTTAGCAAGAACCCCACTTTCTTGGGGGGAGTGGCGACAAGTTGTAATAAGAGCATCAGCTTTAAATGCAACGGCAGAGCGCATAATAGCGCCGACATTATGTGGATCGGTAATTTGATCCATGACGATGACAAGATTCGCATCAGTTAATTCAGATAATAGGCATGGCTTAAGGGGGGATGTTTCTAAAACAATGCCTTGATGGACAGCGTCACTTCCAACGAGTGCATCGAGTTGTTTAGGGAAGCATAATGTAACAGGACAAGGTAAATCTGATTCGGGTATATGTAATCGTTTTAAGGCATTCTGTGTAACATAAAGACATCCAAAAATTCTTTTTGGGTTTTTTAAAGCAGCTTGAACAGAATGCATACCGTAAAGACGGATTTTTCCTTTTGACAAAGAAATGTCTTCCTTTTTCGGGTATGCAGAAGATCGATGGGAAAAGCTTTTTGCATCACGATATTGACGACGCAAACGAGCATAATGAGCATTTTTTGATATTTTTTCTTTCATAAGTTTCTTTATAACGCATGAATAGTAAAAATAGATAGACAAAAGCTGTGATTCAAAATTATTAGCAGGAAATTTGTACAAAATCGTATTTATTCTGTTGACAGATACGATCGTAACCGTCATAACCACCTCGCAACCATTTTGAATTGAGTGGGTAGTCAAAGTCTGGTTGTCGTGATGCTTCATTGCGCAACTTTTCTGATGTGATGGAGGGGTGCCCGAGTGGTTAAAGGGGGCGGACTGTAAATCCGTTGCGTATGCTACGTTGGTTCGAATCCAACCCCCTCCACCATTCATCGGAGGAGAGTGAGTATGTGGTAATGCGGGTATAGCTCAATGGTAGAGCAGCAGCCTTCCAAGCTGAATACGCGGGTTCGATTCCCGCTACCCGCTCCAAAGAGTTGTTGGTGATTGAGCAAGAAGGGCTTGATGGAATGATATTTTCATCGTAAGCTGGTTGGGTTTTTTCTGTTTAAGGGTTCTGGCTGTTAGGTTTGGCGTAGCCTATCCAGTTTAAAGTTCTGTTTTTGGGTGTTGGGGAAAAATAAGAGAACAAGAAACAAAACAAGGGATTGATAGCGATGGCAAAGAGCAAATTTGAACGTACGAAGCCGCATGTTAATATTGGTACGATTGGTCACGTTGATCATGGGAAGACATCACTAACAGCAGCGAT
>NZ_JBEPLI010000012.1:0-50255 GCF_040545155.1 Bartonella silvatica
TTGCTATGGAAGAGAAACTCCGTTTCGCTATTCGTGAAGGTGGTCGTACTGTTGGTGCAGGTATCGTTTCTAAGATCATTGAGTAAATAGTGGTTGTGAAAGGCCTTTGTTATGAAAGGCGTTTTGCGTGACAGGGAAATAAAAGAGCATGAACAGTCAAAATATCCGCATTCGTTTGAAAGCGTTTGATCATAGAATTCTTGATGCGTCGACACGTGAGATTGTGTCGACAGCCAAGCGAACTGGTGCGAATGTCCGTGGGCCTATTCCGCTTCCAACGCGGATTGAGAAGTTTACGGTCAATCGTGGGCCACATATTGATAAGAAGAGTCGTGAGCAGTTTGAAATGCGTACACATAAGCGTCTTCTTGATATTGTTGATCCGACACCACAGACGGTTGATGCACTTATGAAACTCGATCTTTCTGCTGGTGTGGATGTGGAAATTAAGCTCTGAGGTTTGAGGACAGAAGGAACAGACCCGATGCGTTCAGGTGTAATAGCACAGAAGCTGGGCATGACCCGTATTTATAATGAAGCTGGTGAGCATGTGCCGGTGACAGTGCTTCGTTTAGAAAATTGTCAGGTTGTGGCGCAGCGTACAGTTGAGAAAAATGGTTATACTGCCGTTCAATTAGGTGTAGGATTTGCCAAAGTTAAAAATACCTCACAGGCTCTTCGTGGGCATTTTGCTAAGGCTTCTGTTGAGCCAAAAGCTAAGGTGGCGGAATTTCGTGTGAGTCCTGATAATCTTCTTGATATCGGTACTGAGATTACGGTGGAACATTTTGTTCCTGGACAGAGAGTTGATGTAACTGGTACGAGTATTGGTAAGGGTTTTGCTGGTGTTATGAAGCGGCATAACTTTGGCGGACATCGTGCTTCACATGGTAACTCAATTACACATCGTGCTCATGGTTCAACAGGGCAATGTCAAGATCCAGGTAAGGTGTTTAAAGGTAAAAAAATGGCTGGCCATATGGGGCAGGTTCGTGTGACAACACAGAATATTGAAGTTGTTTCTACAGATGTTGAACGTGGTTTAATTTTAGTACGCGGAGCTGTTTCTGGTTCTAAAGGTGCTTGGATCTTGGTGCGGGATGCTGTAAAGAAACGTCTTCCAGATAATGCGCCGAAACCTGCGGGGATTCGTCGTCTTGTGAAGGAAAAAACAGAAATGGTTGCTCCGGTGGTGGAAACCTCTGCAGTTGAGGGAGCCGAATAATGGATCTTGTAATTAAAACCCTTGATGGGAATGAAGCTGGTAAATTAAAAGTTTCTGAGGCTATTTTTGGTCTTGTTCCACGTGAGGATATTTTACAGCGTGTTGTTCGTTGGCAGCTTGCGCGTCGTCAGCAGGGAACGCATCAGTCACAAGGGCGCTCTGATGTCTCGCGAACAGGGGCAAAAATGTTTAAGCAAAAAGGAACAGGGCGTGCTCGGCACTCTTCTGCTCGTGCCCCGCAGTTTAGAGGTGGTGGTAAAGCGCACGGTCCGGTTGTTCGTAGTCATGCGCATGGTCTTCCTAAAAAGGTTCGTGCACTTGGGATACGTCTTGCTTTGTCAGCAAAATTAAAGGCGAATAATTTGGTTGTCGTCGATGACCTGAGTGTTAAAGATACTAAAACAAAAATGCTTGTTTCTCGCTTTTCTAAGCTTGGGTTTGATAATGCTCTCTTAATTGGTGGTCGGGAAATTGATGTTAATTTTTTCCGTGCAACATCTAATATTCCTAATATTGATGTTTTGCCAATTCAAGGGATTAATGTTTATGATATTTTGCGTCGCAGCACACTTGTTTTGTCAAAAGCGGCTGTCGAGGCTCTTGAGGAGCGTTTTAAATGACAGATCTTCGCTATTATGATATAATTGTTAGTCCAGTTATTACTGAAAAGTCGACTATGATTTCTGAATATAATCAAGTTGCTTTTAATGTGGCGCCGAAAGCGACAAAGCCTGAGATTAAGGCTGCTGTCGAGTCGCTCTTTGGTGTTAAAGTTAAGGCAGTTAACACGATCATTCGTAAAGGCAAAATGAAGCGTTTTAGGGGCATTGTTGGGCGCCAAAATGATGTTAAAAAAGCGGTTGTGACGTTGGCTGATGGTCAGTCTATAGATGTTTCGACAGGTCTTTAAAGAGGCTCGGAGATAAGAATAATGGCACTTAAGCACTTTAATCCAACTACGTCTGGGCAACGTCAACTTATTGTTGTAGATCGCTCTTATCTTTATAAGGGTAAGCCCGTAAAGAAATTGACAGAAGGTTTGTCATCGAAAGGTGGGCGAAATAATCATGGCCGTATTACTGCGCGTTTTCAGGGAGGCGGCCATAAACGCAGCTATCGGTTTGTTGACTTTAAGCGTGTTAAGCGTGATATTTCTGCAAAGGTTGAGCGTTTAGAGTATGATCCAAATCGCACGGCTTTCATTGCGTTGATACGCTATGAAGATGGTAACTTGAGTTATATTCTTGCTCCGCAGCGTCTTGGTATTGGAGATACTGTCGTTGCTGGTGATAATGTTGACGTTAAACCAGGTAATGCTATGCCGCTTAGTCGTATGCCAGTGGGTACAATTATTCATAATGTTGAGATGAAACCTGGCAAAGGTGGTCAGATTGCTCGTTCAGCAGGGACTTATGTGCAATTGGTTGGGCGAGATCAAGGGATGGCTATTCTCCGCCTTAATTCTGGTGAGCAGCGTTTGGTATCTAGCCGTTGTTTTGCAACTGTTGGTGCTGTTTCAAATCCTGATCATGGGAATATTAATGACGGTAAGGCAGGTCGATCACGTTGGCGTGGTAAACGTCCGCATGTTCGTGGTGTCGCTATGAATCCGGTTGACCATCCGCATGGTGGTGGTGAAGGGCGTACATCAGGGGGGCGTCATCCGGTATCTCCTTGGGGTAAACCTACTAAAGGTAAGCGTACGCGCTCCAATAAAGCGACTGATAAGTTTATTATGCGTACGCGTCATCAGCGTAAGAAATGAGAAAGGTAGTCTGAAGTGGTTCGTTCAGTTTGGAAGGGTCCGTTTGTTGACGGCTATCTTCTTGGGAAAGCAGAAAAGGTCCGTGCGAGTGGGCGCAATGAAGTTATTAAAATATGGAGCCGTCGCTCTACTATTTTGCCGCAGTTTGTTGGTTTGACTTTTGGTGTTTACAACGGTAATAAACATATCCCTGTTTCTGTTTCTGAAGAGATGGTTGGGCATAAGTTTGGTGAGTTCGCTCCCACCCGGACTTATTATGGGCATGGTGCAGATAAGAAAGCGAAGAGGAAATAGGAATGGGAAAAGCTAAGATTTCGCGCCAGCTTAAGGATAATGAGGCAAAAGCTGTTACCCGCACGATTCGTGTTAGTCCGCAGAAATTAAATTTGGTTGCTGCCATGATTCGTGGTAAGAGAGTTAATGTGGCGCTGGCTGATTTGACATTTTCGCGTAAACGTATTGCTGGAACTGTGAAAAAAACACTTGAATCGGCGATTGCAAATGCAGAAAATAACCATGATCTTGATATTGATTCTCTGGTTGTTTCTGAGGCTTATGTTGGTAAGTCAATTGTGATGAAACGTTTTCATGTTCGTGGACGTGGTCGTGCGAGTCGAATTGAACGTCCGTTCTCACATCTTACTATTATTGTTCGTGAAGTTACCGAAAAAGTGGAGGCCGCATAATGGGTCAGAAGATTAATCCAATAGGACTTCGTCTCGGAGTTAATCGGACTTGGGATTCCCGTTGGTATGCTGATAGTGGTGAGTATGGTCGTCTTCTTCATGAAGATTTGAAGATCCGTCTCTATATTCTTGAAGAGTTGAAACAGGCTGCTATTTCTAAAGTTGTTATTGAGCGACCTCATAAAAAGTGTCGTGTGACGATACATTCAGCGCGTCCTGGTTTGATTATTGGTAAAAAGGGTGCAGATATTGAGAAGCTTCGCTCTAAGCTTTCAGAGATGACAAATGCTGAGACTTCATTGAATATTGTGGAGATTCGGAAGCCGGAAATTGATGCTACGATTATTGCGCAGTCAATTGCACAGCAGCTAGAGCGTCGTGTTGCTTTTCGGCGTGCAATGAAACGTGCAGTTCAGTCAGCGATGCGTCTTGGGGCGGAAGGAATTCGTATTAACTGTTCTGGTCGTCTTGGTGGTGCTGAAATTGCGCGTATGGAGTGGTATCGTGAAGGTCGTGTTCCTCTTCATACTTTGCGTTCTGATGTTGATTACGGTACAGCGGAAGCTAAAACTGCTTATGGTATTTGTGGTGTTAAAGTTTGGGTCTTTAAAGGTGAAATTCTTGAACATGACCCGATGGCTTCAGAGCGTCGTGCTACGGAGGCTGACCATTCTGGTTCTTCGTCAAATCGTCGCCGTGAAAGTGCTTAGTTTTTGTGGTTAAACTGAAATTTGGAGTAGAGAGCAATGTTGCAGCCAAAGCGCACAAAGTTCCGTAAGCAGTTTAAAGGACGTATTCACGGTGTTTCGAAGGGTGGTACGGATTTGAATTTTGGTGCTTATGGTTTGAAGGCTGTTGAGCCTGAGCGGGTTACTGCTCGACAAATTGAAGCAGCGCGTCGTGCTATTACACGTTATATGAAGCGTTCTGGTCGCGTGTGGATTCGTATTTTTCCAGATCTTCCCGTTACATCTAAACCGACAGAGGTTCGTATGGGGAAGGGGAAGGGAAGTGTTGATTATTGGGCTGCTCGTGTTGCACCTGGGCGTATTATGTTTGAGCTTGATGGTGTTCCTGAAGATGTGGCACGCGAGGCGCTCAGGTTAGGTGCTGCGAAATTGCCTGTTAAAACACGTTTCATTCAACGTATTGCTGAATAAAGAGGTTAGGTTATGAAGGCCACAGAGTTACGCGGGCGAACGCCCGACGAAATGAAAGATGAATTAGCTCAGTTGAAGAGAGAGCAGTTTAATTTGCGCTTTCAAAAGGCGACGGGTCAATTGGAAAAGACAGCACGTGTTAGACAGGTTCGCCGTGATATTGCTCGTGTTAAAACTTTTCTTCGTCAGAAGATAAACGAAAGTAAGGTTTAAGGAAAATAAGAGATGCCTAAACGCATTTTGCAGGGTGTTGTCGTTAGTGACAAGAGTGACAAGACTGTTGTCGTCAAGGTGGAGCGTCGTTATTCTCATCCGCTTCTTAAGAAAACTGTTCGACAATCTAAGAAATATAAAGCGCATGACGAACATAACCAGTTCAAAATTGGGGATAGAATTTTTATTCAAGAATCTAAACCGATTTCGAAAGATAAGTGTTGGGTCGTTGTGAAAGGCGATATGACATAATGAGTTGAGTTTATTGTTTTAAGATCTTTCAGTGGTTTTGTTTTCCGTTGATGGGTTTTGTAATGATAATTTTGTTGTTTGGCAGGCAAATCCGTTTGTGTTAAAAGCATGACCGGGTATAAATGTTAAGAGAAGGTGGCCAGTCATGATTCAGATGCAAACAAACCTCGACGTTGCAGATAATTCTGGTGCTCGTCGTGTCATGTGCATCAAGGTGTTAGGCGGTTCAAAGCGAAAGTATGCTTCGGTCGGCGACATTATTGTTGTTTCGGTCAAGGATGCTATTCCGCGTGGCCGTGTTAAAAAAGGTGATGTGATGAAGGCTGTAGTGGTTCGTACTGCTAAGGATATTCGTCGCGCAGATGGTAGCGTTATTCGTTTTGACGGTAATGCTGCTGTTTTGGTAGATAATAAGAAAGAGCCGATCGGTACACGTATCTTTGGACCTGTTCCCCGTGAGCTTCGCGGTAGGAATCATATGAAGATCATTTCGCTCGCTCCTGAAGTATTATAAGGGGTGGATGTTATGCAGAAGATTCGTAAAGGTGATAAAGTGGTTGTTTTATCCGGTAAGGATAAAGGAAGTAGTGGTGAAGTAATTAAGGTGGATCCAAAAGAATGTAAGGCTTTTGTTCGTGGTGTCAATATGATTAAGCGTCATCAGCGTCAAACACAAAAGCAGGAAGCTGGGATTGTTTCTAAAGAGGCTCCGATTCATCTATCTAATTTAGCGATTGCTGATCCTAAGGATGGTAAGCCTACACGTGTAGGGTTTCGTATGAATGCAGATGGCGATAAAGTTCGTTTTGCCAAGCGTTCGGGAGAATTGATTAATGGCTGAAGAAAAACAAATACCGCGCATGAAAACGCATTATTTTGAAGTTGTTCGCAAGGCACTTCAAGAGAAGTTTAATTATAAAAATATGATGCAAATTCCGCGAATTGATAAAATTGTGGTTAATATGGGAATTGGTGAGGCGACTGCTGATTCTAAGAAGCCATCTATTGCTGCTGGGGATTTGGGATTAATAACAGGTCAGAAAGCTGTTGTTACCCGTGCGCGTAATTCTATTGCGACCTTTAAAGTTCGTGAAGGAATGCCGCTTGGGGCTAAAGTTACGTTGCGTAAAGATCGTATGTTTGAGTTTTTGGATCGTCTTGTTACGATTGCACTTCCGCGGGTTCGTGATTTTCGTGGTTTGAATCCAAAAAGCTTTGATGGTCGTGGAAATTTTGCTATGGGTATTAAAGAGCACATTGTATTTCCAGAAATTAATTATGATAAAGTTGATCAAATTTGGGGTATGGATATTATCGTTTGTACGACAGCAAAAACGGATGATGAAGCGCGTGAATTGTTGCGTGCTTTTAATTTTCCTTTTCGTTCGTAACGGCAAACGTAGCGAGGTAAGATTATGGCCAAAGTAAGTGCCGTTGAGAAAAATAAGCGTCGTGAGGTTATGGTAAAGCGTTATGCTGCACGTCGTGCGCGCTTGAAGGCAATCGTTATGGATCAGAAGGTTTCTCTTGAGGAACGCTTTAAAGCTTCTGTTCAGTTGGCAGAATTGCCACGTAATTCTTCAAAAGTCCGTGTTCGTAACCGTTGTGAAGTTTCGGGGCGTCCGAGGGCTTATTATCGTAAGTTAAAAATGTCGCGAATTGCACTGCGTGAGCTTGGTTCTGTGGGGCATATTCCTGGTATTGTTAAGTCTAGTTGGTGAGAGGAGATTGGTCAATGTCTATGTCGGATCCTCTTGGTGATATGTTGACACGTATTCGTAATGCGCTTGGTCGTAAAAAAGGAAAAGTGGTTACGCCTGCTTCGAAGCTTCGTGCACGGGTTCTTGATGTTCTTCAGTCTGAAGGTTATATCCGTGGGTATAATCAAGTCGATTTGGGTGGTGGAAAGTCTGAAATTGAAATTGAGTTAAAGTATTTTGAAGGGCTTGCTGCTATTCGTGAGATTTCGCGTGTTTCGAAGCCGGGTCGTCGTGTTTATGTTTCTTCTAAGTCACTTCCCCAAGTTGCAAATGGTCTTGGTGTTTCGATTTTATCAACTCCTAAGGGGGTTATGGCGGATCATGAGGCACGTGAACAAAATGTTGGTGGAGAGCTCCTGTGTCGTGTTTTCTAAGTTATGTTAAAGAAAACAGAAGAAAAGTAGGTTAGAACAATGTCTCGTATTGGAAAAAAGCCCATTTCGGTTCCTTCTGGAGTTACTGCAACTGTTGAAGGGCAGCTGGTTAAAGCAAAAGGTCCGAAGGGTGAGCTGAGTTACGTCGTCAATGATGAAGTTTTGGTTAAACTTGAGGATAATGCTGTATCCGTTTTGCCGCGTGATCAGTCAAAAGATGCGCGCTCTAAGTGGGGGATGTCGCGTTCAATGATTGAAAATATTTTTTGTGGTGTGAAGGACGGTTTTGAAAAGAAGCTGGAAATCAGTGGTGTTGGTTATCGTGCTGCTTTACAAGGTAAAGACGTTCAGCTGTCATTAGGTTATTCACATGATGTGATTTATAAAGTGCCATCGGGTATTGCTGTAACAGTTCCGAAGCCTACAGAAATTGTTGTTTCTGGGATTGATAAGCAGCAGGTTGGGCAGGTTGCCGCAGAGATTCGTGAGTATCGTAGGCCTGAACCTTATAAGGGAAAAGGTGTTAAACACGCCGATGAGCGTATCTTCCGTAAAGAAGGTAAAAAGAAATAAGGATTTTGTATTATGGTTTCATCTAAGGACATTATCCAGCGTCGTGCGCGGCGTGTTCGTCGTAGGATTAAAATGGTTTCTAGTGATCGTCCGCGGTTTAGTGTTTATCGCTCGAATCAGAATATTTATGCTCAGATTATTGATGACATGCGTGGATGTACGCTTGCAGCGGCGTCGACTCTTGATGGTGATTTGAAAAAAACGCTAAAGAGTGGGGCTGATAAGGAGGCTGCTTTTGCTGTTGGTAAGTTGATTGCTGAACGTGCGAAGAAAGCTGGTGTGAATCAAGTGGTTTTTGATCGTGGTGCATATGTTTATCACGGTAGGGTAAAAGCCTTGGCTGAAGCTGCTCGTGAGGGGGGGTTAAGCTTTTAAAATATCTTATTTAGAGATTAAGTAAGAAGATTTTAGAGTACTTCGTTTAGGTTTCCCTTATTTTATAATGGAACTTTGTTAAGGTGCTTCCGGAAAAGAAAAAGGAATGAGGAATGGCACAGAAAGAACGTAGTGAGCGAGATGAGCGTGATAATGAATTTGTCGATAGACTTGTTCATATCAATCGTGTTGCTAAAGTTGTAAAGGGTGGTCGGCGTTTTGGTTTTGCTGCTCTTGTTGTCGTTGGAGATCAGAAAGGGCGTGTTGGCTTTGGTCATGGTAAAGCACGTGAAGTACCAGAGGCTGTTCGTAAAGCGACAGAATCTGCGAAGCGTGGGATGATTTATGTTCCACTAAGGTCTGGTCGTACATTGCATCATGATCTTGAAGGTCGACACGGAGCTGGTCGTGTTTTGTTGCGTTCAGCTTCTGCTGGTACTGGTATTATTGCTGGTGGTCCTATGCGTGCTATTTTTGAAACGCTTGGTATGCAGGATGTTGTTGCAAAATCCCTAGGATCATCTAACCCTTATAACATGGTGCGTGCAACATTTGATGCGCTAAAGAATCAAATGCATCCTAGAGATATTGCTGCTCAGCGTGGTATAAAATATTCGACTTTACAGGCTCGTCGTCGGCATTTGGTCGATGCGGAAGGATAATTTCTGAGATTATCAGAAGAGGAATTAGGAAATGGTTCAGAAAAAATCTCAGAATAATAAAACTGTGACGGTAGAACAGATTGGAAGTTCTATTCGCAGCTCACAGATACAGCGCGCAACTTTGAAGGGGCTTGGGCTAAATAAAATGCGGAAGCGGCGTGTTTTAGAAGATACGCTTTGTGTACGGGGTATGATTGCTAAAGTTCGGCATCTTGTTCGTGTTGTCGATGAAGGTTAAGGTTGCAGGAGTGTAAAATATGAAACTCAATGAGCTGTGTGATCGTGAGGGTGCAATAAAGAATCGTAAACGTGTTGGGCGTGGTGTTGGTTCTGGTATCGGTAAGACTTCTGGTCGTGGTGTAAAGGGACAGAGATCGCGTTCGGGTGTTTCTCTTAATGGTTTTGAGGGTGGGCAGATGCCCATTTATCGCCGTTTGCCTAAACGTGGATTTAAAAACTTTTTTTCTAAAACTTATAATGAAGTTTCGTTGGGACGTATTCAATTGGCGATTGATGCGGGTAAGTTAAATCTTGAAGCACCTATTGATACGACTGTTTTAAAAGAGGTGGGTATTATTCGTTCTGTTAAGGATGGCGTGCGCCTTCTCTCTGATGGTGAGTTGAAATCAAAAATTATAGTTCATGTTTCTGGGGTATCTGGGGCTGCTCGTCTTAAAATTGAAAAAGCTGGTGGTCAGGTTGTTTTGCTTGATTCTGTTCAGTAGTTTTGGGATATAAGTAATGGGGGATAGGATTTCTTTTGTGGAGAATAATTTAATTTTTGTATTTATTTGTGTGTGATAATGTAAATTTTAGGGTTATACTTCTGTTATTTAAAAACTGAAGTGTAGTGTGGAGAGGTTTTATGGCGTCAGCAGCAGAGCAATTTGCTTCCAATATAAATTTGGGTACTTTTTCACGTGCAACTGAATTGAAAAAACGCATTTGGTTTACTCTGGCTGCGCTTCTTGTCTATCGTTTTGGTACTTATATTTCTCTTCCTGGTATTAACATCGATTCTTTACGGCAAACGTTTGAACATCATGCATCTGGTGTTTTAGGATTGTTTAATATGTTTGCTGGGGGTGCTGTTGGGCGTATGGCAATTTTTGCATTGGGAATCATGCCTTATATATCGGCGTCGATTATTGTGCAATTGCTCACGTCCGTTATTCCTTCTTTGGAAGCTCTCAAAAAAGAAGGTGAAACAGGTCGTAAGATTATTAATCAATATACACGTTATGTGACAGTTGTCTTGGCTGTTCTGCAAGCATTTGGTATTGCGGTTGCGCTTGAGACGGGTATAGGAACAGGACTTCAAATAGTTTTGGAGCCAGGTCTTATGTTTCGTATTTCTTCTGTTATTACGCTTGTTGGTGGAACGATGTTTCTCATGTGGCTTGGTGAGCAAATTACGTCTCGTGGTGTTGGTAACGGAGTCTCTCTGATTATTTTTACAGGAATTGTAGCGAATCTTCCTTCTACTTTTGCTCAACTTTTGACTGCGCATAGTCAGGCTGATTTATCAACTTTTTTATTAATCGTAATCGTTCTTGTGGCGGTTTTTGTTATTGGGCTTATTGTTTTTATAGAGCGTGCGCAACGGAGAATTCTTATTCAGTATCCAAAACGTCAGGTTGGTAACCAGATTTTTCAAGGTGATATGTCGCATCTTCCCTTAAAATTGAATACTGCTGGTGTTATACCGCCCATTTTTGCTTCATCTTTGTTGTTGTTGCCTGCAACTATTAATAATTTTTCTGATAAAATGCCACAATGGATTCAGGCTGTTTCTTATTCTCTTGGTCATGGACAACCGCTTTATATGATTGTTTATGCATTTTTGATGGCATTTTTCTGCTTTTTTTATACAGCGATTGTGTTTAATCCAAGTGATACAGCAGATCAATTGAAAAAGCATTCTGGTTTTATTCCTGGAATTCGTCCTGGTGAGCGTACGGCTGAATATATTGATTATGTTTTGACGCGTATTACCGTTGTGGGGGCCGCTTATATCATTTTGGTCTGTTTGTTACCTGAGTTTATGATATCTGCTCTACAGGTTCCTTTTTATCTTGGGGGAACATCTCTGTTGATTGTTGTTACGGTTACACTTGATACGATTGCTCAAATTCAAGGACATCTTGTTGCTCACCAATATGAAGGGTTGATTAAAAAGTCAAAGCTTCGTGGAGGTAAAAGAAATCGATGAGAATTGTTCTTTTAGGTCCTCCTGGTGCTGGAAAAGGTACGCAAGCTAAAATATTGACAGAGGAATATAATATTCCTCAATTGTCGACAGGGGATATGTTGCGTGAGGTTATGTCTAGAGAAACAGAGATTGGTCAATTAACGAAGGCGACTATAAGTTCTGGTGCTTTGGTTTCGGATGCCATTGTTAATCAAATCGTATCAGATCGGATTGATGAAAGTGATTGTGTAAACGGTTTTATATTGGATGGATATCCGCGAACCGTGAGTCAGGCAGAGGCGTTGCAAAAAAATCTTCAATCGAAAAATATGAAACTTGACGCTGTTATCGAGTTGAACGTTGATAAAGATGCGTTGATTGAAAGAATGAAAAAGCGTGTTATGGAAACAGCCGCTGCTGGCGGTCAAGTGCGTTCAGATGATAATCCTATTTCTTTTGCAAAGCGATTAGAAGAATATTGTGAGAAAACGATTCCTTTATCGGAGTTTTATTCAGAGAAGGGGATATTAAAGATCGTTGATGGGATGATGGATGTTAATGATGTGTCGCATGCAATTAGAAGTTTTTTTCAATAAGGATTTTTTTTAGAAATAAATGAAAACTATTGACTTTTTCGGTAAAATCTATCAAAAAAGCTTTAATTTATTTCAAGAAAGTAATAGGGTTCGGAATATGTTTATGCCGGATCATTTTTCTGTAAGGTACATCAGGTATTTTATAGTTTGTTGTCAACATAATTAAGGAGAGTGGACGTGGCTCGTATTGCTGGCGTCAATATCCCGACGAATAAGCGTGTAATTATTGCGCTTCAATATATCCACGGGATTGGACCAAAATTTGCTCAAGAAATTACTAAAAAGGTTGGTATCCCTGCAGGGCGTCGTGTGCATGAACTCTCGGATGCGGAAGTGTTGCAAATTCGTGAAGCAATAGATCAAGGATATCAAGTTGAGGGTGATCTTCGTCGTGAAGTTGCTATGAATGTTAAGCGTTTGATGGATCTCGGTTGTTATCGTGGTCTACGTCATCGTCGTTCTTTGCCTGTCCGTGGTCAGCGTACACATACAAATGCGCGTACCCGTAAAGGGCCGGCTAAGGCAATTGCTGGTAAGAAAAAGTAGAATGCTTTTTTGAAGAAAGAGTTTTATTTCTCTCTCTTGTTGATGTTTTTCTATAAGGGGGAGAGAGGTGGAGCTGCTGGAGTTACGGCAGTGGAGAGATCGTTGAAAGGGAAGTTATGGCAAAGGAAGCCACACGTGTTCGTCGTCGCGAGCGTAAAAATATTTCATCAGGTGTTGTACATATCAATTCAACATTTAACAATACAATGATTACCATTACGGATGCTCAAGGGAATACAATTGCTTGGTCATCTGCAGGTGCTCAGGGATTTAAGGGGTCGCGAAAATCTACACCTTTTGCGGCTCAGGTGGCTGCAGAAGATTGTGCTAGAAAAGCACAAGAGCATGGTATGCGTTCACTGGAAGTTGAGGTTTGTGGTCCTGGGTCCGGTCGTGAGTCTGCTTTGCGTGCGCTGCAAGCCGTTGGTTTTGTTATTACATCCATTCGTGATGTCACACCAATTCCTCATAATGGATGTCGTCCGCGGAAAAGACGGCGCGTTTAATTTGGGTATTGTTTTTTTGTTGTCAGAGACTACTCTGATGTTCACATTGGCCGTTACGATTGGATGGTAGCGGAACTAAAGAACGGGAATAAAAATATGATCCAGAAAAACTGGCAGGAACTAATTAAACCCAATAAAGTTGAGTTTTTTACCCATGATAATCCGAATGTTGTTAGTGTAATTGCAGAACCTCTTGAACGTGGATTTGGCTTGACTTTGGGGAATGCACTTCGTCGTGTTTTATTATCATCTCTTCGTGGTGCTGCGATTACCGCGGTACAGATTGATGGTGTTTTGCATGAATTCTCATCAATTCCAGGTGTTCGTGAGGATGTCACAGATATCATTCTTAATATAAAAGAAATTGCCCTTCGTATGGAGGAAGAGGGACCTAAACGTGTCGTTATTTATAAAGAGGGACCCGGTGTTGTAAAGGCTGGAGATATCAGTACTGTTGGAGATATGGAAGTTCTTAATCCGGAGCATGTGATTTGTACTCTTGATGAAGGTGCTGAGATTCGTATGGAGTTTGTTGTTAATACAGGTAAGGGATATGTTCCGTCTGATCGCAATTATGTTGATGACACGCGGATAGGTCTTATTCCTGTTGATAGCATTTATTCACCTATTCGTAAGGTTTCTTATAAGGTAGAGAACACACGTGAGGGGCAGGTTCTTGATTATGATAAGTTGACGCTTACTATTGAAACAAATGGTGCTGTTAGTGGAGATGATGCTGTTGCTTTTGCAGCGCGTATTCTTCAAGATCAATTGTCGTTGTTTATTAATTTTGAGGAACCTCAGAAAGAAGTGGTTGAAGAGTCTGATTCCGATCTTTCTTTTAATCCGGCACTTCTCAAAAAAGTGGATGAATTGGAACTTTCAGTTCGTTCGGCAAATTGTCTTAAAAATGATAATATCGTTTATATTGGTGATCTTATTCAGAAAACAGAAGCAGAGATGCTTCGGACACCAAACTTTGGGCGAAAGTCATTAAATGAGATTAAGGAGGTTTTGGCATGTATGGGATTGCACCTTGGTATGGAAATTTCTGCATGGCCCCCTGAAAACATTGATGATCTTGCCAAGCGTTATGAAGATCAGTATTGAAGTTTAAAATTTAAGGAGAAAGTTCATGCGCCATAGTTATTCAGGTCGCAAGTTGAACCGGACTGCTAGTCACCGTAAAGCGATGTTTGCTAATATGGCAGCTTCGTTAATTGAGCATGAGCAAATTGTGACAACACTTCCAAAAGCTAAGGAAATTCGTCCTATCGTTGAAAAATTGGTAACTCTTGGTAAACGTGGTGGGTTGCATGCGCGTCGACAAGCAATTGCAGCCCTCCGTGATACAGAAAAAGTTGCAAAGTTATTTGATACGCTTGCATTACGTTATGCATCTCGTAACGGTGGATATTTGCGTATTATGAAAGCAGGCTTTCGTACTGGTGATAATGCTCCTATGGCTGTTATAGAGTTTGTTGATCGTAATATTGATGCAAAGGGTGCTGTTGATCGTATGCGTGCGGAAAGTGTTGAAAATCAAAAAGAAGCGTCTTCATAAATGTGGAGTGTTTTTCTTTTAAACTTTGGGAAGCCGCCTTTTTGGGCGGTTTTTTTAATGAGCATTTCAAAGTTTGCTCTTGTTCAATAGAACATAAATACTGACAGGAAATTATAATATATTGAATTATTTTAGTTTTATAGTATTTATGGTTCAAATATTTGTTTTTCTCCTTCATTATAAATACGAATAAAAGTTCTTAGATGGTGGGAGATCCAGAAAATTTGTTCTATGAATATTATAAAGTGAGTTACTTTTAAGGAGTGAGTAATGAGATATTCTTTTGGGGCTTGGATTTTTTTTGCTATTCTGGCACAGATACCTTTTCACTATGCGTGTGCTCAAGTTCCGCAAACACAAAAAGAAATTACTCTTTCATTTGCTCCCTTAGTGAAAAAGACGATTCCATCTGTTGTCAATATTTATGCGGCTCGGCAAATTAGAGCGCGTTCGCCTTTTGAGGGTGATCCATTTTTTGAACAATTTTTTAGTCATTTTCAAGGTAATCGACCTGTCCGTAAGCAATCTTCTTTAGGGTCTGGCGTGATTGTTGATTCGCGTGGTTTGATTGTTACGAATTACCACGTTATTAAGAATGCAAGTGAAATTAAAGTTGCTCTTTCAGATGGGCGGGAGTTTGAAAGTAAGGTTATGTTAAAGGATGAAGCAACGGATATTGCTGTGCTTGAAGTTGATGCAAAGGGTGCGCAGTTTTCTGTTCTTCCTCTGGGAGATTCTGATGCCGTTGAGGTTGGTGATCTTGTTTTAGCAATTGGTAATCCTTTTGGTGTTGGTCAAACGGTTACAAGTGGTATTGTTTCAGCACAAGCACGTACACGTGTTGGTATTTCTGATTTTGACTTTTTTATTCAAACAGATGCTGCCATTAATCCAGGGAATTCTGGTGGAGCTTTGGTTGATATGAAAGGACAATTAATTGGGATTAATACAGCTATTTATTCACGTTCAGGTGGTTCTGTCGGGATTGGTTTTGCTATTCCAGCAAATCTTGTAAAAGTAATGCTCGATACTGTTAGAGCCGGCGGGCAGTATTTTGTACCACCTTATATTGGGGCATCTTTTCAAAATGTTACTCCTGATATTGCGGGTGGTTTAGGTTTAGAACGTCCTTATGGTGCTCTTGTCATTGAAGTTATTAAGGATAGTCCTGCTGCCAAAGCTGGTTTGAAAGTAGGTGATGTTATTTTAAGTTTGCAAGGGGTGCGTGTTGATAGTCCAGATGGTCTTGGATATCGTTTAATGACAGCTGGTACTGGGAACAATCTTGATTTAGAATATCTACGAAGTGGAAAAACTTTAAAGACAAAACTCATGGTTTCGTCGATATCAGAATCTGCATTTTTGCAATCTGAAAAAATTCTTGATGAAGGTCCTCTTTCTGGTGCTGAAGTGTTAGATTTAACACCGCAAAATAGTCGGCGTTTTCATCTTCCTATATCTGCAAAAGGTGTTGTGATTAGCAATGTTGATGAAATGAGTAATGCTGCAGGAATTTTTCGCTCTGGAGATATTTTACGTGTTATTAATGGACATAAAGTGCAAACAGTTAGTCAGTTAAAAAAGATTCTGAGGCAAGCTCACTCAAATATGTGGCAATTGGAATATGAACGTGATGGTATGTATATTCGCCAGTTTATTCGTTGAGGTTTTTTTTGAATAAAGATTTTTTTACCGCCTCTTTTGATCACCAAGTTAATAAAAAACGTCCTCTTGCAGAAAGAATACGTCCTCGTTCTCTCAATGATGTAATGGGACAAAATCATTTGCTTGGAGAGATGGGGATGCTTTCGCGTATGCTGGCAGCTGGCTCAGTTGGTTCTATGATTTTTTGGGGACCTCCAGGTACAGGAAAAACAACAGTTGCGCGCTTGTTAGCAACTGAAACAAAATTCGCTTTTGAGCAAGTTTCTGCTATTTTTACTGGAGTTTCTGAGCTAAAGAAAATTTTTGAAGCGGCTCAGATGCGTTTTATGTCTGGAAGCCAAACGCTTTTATTTGTCGATGAAATTCATCGGTTTAATCGCGCGCAGCAAGATAGTTTTCTTCCTGTTATAGAAGATGGCACTATTATTCTTATAGGGGCAACTACAGAAAATCCTTCATTTGAACTTAATGCTGCGCTTCTTTCTCGTGCACGTGTTTTGTCATTTCTTTCACATGACAGCGAAAGTTTGGAGATGCTTTTGAAACGTGCTGAAGAAGTGGAAGGAAAGCCTCTTCCTTTGGATAATGGTGCTAGGGAAGTTTTAATAGGGATGTCTGATGGTGATGCACGAGCAGCGTTAACATTGGCAGAGGAAGTTTGGTGTGCTGCACGAGAGGGCGAGATATTCGATTCTCACTCTTTGCAGGATATTATTCAGCGTCGTGCACCGATTTATGATAAAGGACGAGATGGTCATTATAACCTCATTTCAGCGTTACATAAATCAGTTCGTGGATCTGATCCTGACGCTGCTCTCTATTATTTAGCACGTATGTTTGATGCTGGTGAAGATCCTCTTTATATTGGGCGAAGATTGGTTCGTATGGCTGTCGAAGATGTCGGTTTGGCAGATCCTCAGGCTCTTGTCATTTGTAATGCTGCGAAGGATGCTTATGATTATTTAGGATCGCCAGAGGGAGAGTTGGCTTTGACGCAAGCATGTTTGTATGTTGCAACTGCACCAAAATCAAATGCTACATATCTCGCTTATAAAGCAGCTATGCATTGCGCACGTAAAAGTGGTTCTTTACCTCCTCCTAAGCACATCCTTAATGCGCCTACAAAATTTATGCAGAAAGAAGGCTATGGTTTTGGCTACCGTTATGACCATGATGAACCAGATGCTTTTTCAGGGCAAGAATATTTTCCTGAAAAACTTGGGCGTCAAAGTTACTATAAACCGCGAGAATGTGGTTTTGAGCGTGAAATTATAAAGCGTCTTGAATGGTGGAAGCAGTTGCGTAAAAAACGTGCGACTTAAAAATAAAGTGTGGTTGAGATAAATTTCTTGTCATTCTTAAAGTGATTCAGTTATGTAATAATGATACTGTTAACAGTTTAGATTATAGCTTCAATCCGTGTTATTTTTTTTGAGAGAGTAAGAATCTTTTTTATCTCAAAATTTATAGTTGCTTAAAATGTAATTTAAAAAGAACGTTTATTTTGCTTTCATTCGTCGGTTATTTTGTATTTTTGATTTCAGTTGTGTATGGTATCTAGTGGTTTTGATGGATGGTCATTGTAATAATCGATCATCGAGGATTGCTTAAAAGATATGTCTCGTAAGTATTGACAAAGGGGCATGAGAAGAGCTTTGTATGGAAAATTAAATTGTTTCTTTTCTAGAGGAAAGGTATAAGTGTATTCAGTTCTTTTTCTTTATAAGATGGTGTTTTATTGAAGTGTACTTTGTGCCATAAGCTAAGGAACGAAAAATTCTTTTGTCATTGGTCATGAAACATTATCGGTATGTAAGGATAAGAAGAGTCTGTAAAAATTTAAACTCAAGACTTTGGTTAAGTTAAAGTAACAATGTATACTGAAGATTGCATTATATAAATCGATTAAGGATAGAATCGTGGATAAAACAAAAGCGCTCGATGCTGCTCTCTCACAAATTGAACGTTCTTTCGGTAAAGGCTCGATTATGCGTCTTGGGCAAAAAGAGCAGGTTGTTGAAATTGAAACAGTGCCAACAGGTTCATTATCTTTGGATATTGCTTTGGGTGTTGGTGGGTTACCGAAGGGGCGTATTGTTGAAATTTATGGACCAGAAAGTTCTGGAAAAACAACATTGGCTCTTCATGCTATTGCTGAGGCACAGAAAACTGGTGGGGTTTGTGCTTTTATTGATGCAGAGCATGCTCTTGATCCTATTTATGCACGTAAGCTTGGTGTTGATTTAGAAAACTTATTCATTTCTCAGCCGGATACTGGTGAACAGGCGTTGGAAATTACAGAAACATTGGTTCGTTCTGGTGCTGTTGATGTTCTGGTTGTTGACTCCGTAGCGGCTTTAACACCACGTGCAGAAATTGATGGTGAAATGGGTGATGCTTTACCTGGATTGCAGGCACGGTTGATGAGTAAAGCATTACGGAAGTTAACAGCTTCTATTTTTCGCTCTAACTGTATGGTAATCTTTATTAATCAAATTCGCATGAAAATTGGTGTGATGTTTGGTTCTCCTGAAACAACAACAGGGGGGAATGCCCTAAAGTTTTATGCTTCGGTTCGTTTGGATATTCGTCGCATTGGATCCATTAAGGATCGGGATATGGTTGTTGGAAATCAGACACGTGTTAAGGTGGTCAAGAATAAATTGGCGCCTCCATTTAAACAGGTTGAGTTTGATATTATTTATGGTGAAGGTATTTCCAAATTAGGTGAGTTGATTGATTTGGGTGTTAAAGTTGGCATCGTAGAAAAATCTGGCTCATGGTTTTCTTATAATTCTCAACGTTTGGGACAGGGGCGAGAAAATGCCAAGCAGTTTTTACGTGAACATGTGGAAATAGCGACAGAAATTGAAACGGCCTTACGTCAAAATGCTGGTTTGATTGCGGTTGAATTATTAGAAAATGCAGGGGTGGAAAATACAGAAAGTGATGAAGCAATTTGAGGGAATATATATTTCAATATGATGCCCTCATTTTAGATTTTTCTGTTTTTATTGGTTAGAGTTTTTTTTATATAAGGTCGTTTATTTCTAAAGTTTCTTGAGCAAATATTCCACTTTTTATTAAAGTGACCTAAGCATAGAAAAAAGTATGTTTAGGGGGGATTGCTCTTATGGCTTTGTACTGTATTCTACAGGTGTTGATATGAATAGCGTTAATAGCATACGGTCAGCTTTTCTTAATTATTTTCATTTGAATGGGCATAAGATTCTCCCTTCTAGTCCACTTGTACCACGTAATGATCCTACACTCATGTTTACAAATGCAGGAATGGTGCAGTTTAAAAATATTTTTACTGGATTAGAACAGCCTATCTGTAAACAGGTGACAACAGCGCAAAAATGTGTTCGTGCAGGTGGAAAACACAATGATCTTGACAATGTTGGCTATACAGCACGCCATCATACATTTTTTGAAATGCTCGGTAACTTTTCTTTTGGTGATTATTTTAAAGAAGAAGCCATTTTTTTATCATGGAATCTATTAACAAAAGAATTTTGTCTTCCAAAAGATAAATTGTTGGTGACAGTTTATCATAGTGATGATGTTGCTGCTGAGTTATGGCGTAAAATTTCAGGACTTCCAGACGAAAAAATTGTTCATATTGCTACGGCTGATAATTTTTGGGCAATGGGAGATACAGGTCCTTGTGGTCCTTGTTCAGAGATTTTTTATGATCATGGTGATAAAATTTTTGGGGGACCGCCTGGAAGTGTAGAAGAAGATGGTGATCGCTTTATTGAGATTTGGAATCTTGTCTTCATGCAATATGAGCAGGTGAATAAAGGAGAGCGCGTTGAATTGCCTCATCCTTCTATTGATACAGGGATGGGATTAGAGCGGATTGCTGCTGTTTTACAGGGAGTTCACGATAATTATGATATTGATCTTTTTCGTACATTGATTCATGAATCACAAGAGATAACAGGGGTTGAGGCGACGGGAGATTTTGTTGCAAGTCATCGTGTGATTGCAGATCATCTTCGCTCATGTGCATTTTTGATTGCTGATGGTGTTCTTCCTTCTAATGAGGGAAGGGGGTATATTCTACGTCGTATTATGCGCCGTGCTATGCGGCATGCGCATCTTCTTGGTGCTCAAGAACCCTTAATGTGGCGTCTTTTACCTGCTTTGATCCGCGAAATGGGGCAAGCCTATCCTGAATTGGTGCGTGCTGATTCTTTAATTTCAGAAACCTTGAAATTAGAAGAGACCCGTTTTCGTAAAACTCTTGAGCGGGGACTTGGTTTGTTGAATGAAGAAAGTTCACATCTTAAAGAAGGGGAGCGTTTAAATGGTGAAGTTGCTTTTAAACTTTATGATACTTATGGTTTTCCTCTTGATCTAACACAAGATGTTCTGCGGCGTCGTGGAATATCTGTTGATGTTGATGCTTTTGATAAAGCGATGGAGCGTCAGAAAGAGGAAGCGCGTGCCAATTGGTCTGGTTCTGGTGAAATTGTCACAGAAGCAATTTGGTTTTCTATTCGTGAGCAAGTGGGAACAACAGAGTTTTTGGGTTATGAGACAGAAAACGCTGCAGGTATTATTACAGCGCTCG
The DNA here is from genome assembly GCF_040545155.1 of Bartonella silvatica. Lineage (NCBI taxonomy): Bacteria > Pseudomonadati > Pseudomonadota > Alphaproteobacteria > Hyphomicrobiales > Bartonellaceae > Bartonella > Bartonella silvatica. The sequence goes on from NZ_JBEPLI010000012.1 coordinate 20,696, forward strand.
TGTGTGATGGCAAACCCGTTGATCGTATTTCTGCAGGGCAGAAAGCCATTCTTGTTGTGAATCAGACACCTTTTTATGGTGAATCTGGTGGGCAAATTGGTGATCGTGGTATCATTTTTGGTGAAAATTTTGTTTTTGACGTGCATGATACCCAGAAAAAGGCTGATGGGGTTTTTATTCATATTGGGGAAGTGAAGTCTGGTCAGGTAAAGATATCTGATTGTGTAGAATTAACCGTGGATGCTGTTCGCCGTAAAAAAATTCGTGCAAACCATTCTGCGACCCATTTATTACATGAAGCTTTACGTCAAGTGTTGGGGAATCATGTTGCACAAAAGGGGTCTCTTGTATTACCGGATCGGTTGCGTTTTGACTTTTCTCATCCAAAATCTGTTTCTTTGGAAGAATTGAGTAAGATAGAAGATATCGCCAATGAGATTGTTTTGCAAAATAGTGAGGTCATAACACGTCTTATGCATGTGGATGATGCAATTTCTGAAGGAGCAATGGCACTCTTTGGTGAAAAGTATGGTGATGAAGTACGCGTTGTTTCGATGGGGATGCCATTTGAACAGGGAAATAAGCCTTGGTCAGTTGAGCTTTGTGGAGGCACACATGTGGAAAGAACTGGCGATATTGGTTTGATTCATATTGTTTCTGAAAGTTCTGTAGCCGCTGGAGTGCGCCGTATTGAAGCTCTAACAGGTACAGAAGCGCGTCTTTATCTTACGCGTCAAAATAAGCGTATCCGTAACATTGCTGATTTTTTAAAAGCTTCTGCTCATGATGTAGAAGAACGAATTCAAATTTTGCTTGATGATCGCCGTAAACTTGAAAAAGAGTTGAGTGATGTGCGCAAGAAAATGGTACTGAGTGGTGGGGCGATACAAGGTGATCAAGAAGATATTACTATCATCAATGGCATGCCTTTTATGGGACGTGTTGTAAGCAATATTTTACCGCGAGATCTTAAAGCATTCGCGGATTCCGGAAAAAAACAGATTGGATCTGGGGTGGTTGCTTTTATCAGTGTATCAGAGGATGGTAAGGGAAGCGCTGTTGTTGGTGTGACGCATGATTTAACGAATAAGTTAAATGCTGTTGATTTAGTGCGTATTGTTTCAGGTGTTCTTGGTGGTCAGGGTGGTGGTGGTCGTCCTGATATGGCGCAAACTGGGGGGCCTGAAGGAAATAAGGCTGAAGAGGCGCTTATAGCGTTAAAATCTGCTCTTGAAGGGTAATTTTTGGCTATTTGTATGTCATCAAACCCGCAATCTTTTAAAGAAAGACGGTTTTGTGTATTTAAAATTTACTTAAAGCCAGAGTATTATCACTATGAAGCGAGGGCTTTTTGCAAAGGAATTACGTTTTTATCTTCTTCTTTTATTGTTGATTGATTGATTGTTAAACCGCTGGTTTTTAATAATTTATAGAAACGACCACCTTTATTGATTAATTCTTGAAAGTTTCCTTTTTCAACTAAATGACCTTGTTCTAAAAAGAGCACAATATCAGCATTTCGTATTGTTGAAAGACGATGTGCTATAATAAAGGTGGTACGGTTATGGCTTATGTGATCAAGAGCATCTTTAACACGTGCTTCTGTTTCTACATCAAGAGCGCTTGTTGCTTCATCTAGAATAAGAATGGGAGCATTTTTTAAAACAGCGCGTGCGATTGCTACTCGTTGTTTTTCTCCACCTGATAATTGAGAACCTCTCTCGCCAATTATTGTGTTGTAACGGTCCGCTTTTTTTAGAATAAAGTTATGAGCAGCTGCTATTCTTGCTGCTTCATAAAGTTCTTCATCTGTTGCACTTTTTCTTCCTATAGAGATATTGTCATGAATACTGCGGTTAAATAGGCCAGCATCCTGAAATACTGTTGCTAAAGAATTGCGTAAAGATTCACGATTAATAGAGCGTATATCGATTCCATCAATGGAGATATGTCCAGATGTGGGGTCGTATATACGTTGCAATAAATTGATTAATGTTGTCTTTCCTGCCCCTGTTTGTCCTACGATTGCAACAGTTTGCCCTGCTTTAACTTTAAAGGAAATGTCAAAAACACCTTGAGAAGAATCTGGAAATTTATAAGTAACGTGATGAAATTGTATGGTACCCTTAACATTTTTGAGACAAGGTAGTTTTTCAGGTTCATGGATGTGAAGGGTTGAGTCCTCCATTGCAAAGAATTCTTGTAGCTTTGCTTGTGAAGATGCAGCTAAATTAATAAAACCACTCATTTGATCCAGACGACTAATCATTAATTGTGCAAAACCTACAAAAGCAACGACTTCACCGACACGTAATTGATTTCTGGCTACAAAGAAAGCTCCAAGGAGAAGGACGCAAACAATTGAAATGGTGGAAGCCATTCGGTTTAAACCACTTGCAAGAGCCCACCAGTTAAGAACAGGATTTTGTGCTTTAATAAGGTCGTTTGTATGTTGATGTAAAATAGAAGTTTCTTCTTTTATTCGGCTGTAGCTTTGTACAATGGAAACGTTCGTAATTGAATCGCTGATATGTTTGAAAAGATTATGATGATAACACTCTACAGCAGCTTGTCCATCTTTCGTTTTTTGCATTACTAAACGTGTAATCAATGTATAAATGATGGCGAGTATAACTAAAACCGTTGAAAGGCGCCAATTCATGTGAAAGGCAATAGGTATAAGAATGAATAATGCGACAAGAGTTGAGAGATGTTGGCGCATAAAATCAAGCCATATGGTTGACATAGAGTCAACAGCACGCAACACTGTATGAAGAACATGAGATGTGCCGCGTTGTTGATGCCAGATTAAAGGCATTGCAATAACGCGTTCAAAAGATTCGGTTAAAACAGCTAGGCGACGTCTATGAGCTAAGCGATCAGCACTGCGAGCAATAAGGACATAAGAGATAATATGAAAAAGACCAAAACATACCCAAATTGTGAGCGTAAGGACAATACCGGATTTTTCTGCAATAGAGTCAATGACACGTCCAAATAAAATAGGTTCTGCAATGGTAATAATAGCTAAAATAATATTTGCAGTACAAATCAAGACGGATGTATTTTTTTCTTTGTGGAGATAAGTGAGGACACGAGTATAGGTTTTCAATAAAGACACAGGTGATCATCTCCACCAATTATTGCAAATATAAATTATCGATTCTTATAATCTCTTCGTATTGGGCTAATAAAATTTGTGTCATAAGAAAATGCAATTTTGGATACGAACTGTAATATGGTGTGATAAGTTTCGCTCTATTCTAGAAGATGTCAATTTTTTATTTATAAAAATAAGCTGTAAAATGGGATAATAAAATTACTTGGCAAAGGAATTTTTATGGCAGGCGTGAAAATAAAAAAAATTGAAGCAGACGAAAGCGGAATGCGTTTAGATCGCTGGTTTAAAGTTTATTATCCAGGACTTGGATTTGGATATTTACAGAAACTGTTGCGTTCTGGACAGATACGTGTTGATGGTGGGCGTGTTAAAGCCGATACACGTCTTCTCATGGGGCAAGTGGTTCGTGTTCCACCTCTACCTATTCATGATAAGGAAAGTTTTCCTGCAACGGTAACGAATAAAACACTTCGGGGACAGGATGATGGAACGGTTTTAAAAAAAATGCTGCTCTATGAGGACCCAAAGGTTTTTGTTTTTAATAAACCTGCTGGTTTAGCTGTACAAGGTGGTTCTGGTTTAACGCGCCATGTTGATAGTATGCTTGAGGCATGGCGTAACAAAAAAGGTGAAAAACCGCGTTTAGTTCATCGCCTTGATCGTGAGACATCAGGTGTTCTTATTGTTGCACGATCGAGAGGAGCAGCACAGGCTTTAACTGCTGCTTTTAGAGAAAGGGAAACGAAAAAGATCTACTGGGCATTGGTGCGGGGAGTGCCTAAAAAAAAGCAGGATAGAATTTCAACATGGATGGTTAAAGAAATGACTACAGAGGGCGATAAAATGCGCGTTTGTGAACATGGAGAACCAGATTCTAGCCATGCAGTTTCCTATTATCGTGTTTTGGATAATCGAGGGAGAGCTCTTTCATGGCTTGAAATGGAACCTTATACGGGTAGAACACATCAGCTCCGTGTGCACGCCGCTCATATGGGGCATCCTATTATTGGCGATTCAAAATATTTTTTTTCTGATAGTAATTGGGCATTACCAGGGGGAATTCAAAATCGTCTTCATCTTCATGCGCGTCGTATTCGTATTCCTCATCCTTCTGGGGGAATATTGGATATTGTCGCACCTTTACCTCCTCATATGGTACAAAGCTTTAATTTGTTGGCTTTTAGTGAAAATGATGATGAGACAGAATAATGAAAAAACTTTTTCAACTCTTTTGCTTCATTATGTATGATTTCTTATTCAGGGGATCACTTTTATTATAGATATAAAATATTATAGATATAAAAACTGCTTCCTCTAAATTGTATCATCGATTGGTATGGTTGTGGTTGATAGCTTTTAGCAAATTTATTGCATAAAAAATTTATGTAGATTTTTCTTTAGGAAAATGGCCTATTTATTGGAAATATCAGAGGTAAAATAATATGCGTGAAATTTTGGATCATTTTGATGTGTCATTTAAGAATAATCACTCTGTTCAGAATACACAAAAGCTTTCATGCCAACCACTATCCAAACGATTTTATAAAGAGGTGAAAACGTTGCGTGAAGAAGGAGGCTTTTCTATATTACTGGATGGTTTGCCAGTAAAAACACCGGCAAAGCGTCACTTTCTTGTACCAACAGATGCATTTGCTACATTCATTGTACGAGAGTTTGAAAGCCAAAAGCAAGTTATTGATCCAGTAAAAATGCCTATGACGCGTCTTGTTAACACTGTTATTGATGGTATAGCTGATGATATGCAGGTTGTTTTTGAAGATTTATTACGTTTTGTCGCATGTGATATGATCTTTTATCGTGCACAAACACCTCAGGAATTGGTACAGAGACAATGTGAACAGTGGGATCCCTTATTGGACTGGGCAGAAAAAAAGTTTGGTACTCATTTTCATTTGACGGAAGGGCTTATGCATATTGAACAATCATCAGAAGCTATTCAAGCGGTAAGCAACTATTTACGGAAAATTCAGTCTCCTTATATGCTTGCTGCAGTTCACGCGATGACAACTTTAACAGGATCAGCACTGATTGCTCTGGCTGTTGCTGCAAGACAAATTGATGTAGATCACGCCTGGGATATTGCCCATTTAGATGAAAATTGGATGATGGAGCAATGGGGCACAGATGAAGAAGCAATGGTGCGTCGTGCTCATAAGAAAAATGAATTCATTTCTGCTGCTACAGTCACGACGATTTGTTCATAAACAATCATGTTGTTGGTCAGAGTAATCTTTTTTACTGGGCGCACCATTTTCTTTAATCATAATATTTTTGTGACTTTCTGTGGATTGGTTTTTATTTTTTCAAGTCCAGGAAATGCTTCACTGGTGATATTTAAGATTGCTTCGTCATTTCCACGAATGAAATACCACTTGTCATTGTCAAGAAGGGCAATAATCTCAGTTTGAATAGAACACTTTTTTCCAGAGTTTGTGGTTGTGACAAATTCTACAGGTATAACAAAATAAGGGATCCCATTATCAAGTTCTCCTTCGCGTTTTTGTTTTTGGTCAATGTGGATGCTTTCAATTTTATAATTTTTTGCTAGCCATTCCATTTGGCTTTTCATGATTTGTTGGAATTGTGATTTACTGAACTTTTTTTGGGCAGTGAAGCTGTTAATAATTTGGGGCGGAATGGCATTTAAAATAGCGTCTACATCGGCATCTTGAATGGCTTTGCTATAAGCAAAAGCTGCTTTTTCAAGGTCTATAAGCTTTTGATTTGTTATCGTATAAGCTTGAGTTGTTGATAAAGTAAAGGCAATCCATAAAAAAATAGGAAATAGAGAACGAATTCGCAGCATCAGAAACCTTGTTCATTTGAGTGGATTCTATTCAAAATTATAAAGGAAAAGCACATTGGCAAAAAGCCACTTGTGCTCTCTAAGGGAAGGGATATTCACAAAAATGTGATTCTTAATCCCATTTTTTAATCAAAAAGAATAACCTATTGTTCTAAATAGAATAATACATATCAAATTCAACAGGGTGGGGCGTTGTTTCATAGCGTAAAACTTCTTGCATTTTTACTTGAATGAAAGAGTTAATTTGGTCATCGTCAAAAACGTCGCCGGCTTTAAGAAAACTACGATCCTTATCAAGCGCTTCCAATGCTTCACGCAAGCTTCCTGAAACTGTAGGGATTTCTTTAAGCTCTTTTAAGGGAAGATCATAAAGATCTTTGTCCATAGCGTGTCCAGGATGAATTTTATTTTTAATTCCATCAAGACCAGCCATTAAAAGCGCTGCAAATGCTAAATAGGGATTTGCTGTTGGGTCTGGAAAACGCACTTCTACACGTTTTGAACTTGGTGAAGGACTCATGGGGATACGACAAGATGCAGAACGATTACGAGCAGAATAAGCTAAGAGAACAGGAGCTTCATAACCTGGAACTAAACGTTTGTAGGAGTTTGTCGATGGATTGGTAAAGGCGTTGATTGCTTTTGCGTGTTTAATGACACCACCAATAAAGAATAGACAGATTTCTGATAGTCCGGCATATTCATTCCCCGCAAAAATTGGCTTTCCATCTTTCCAAATGGATATGTGAACATGCATACCTGAACCGTTATCACCAAAAACTGGTTTTGGCATGAAAGTTGCTGTTTTCCCGTAGCTGTTTGCTATTTGATGTACAACATATTTAAAGATTTGCATCTTATCAGCTTCGCGAACAAGTGTATCAAAGCGAATGCCCAGTTCATGTTGTCCGGCTGCGACTTCGTGATGGTGTTTTTCAACACGAACTCCCATATCTTTAAGGGCGCTGAGCATTTCAGAGCGCATGTCTTGACAGGAATCAATAGGTGGAACGGGAAGATACCCTCCCTTCATTCGTGGACGATGTCCAAGGTTTCCTACTTCATATTCCGTATCATCATTGGAGGGAAGTTCACTTGAGTCGAGTTTAAATCCTGTATTGTAAGGATCCGTTTTATAGCGAACATCATCAAAGATAAAAAATTCCGCCTCTGGACCGACATTAATTGTATCGCCGATCCCAAGAGATTTCATATACACTTCAGCTCTTTTGGCAATAGAGCGAGGATCCCTGCGATAAAATTCTCCTGAAACTGGGTCAAGTATATCACAAAATATGACTAAAGTTGATTGTGCAAAAAAAGGATCAATATGTGCTGTTTCCGGATCTGGCATCAAAACCATATCAGATTCATTAATTGTCTTCCATCCGACAATTGAAGAACCATCAAACATAACGCCATCAATAAATGTATCTTCGCTAATTTCTGCGATATCCATTGTGATATGATGTAACTTTCCTCGCGGATCAGTAAAACGTAAATCAACAAAACGAATTTCGTTGTCTGCAATCTGTTTGATAATATCTGATGCGGTTGTCATATTTAATTTCCTTATGTGAGAGCAAGGTAAATAAAGAAGTAAGAAACTTTTTCATTTATTTAAAGGGCATCTATTCCAGTTTCGTTCGTGCCGATATGAATGGCATCATCAATGGAAAAAACAAATATTTTGCCATCTCCAATATGCTTTGTTTGAGCTGCTGTACGTATTGTATTAACAGCCTGCTCCAATTTTTCATCGGCAACAACAATTTCAATTTTTACTTTGGGTAGAAAGTCAACAACATACTGAGCACCGCGATAAAGCTCTGTGTGCTCTTTTTGACGACCAAAACCTTTCGCTTCTGTTACGGTAATACCATGTAGACCAATTTTTTGAAGTGCTTCTTTCACTTCATCAAGCTTGAAAGGTTTTATGATGGCTTCAATCTTTTTCATGCTGAAATTATCTCCAACGTTATTTTGTCCTTTTAGACTGCATCATACTATATTGGCAACTGTGCGCTGTTCAATAGATACTTTGTACACAGAAAGTCAAAAATTATGTCATCAAAATATGTTGTAAGCAAAGTTTTTCTTGCAGTGTAGTGTGATGTGTTTTTTTCTTTGTTTGTAAAGAATAATGTATTTAAAGGATGCGTGATTTTATTGTACCGCATTTTGTAATAGAGGCTGTTTTAAAAATGAAACTTTTATAAAGGTCGACGTTGCAGGACCTCTTTTAAAAACTTTCCCGTATAGGAAGTCGGAACCTGAATGATATCTTCAGGACGCCCAACAGCAACAATTTCACCACCGCGATCTCCTCCTTCTGGTCCTAAATCAATAATCCAGTCGGCTGTTTTTATAACGTCAAGGTTGTGTTCAATGATCAGGATTGTGTTACCTTGCTCAACAAGCTCATGCAGAACTTCAAGGAGTTTAGAAATATCATAAAAATGCAGACCTGTTGTTGGTTCATCCAGAATGTATAGGGTACGTCCTGTTGTTTTGCGAGAAAGTTCTTTGGCGAGCTTTATACGCTGGGCTTCACCACCAGAAAGAGTTGTGGCTTGTTGTCCTACTTTGATATAGCCGAGACCGACTTTAATAAGGGTTTTCATTTTATTGTGAATACTGGGGATGGCTTGGAAGAATTCCTCTGCTTTTTCGATTGTCATATCTAAAATATCGGCGATAGATTGCCCTTTAAATTTGACTTCCAGCGTTTCTCGATTATAGCGTTTTCCATGACAGACATCGCAAGTTACATAAACATCAGGTAAAAAGTGCATTTCAATTTTTATCACACCATCACCTTGACATGCCTCGCAGCGTCCTCCCTTTACATTAAATGAAAAACGTCCTGCTTTATAACCACGGGCTTTTGATTCTGGAAGTTCGGCGAACCACTCACGTATCGGGGTAAATGCTCCTGTATAGGTTGCTGGATTAGAGCGTGGCGTACGCCCAATCGGTAACTGGTTGATATCAATGACCTTATCGAGAAATTCAAGCCCTTCAATTTTGTCATAGGTTGCGGGGCTGTGATGACTGCCCATGATATGATGTGATGCAGCTTTGAAAAGAGTTTCAATGAGAAATGTTGATTTTCCCCCACCTGAAACACCAGTAATGCATGTGAAAGTTCCAAGAGGAATATGAACATTAATATTTTTGAGACTATTTCCGCGTGCTCCAATAACTTTAAGTGTTTTTGATTTCGATATTTTACGTCGTTGTTTCGGCACTTGAATAGCCATTTTTCCTGAAAGGTATTGACCGGTGAGAGAAGATGGATTTTCTATAATTTCTTGCGGTGTACCTTGTGCGATGACTTCTCCACCATGAATACCTGCAGCAGGGCCCATATCAACCACATGGTCTGCTGTGCGAATGGCATCTTCATCATGTTCAACGACAATAACCGTATTGCCAAGATCACGCAGGTGGTGCAGCATTTTTAGAAGGCGTTCGTTATCGCGTTGGTGTAAACCGATGGATGGTTCATCTAAAATATAAAGAACACCTGTCAGACCAGAGCCAATCTGAGACGCTAATCGGATACGTTGACTTTCGCCTCCTGAAAGAGTTCCCGAGTTTCGAGATAAGGTGAGGTATTCAAGTCCTACATGATTTAAAAAAGCCAAGCGCTCACGAATCTCTTTTAAAATACGTACTGCAATATTACGTTGTTTTTCCGTGAGATACTGATGAATATTGGCGAACCAATCATCTGCTTTAAGGATTGATAGTTCTGATATTTGCCCAATATGCATTCCATGGATTTTAATAGCTAATGCTTCTGGTTTTAAACGATAACCATGACAAGCGGGACAGGGGGAAGAAGACATATAATGTTCGATTTCTTCACGTAACCACGTTGAATCAGTTTCCTTCCATCGTCGTTCCATATTAGGGATGATACCTTCAAAGTGTTGGGTTGTTTTATGCGAAGATAAATCATTTTTATAAATAAAGGAGATTTCTTTTTTGGTACCATAAAGGACAGCGTGTTTTGCTTCATCAGAAAGTACACACCATTTGTCCGTAAGTTTAAATTCATAAACTTTTCCTAATGCTTCTAAGGTTTGGCTATAGTAGAGTGAAGATGATTTTGACCAAGGTGCAATTGCTCCATTTTCTAAAGTAAGGTTTTTATTTGGTACAATTTTTGTCGGATCTATTGTCTTTTTGATGCCAAGTCCATCGCAAAGTGGACAAGCGCCAAAAGGATTATTAAACGAAAATAGGCGTGGTTCAATTTCGGGTATGGAAAATCCAGATACTGGGCAGGAAAATTTTTCTGAAAAAATAAGTCTTTTGTGCGTTTCATTTTTTGATTTATGGGCAGATTCTTTTGCCGTTTCTTTTTGTGCCAGGGGGTGGTCTGCCATTTCAGCGACTGCGAGGCCATTTGCAAGTTGTAAACAGATTTCTATACTGTCTGCTAAGCGAGAGGCAATGTTGTCATGAACAACAATGCGATCCACGACGATATCTATGTCGTGTTTATATTTTTTATCAAGAGGAGGAATATCTGGGATTTCGTAGAACTTTCCATCAACTTTTGCGCGTTGGAATCCTTTTTTTAAAAGTTCAATTAGCTCTTTTTTATATTCTCCCTTTCGTCCTCGCACCAGAGGCGCCATAATAAAAACTCGTGTACCTTCTGGTAATGCCATAATTTGATCAACCATTTGGCTTATAGTTTGGCTTTCAATAGGAAGTCCTGTAGTAGGGGAATGAGGAATGCCAATGCGTGCAAACAGAAGGCGCATATAGTCGTAGATTTCAGTAACAGTTCCTACCGTTGAGCGAGGGTTGCGGTTTGTTGTTTTTTGTTCAATGGAGATAGCAGGAGAAAGACCGTCTATTCTGTCCACATCAGGTTTTTGCATAACCTCCAGAAATTGCCGTGCGTAGGCAGAAAGGCTTTCAACATAGCGACGTTGACCTTCGGCGTAAATTGTATCAAAAGCTAAAGATGATTTTCCTGATCCAGAAAGTCCTGTGATAACAATCAGTTTGTCACGAGGGAGATCAAGATCAATATTTTTGAGGTTATGTTCACGGGCACCGCGAATGGAAATATATTTTTGAGGAGCCATATTTTATCCTTGGCATATGTAATTGGCATATGTAAAAAGCTTGAGCATTAACAAGAGAATAAAATTGTTGTTTAAGTTACAATCTATTTAACTGTTTTCATAGGGTTAATAAAACAAATTTGAGGAAGAAAACGTAGAGGATAATTTTTTTATTTTCTGATGATGGAATAAACTATGCGTTGTTATCATCTTTTGCTATAATCATACGATAAAACATTTTAGGAAGGGTAGCAAAATCCACACTGAAGGTCAATTGTATATATAAAATGATACGGTGAAAATGGTAATAACCACTCTATAATAAAGATTATTTTGCGGATTAAAATTTGGAGTTTATGCGATGGCTGGTAGCCTTAATAAAGTTATTTTGATTGGTAATCTTGGTGCAGATCCTGAAATTCGTCGCTTGAATTCTGGCGATCAAGTGGCAAATTTGCGTATTGCAACTTCAGAAAGTTGGCGTGATCGTAATACAAATGAACGAAAAGAACGAACGGAGTGGCATAGTATTGTTATTTTTAATGAAAATCTTGTTAAAATTGCAGAACAATATTTAAAAAAGGGTAGTAAAATTTACATTGAAGGGCAATTGCAGACACGAAAATGGCAAGATCAAAATGGTAATGACCGTTATACAACAGAGGTTGTGCTGCAAAAATATCGTGGCGAGCTCCAAATGCTTGATGGGCGTGGAGCGAGTGGAGGAGATTCTATGCAAGGAATGAATCAAGCAGGTGGCGGTTATGCCAGCGGTAGTTTTGGTGAAAGTGGCTCAAGTCAAAGAGGTGCTTTTGGTCAAAATAATAGCCAAGCAGAAGATAGTTTTTCACATAAATTAGATGATGATGTCCCTTTTTGATGGTTTTTAAAGGGCAGTATTTTTATTGCTTTTTTGTGGTTTGTTTTAAGTTTTTCAACTTTCATCGAAGTTGGTTTTGTTTATTTTCTCTATGACTTTTAATATTAATAAGTAATATATTGAAAATTATTGTTAAACTTCTTGTTTGTTACAGGGGCAAAATTGGCTTTTTAGTGTGTTTTTCGATATAAATAAGAGGTAAAATGATTCTTTATTCGAAAGTCTTGAAAAAGTGACCGATCTTACTCCACCACCTGAGCGTGATGTGCTGACCGGTATTGAACCCGTTAGTATTATTGATGAGATGCAACGCTCCTACCTTGATTATGCGATGAGCGTGATTGTTTCGCGTGCACTTCCAGATGTGCGTGATGGTCTTAAACCTGTTCACCGGCGTATTCTTCATGCTATGAATGAAATGGGGCTTTCTTTTAATAAGCCTTATCGTAAGTCTGCAGGTGTTGTTGGTGAAGTTATGGGGAAGTTTCATCCCCATGGTGATGCTTCAATTTATGATGCTTTAGTGCGTATGGCACAGGATTTTTCTTTGAGAAATCCGTTGATTGATGGTCAAGGAAATTTTGGTTCTGTTGATGGTGATCCACCTGCAGCAATGCGTTACACAGAGTGTCGTTTAGAAAAGGTTTCAGAAGAACTTCTCGCTGATATTGATAAAGAGACTGTTGATTTTCAGGATAATTATGATGGGCGAGAACGGGAACCTGTCGTCTTACCAGCGCGTTTCCCTAATCTTTTGGTCAATGGTTCAGGTGGTATTGCTGTGGGAATGGCAACCAATATTCCTCCCCATAATCTTGGTGAGGTTGTTGATGCTTGTATTGCGTTGATTGATAATCCAAATATAACGCTTGATGAAGTTATCGAAATTATTCCTGGTCCTGATTTTCCCACGGGTGGTATTATTCTGGGGCATTCTGGAGTCCGTTCTGCTTATGAAACGGGGCGTGGTTCAATTATCATGCGTGCTAAGGTTGATATTGAAGAAATTCGCAATGGTCGACAGGCAATCATTGTGAGTGAAATACCTTATCAAGTTAATAAAGCAACAATGATTGAGAAAATGGCCGAATTGGTGCGTGATAAACGTATTGAAGGAATCTCTGATTTGCGTGATGAATCTGATCGTGATGGATATCGCGTGGTTATTGAGCTGAAGAAAGACGTTGTTGCTGAAATTGTTTTGAATCAATTGTATCGTTATACGCCATTACAAACCTCTTTTGGTTGTAATATGGTTGCCTTGAATGGAGGAAAACCTGAACAGATGGCGTTGCTAGATATGTTGCGTGCATTTGTTTCTTTCCGTGAAGAGGTTGTCAGTCGGCGAACAAAATATCTTTTGCGTAAAGCGCGTGAGCGTGCGCATGTTTTAGTTGGTCTTGCACTTGCTGTTGCTAATATTGATGAAGTTATAGCGCTTATTCGCAACGCACCTGATCCGCAGACCGCACGCGCACAATTAATGGAGCGGCGCTGGCCAGCTGCTGACGTGGCACCTTTAATTAAGCTTATTGATGATCCTCGTCATATTATTCATGAGGATAATACTTACAATTTATCTGAAGAGCAAGCGCGTGCTATTTTAGAATTGCGTTTGCAAAGGTTGACGGCACTTGGGCGTGATGAAATTGCGGATGAATTGAATAAAATTGGTGTCGATATTACTGATTATCTTCATATTTTGTCTTCACGCGTGCGTATCATGGGTATTGTTAAGGATGAATTAAGGGCGCTTCGTGAGGAATTTGCAACGCCTCGACGTACTGTATTTGGCTTTGGTAGCGCTGAGATGGATAGTGAGGATCTGATTGCACCAGAAGATATGGTGGTAACAGTTAGTCATAGTGGTTATATTAAGCGTGTTCCTCTCAATACATATCGTGCGCAGCGTCGCGGTGGTAAAGGGCGTTCTGGGATGTCTACAAAAGACGAGGATTTTGTAACGCGATTATTTGTAGCGAACACGCATACGCCGGTTTTATTCTTTTCTTCACGTGGAATTGTTTATAAGGAAAAAGTTTGGCGTTTGCCATTAGGAACACCACAATCGCGTGGGCGTGCTTTGATTAATTTGCTTCCCTTACAGCAAGGTGAACGCATAACAACCATTATGCCTTTACCAGAAGATGAAGCGCGTTGGAGTGAACTGGATATTATGTTTGCAACAACACGTGGAACTGTACGACGTAATAAATTATCAGATTTTGTTCAAGTGAATCGTAATGGAAAAATTGCCATGAAACTTGATGAAGAAGGAGATGAAATTCTTTCTGTTGAAACTTGTACAGAAGATGATGATGTCGTGCTGACAACGGCGAATGGACAATGTATTCGTTTTCCAGTTGTTGAGGTTCGTGTTTTTGTAGGGCGTAATTCGGTGGGGGTTCGTGGTATTAATTTGGCTAATGGTGATAAAGTCATTTCGATGACACTCTTGGAGCATGTTGAGGCTACATCGGCTGAACGTTCTTCTTATGTCAAACGTGTGATTAATGAACGACGTGCTGCTGGTGCTGATACTGAAGATATTGTGACTCTTGATGAAGAGGGCGAAGAAGTCGAAACAGAGTTGACAGAGGAACGTTATGCAGAGCTTCATGCGCGTGAACAGATGCTGTTAACGGTGAGTGAGTTTGGTTATGGGAAACGATCTTCCTCGTATGAATTTCGAATTTCTGGGCGTGGTGGTAAAGGTATCCGTGCAACAGCCCCATCTAAGACAGCTGAAATTGGTAAATTAGTGGCAGCCTTTCCTGTAAAGGCACAAGATCAAATTATGTTGGTATCAGATGGGGGGCAGCTTATTCGTGTTCCTGTTGATGGTATTCGTATCACCGGTCGTTCAACTAAAGGCGTGACAATCTTCAATACAGCTGAAGGGGAAAAAGTCGTATCGGTTGAGCATATTTCTGAATCTGAAGATGATGATAATCAATTAGATGATGAAGCTGAAAAAAAATCTGATACGGTTGATGCGTGTTAAGAGAAGCTACTTGGAAGGATACAGAGTAAAATGGTGAAAATTGCTCTTTATGCAGGTTCCTTTGATCCTTTTACAAATGGCCATCTTGATATTTTAAAAGGGAGTTTTGTGTTAGCTGATAAGGTGGTTGTGGCTATAGGAGAACAGGCTAAAAAAAAACCACTTTTTAGTTTTGAAGAGCGTGTTGATTTAATTACCCAAGTGGGGGAAAATTTGCTCAATATAGATTCTGAGCGGTTACAGGTTATTTCATTTCATACTCTTTTAATTGATAAGGCTCGTGAGATAGGCGCTTCATTTCTTATTCGTGGGATACGTGATGGAACTGATTTTGATTATGAAATGCAAATGGCAGGAATGAATAGTGTGATAGCGCCCAAATTACGAACTGTTTTTTTGCCAGCAGGCATTTCTGAACGCGTCATAACTTCCACGTTGGTACGACAAATTGCTTCTATGGGAGGTGATGTGGCACCTTTTGTACCTGAAAATGTTGCGAGAGCTTTGCGGTTAAAGTTTCAGTCTTAAGGAGAAAATGATTATGTATCTTAGAATTTTTGCTATTTTGACATGTCTCTTGTGTTTCTTTTCATTGGGGGCTGTAGCAAATGATTCTCATGTGATTGATGATTCTAACGTTCTTGTTTTATCTCTCAAATATGGTGATGTGGTTATTCGTCTTCGCCCAGATTTAGCACCAAAGCATGTGGAACAAATCAAAAAATTAACAAGAGAAGGTGCTTACGACAAGGTTGTATTTCACCGTGTTATTCCGGGGTTTATGGCACAAACTGGTGATGTAAAGTTTGGAAAAAAAGACAGCTCAGATTATGATCCTAAACGTGTTGGTATGGGAGGTTCCAATTATCCCAATATACCAGCAGAGTTTTCAAAGCAGCCATTTAAGCGTGGTACCGTTGGGATGGCGCGTGCACAAGATCCGAACTCTGCGAATTCTCAATTTTTTATTTGTTTTGATGATGCTGCTTTTTTAAATGGTCAGTATACTGTGGTTGGGGAGGTCATAGAAGGAATGGATGTTGTTGATAAAATTAAAAAAGGCACCACAACTAATAATGGATCTGTAAAAAATCCTGATGTTATTCATGCTGCCACTTTGCAATCTGATAGATAAAACGAAGGAGTTTAGCCATATGGCCGAAATTAAAGACCTAGAAAATGCTCTAATTCTTGAAACAACAAAGGGAAGAGTTGTTATTGAATTTCTTGCTGATCTGGCACCTGGTCACGTTGCGCGTATTAAGGAGCTTGTGCGTGAAGGGGCTTATGATAACGTTATTTTTCATCGCGTTATTGATGGTTTTATGGCTCAAACTGGTGATGTGCAGTTTGGAAAAAAAGACAGTGAAAAATTTAATTTATCACGTGCGGGTATGGGTGGTTCAGAAAAGCCGGATTTAACAGCAGAATTTTCAAATCTTTCTCATAAGCGTGGTACAGTTTCTATGGCACGTAGTCAGAATCCGAATTCTGCTAATTCTCAGTTTTTTATTTGCTTTGCTGATGCTCCTTGGCTTGATCGTCAATATTCTATATGGGGGCAAGTTATTGAAGGTATGGAAAATATCGATCAAATAAAGCGTGGTGAACCTGTTGTAGATCCTGATGCCATCATCAAAGCGACAATTGCTGCAGATACAAAATAGTATCATTATATCAGTTTTCGTTCTAAGAATATTTAGTAGAGGTGTGTCTGTTTTTTTATCTCAAGTGTGATGACATAAGATCTATTCATACAAACTTTATCCGTAAGAAATTTAAGCTATTGTGCGTTTTCTTTCATATGAATCTTTGTCGTTTTTAGAGGTGATCAGATTAAGGTATGTGTTCTGTAGGGGCACTCTTCACGTCAATAGAATGTTATTGTTGTTGCAGCTTCACACGTTTGTTTTCATAAAAGGCATCTCAAGTTTATTCGCAGTGGTGTTATAACAGTAAAGTTATTGAGCACCATTATTCTATTTGCCAGTTTGTCGATGCGTTGTGATCGTCCTTACATTGACATATAGGGGTATTTTTGTTCTTTCTTGCCTCATTTTTCCGCACGCCAATTCCGTTTATGCATTGTTAGGATATAATTCTGATGAGGTTAACATAAACAGACTTAAAGTGAGGGAATCTTATGTTAACCGCGTCACGCATTCAATATGAATAATGTTTATAAATCACTATGTTGTCTCTATTCAATTGAATAGAACTTTTCATTTTTATGTCATAAGTGAGGTTGAGATGTGGGAAAAAATAGTTTGAGAAGAGAGTAAAATCCTTTTCATGCGTAGTTTCAATGTAGAGGCTATTGAAAAACGATTCCTGAGTTCGTAAATAGAATGACGGTGTTGGTTTGTATCTTACATAAATGTAAAGATATTGGTATTCAATTGGCTTTATTATATCATTGAGCGATAGGTTATGAAATGAGCTTGAGAACCGGTTGCAAAAGCTTTCTTTAAAGAAAGCGCACCAGTAAGGAGGGTATCTTAAGTCTTATACTGATGTAATATTGTTTTAGCCTGATTATCCCGTTTAAAAATGGTAATATTATATTGTCGTTGTTTTGTGTGGGGGCCTATGAATTTATGAGAGAAAGTCAGAAAACATAAAGCATAGTGTTTCGTTTCTCTTATTTAAAAAGTGATTTTATTTATATTTGAAAAATAACGATTTTATTTTCATACATTTTAATCACTGGTAGAGATTAGGAAATTTACATTGATAAAAAGAAACTCAGCACAGAATACAACTGAGAATAGGTTTGACTGAATATATTGTAAAAGTCAGTATCATGATTATACTTGTTAGTTTCTCATATTATGATAGCTTTTACATTGATCTTTTTGAAGAGGCATTTTAGCTCTTTCTGAAATGGTTTTGTATTGTTTCTCAATTTAAATAGATTTAGGCAACTTTAGTGATCTTTGAGTTGATTACTAAACGTATAAATAATAAATTACCTTTATAAGACATAGGCCTTAATTAAAAAAATAAATAGTTTTCTTAAAGCTACGGAAATCAGCATAGCTATTTTAGAGGCTTATATTGTTGTTGTCAGCTATTTTCAGTACTTTTTCTGTGAAGTCATATTATCATTTTGATTGTGCATATAGCTTAATTTTGTTTATATTTTTTCATTCTTTATGCTCGTAACGATGTTTAGTAACACGAGAATTAATCTGTAAATTTTATGATGAAATTGATAAGAGGGATATGACTTTATGGAAGTAAAAAGATAAAAGTGATGAAAAAAACATTTCATTATAGGAAAATTGCTCAAGATGGTCGTGCGCGTCGTGGTGAAATTATAACAGGGCGTGGTTGTGTGCGCACTCCTGCATTTATGCCAGTTGGAACGGCAGGAACCGTTAAGGCCATGTATATGGATCAGATACGTGGTCTTGGAGCAGATATTATTTTGGGCAATACTTATCATTTAATGTTGCGTCCAGGGGCAGAGCGTGTTGCCCGTTTAGGGGGATTACATGAATTTTCGCGCTGGTTTGGACCTATTTTGACAGATTCTGGTGGATTTCAGGTTATGTCGCTTGCGGGAATCCGTAAAATCACAGAGCAAGGTGTGCTTTTTCGCTCTTATATTAATGGAACATATTATGAAATGAGTCCAGAGCGTTCTATCGAAATTCAAGGGCTTCTTAATGCTGATATCCAGATGCAGTTAGATCAATGTATTGCACTACCTGCAAGTGAAAAGGAAATGGAAGCTGCTATGGAGCTTTCGTTACGGTGGGCGCAGCGTTGTAAGACAGCTTTTGGTGATCAGCCAGAAAAAGCGATGTTTGGTATTGTTCAAGGTGGTGATAATATGAAACTGCGTGAACGTTCTGCCCAAGCATTAAAAGAGATGGATTTGAAAGGTTATGCTGTTGGAGGACTTGCTGTTGGTGAGCCGCAGAGTGTGATGACAGCTGTATTAGATACGACTTGTCCGATTTTGCCAGAAGATAAGCCACGCTATCTTATGGGGGTTGGAACGCCTGATGATATTTTGCATAGTGTTGCTTGTGGCATTGATATGTTTGATTGTGTTATGCCGACGCGTGCGGGGCGTCATGGTTTAGCTTTTACACGTTTTGGTAGAATTAATTTGCGCAATGCGTGTTATGCAGAGGATCCACGTCCCCTTGACCCACAGTCACTTTGTCCAGCTGCATCCGATTATAGTTGTGCTTATTTGCATCATTTAACTAAATCTGGTGAAGCTCTTGGTGGTATGTTATTGACTTGGAATAATCTGTTTTATTATCAGCAGCTTATGCAAGGTATTCGTGATGCTATTGAAGAAGGATGTTATGCTGACTTTTGTGCGGAAACGCGTGCTTTATGGGCAAGAGGACGCCAAAGTATTGATCGTAGCACTCATGTATGATGTTTTTCTTTGTTTCATGTTTTTGAATTTATTTTTCTTAAAAAACGACTAAAAATAAAGTGAAAAATGCTTTTTAAGAGAATAAAGCCACCCAAATCAAAAATTCTAATATACAGCTTTATTGATCTCTATTATTCTACAATTGTAATCGCAAACAGAAACTGTTACTCCGGTACGCGTTACCTGATCCGGAGAAAAACAGTTTGTTTCTGTTTCTGGTGACTGTTTAAATCAACAATGTTAATGAGGTGTTAGCGAACTCTTAAAGAAGTATGAAAATTGTGTTTTTTGAGGGGGAGAATGTTTTTTGTTGTTAAATAATGACAAGGATCAGGCTTATTTGTGTGTAAGAATGATAAAATTCTTTCGTTGGAAAGTTTTTAGAAATTCATATTGCAATGTGATGTACCTTTATAAGTGATGGAAAACTGATTTTAGCTGAGCTGAAGGTTTTAAAAACACAAATGATTCGTGTTGAAAAGTGGAAAGTATATTATTTTCTGATAATAATGCCACTCTAATTGGATTTATTCTATTCATTATAATATTTTTTCCTCTATTTAGTCAAAAATAGTTTATGTATATAATATAATATAATACTTATTTTAAAAATATTAGATATTTACTTATACTATAAATCTTTATACTTAAGATGTACTATATAAAGTGATGGCAATAAATAACCCTTATAACAAAAACACTTTTTTATTAGAAACTGATTCGAGAACACGACGTTTGGCAATTTTAGCTCTTGGAGTGGGAAGTTTTGCTATTGGAACTGCAGAATTTGTTGCAATGGGATTACAGCCGGAGATGGCACGAAGCTCATATGTCGATATTCCTACAGCTGGTCAATATGTTTCTGCATATGCATTGGGTGTAATGATTGGAGCGCCTCTTTTGGCTATTATAACAGCTAAATTATCACGTAAATTGGTTTTGATAGGATTGATGTTTTTTTATGCATTGGCAAATATTATCACTGCTTTTTTTTCTGATTTTAGCATATTAGTGGTATTGCGGTTTATGAGTGGTCTTCCACATGGCATTTATTTCGGTCTTGCTACGATGGTTGCTGCTTCAATGGTAGAAATAAAAACGCGTTCTAAAGCTGTTGGGTATGTAATGCTTGGTTTAACAATTGCGACCGTTTTAGGAGCACCAGGAGCAACATGGCTTGGTCAGCTTGTTGGATGGCAGGTTGCTTTTATCTTCGTTGGCATTATTGCGTTATTGTGTTGTTTACTTATTTTGAAGTTTTTACCTGCAGATTTACATACCTCAAAAACAAGTCTTTTCCGTGAGTTTTATGCATTAAGGCAAAAACAGGTATGGCTTCTCTTGGCGATGGTTTCAGTTGGAGCATCAGGATTGTTTTCTGTTTTTACCTATATTAAGTCAACATTAACGCACGTTTCTGGTATTTCGCTTGATTTTGTACCATTTATTATGCCGTTAGTGGGACTTGGGATGGTGGTTGGTAATCTATGTGGTCCTAAATTTGCAGTTAAAATTGGCATTTCACCAGTGATATTTTTTTCTATGGTTTGGAGTACATTTGTCTTTTTTCTTTTTTTCTTTTTATCCTATGCTCCATTAACTGCTGCATTAGGATGCTTTCTTGTTGGGACTTCTTTTGCAGCAATGCCTTCTATACAAACCAAAATTATGGATATTTCTCTTCATGGACAGATCTTAGCAGGAGCCTTAATGCAATCTGCTTTTAATATTGCAAATGCTCTTGGAGCAGAATCTGGAGCATGGGTTTTGAAGTTAGGTTATGGTTATGAGTATACCGCTATTGTTGGGGCTGTTTTAACTCTATTGGGGCTGTTGATCTTTTCTTTTTCATGGTTTATGGAAAAGCACGACTAATTTTTCTTCTCTTTATTAAGAAAAAGGCCCTTTTTATTCATTTATCTGATTGTCCTGTTGGGTTTTTAAATATTCTATAGGAAATGCGCAAAGCAAATGGAAAAGCAAGAAAAAATAAAAGACTGATGAGCACAATAAGAAGCGCTTTTGCTGCGGAAATCATTCCTAATATTCCACCAGGATTAAAGAGACCAAAAAGGTTGGTTATTGTCCCAGCGAGTGTCGCACTTAGTGCCGCTGAAAATAATTGTACAGAGGTAAGAGATTCGCTGGCCCGTAGGGCATCTTCATCATTCGCACATCGCAAAATTCTTGTTAACAAATGCGGCCATGCTATACCTGCACTTATTCCAATAGAAAATAATGTGATGCAAATGATAAAAATATGTGCAGATGTGGGCATTTTTGTTGGAATGAGCCATAAAAGAATGCTTATACCTAACAGGTTTAATATAGGAGAATATATAGTAATTCTACAGATCTTTTTTGTAGATACACTGGCACTTGATAAGGCACCACATGTCCAACCAAGACTCATAAGTGCTGCCATATAACCAGCAATAAGTGGAGGTAGTTTATGGAGCTCCTGAAGAAAGAGTGGCAAATAAAGCTCTATACTATATACAGTTATAGTCATAATAAGCATTAATGCGTAAACAGGAAAGAACTCAGAAGAAAAGGAAAAAGAGTGGCGTGGTAACATAGGATAAAGCGTTGATGATTCAATTTTTGCTAGAATAAAAAGAAAACTCAATCCGATAATAAGCCCACAAATTTTTGCAGATGTGCTGTTTATAGCTCCTCCAGTAGAAATGATAGAAATCAATAGAATAAGTGTGGAGAGCTGCGCGAGGGGAAGGGGAGCTGTTGGAAAATTATTTTCATTTTCTTTTGGTAAGATTTTAAGAGCTATAAAAGAAAAGATGATTGCTAATAAACCAATGACCAAAAAGGATAATCTCCATACACCATAGTGTACAGAAATGCCACCGATCGCTGGCCCTAATAGGGTGGATATTCCCCACATTCCAGAAATAACACTCAATGCGCGGGACCAGAGAGGTGCAGTAAAAATAATACGTACCATAGAATAGGAGAGGGATAGTAAAGAGCCACCTCCAAACCCTTGGATAAAGCGTCCTACTAAAAATAACGGCATAGTTGATGCTGCACTACACATAAAACTCCCAACAGTAAAGAGAACTGCAGCAATAACATAAGCTTTGCGGGGACCTACTTTTTCTAATATTTTTGTTGCGAATGAAGTTCCAAGAAGTGATGCTGTGATAAAAATAGTTGCTACCCAAGAATAATACACCTCACCACCAATATCACTCATAAGAGAAGGTAATATAGTAATAACAATATAGATGTTCGTAGCATATAACAGAACACCTCCTGCAAACGTTAAAAAACGAATGCCATTTTTACCCAATAAAAGCGCGGACCAGCTTTGTTGTGTCACTGTTCTTTCTACTCAGTAAAAAGTTGCCCTTTTTCGCTTATAAGATAATTATTGAAATTTGCCAAGAGAAGATTCAAAGCTCTTTTTTGCAGAGCTTTGAAATTTAATGATAACTTGATTTAATGGTCCATTGCTTTTTTAAGATTTTCGTCAATTTTTTCAAGGAAACCTGTTGTGGAAAGCCACTTTTGTTTCGGTCCAATTAAAAGTGCGAGATCTTTGGTCATGAAACCGTCTTCAACTGTTTTAATACACACTTTTTCTAGTGTTGTAGCAAATTTTTTTAATTTTTCATTGTTATCCAGCTTAGCGCGATGTGCTAGCCCACGTGTCCAAGCAAAAATAGATGCAATAGAATTTGTTGATGTTTCTTCATTTTTCTGATGTTGACGGTAATGACGCGTCACTGTTCCGTGCGCAGCTTCTGCTTCCACAATTTTACCGTCTGGTGTCATGAGAACAGATGTCATGAGACCAAGGGAACCAAAGCCTTGAGCAACGATATCTGATTGCACATCACCATCGTAGTTTTTACAAGCCCACACGTATCCTCCCGACCATTTCAGTGCAGAGGCTACCATGTCATCAATTAAGCGATGTTCATAATATAATTTGCGACTTTCGAATTCAACTTTAAACTCTGTATCAAATATTTCTTGAAAGATGTCTTTAAAACGGCCATCGTAAGCTTTCAGAATGGTATTTTTTGTTGAAAGGTAGACGGGAACATTTCTCTGTAGTCCATAATTAAATGATGCTCGAGCGAAGTCACGAATCGAATCATCAAGGTTATACATAGCCATGGCAATTCCGGCACTTGGAGCGTTAAAGACATCATGCTCAATGACTTGGTTGTCGTCACCGACAAATTTAATACTTAACTTTCCTTTGCTCGGGAACGTGAAATCCGTTGCTTTATATTGGTCACCAAACGCGTGACGTCCAATAATAATTGGCTTTGTCCAGTTAGGAACAAGACGTGGAACATTTTTGCAGATAATAGGTTCACGAAAAATGACCCCCCCTAAAATATTACGGATCGTGCCATTGGGGGATTTCCACATTTTTTTCAAGTTGAATTCTTTAACACGTGCTTCATCTGGTGTGATGGTTGCACATTTTATACCAACACCATATTTTTTAATAGCATTGGCAGCATCGACAGTGACCTGATCATTGGTTTTATCTCGATTTTCGACGGAAAGATCGTAATATTTAAGATCAATATCGAGATAAGGATGGATCAATTTATCTTTGATGTATTTCCAGATGATACGAGTCATTTCATCCCCATCGAGTTCAACGACGGGATTTTCTACTTTGATCTTTGCCATTAGAAGTCCTTTTTTATTTAAGTAATATTATTTTATAACACTTTCAGGCTTATAATGGAAAGTAAAAACAAGAATATGAGAGAGGACATGTGTAATACTCATCATAACCTATTATCATAAGGTATCAAACTTTGTTGAGAAGTAATATCACTAAAAGTCTAATATGCCTGCCGCAATTGTGTAGTCGCTGGGATTTCTGTTCAATGTATGGCTGAGGAAATATCTGTTGAGCATATAGATTTTATTTATTCTTTTTGTCAAAAATATAATTTAATTTATTGATAAATTTGTACTATTTTAATATTTTTCTGATCTGTTTTATTATACGAATAAAGCCATAAATCTGATATTATTGTGCTCACTTTAGAGTTGTACTTTATGTGTCTTAATAAAAAAGCTCATGACATAAATTGAGCTGTACGGATATATCATATCCATTGAATTTTGGGTGAGTTTTTCAGAATATTCTAGAAACTTTTTAAGTCTTTTAAAGTCAACAAATGGTAAAAAAAGAACTCACTTTAAAAACAGATTACACGCGTTATGCTGATATAATTTATAGGCTTCGTATTTTTATGGAATTTATTTTAACATATATTTATGATGCTTAAATACTAACAAAAGAGGAAATTATTAACCAATTTATGTCAGCAATTGTAAGGAGGATAACCTTCTATGAAACAAACTACTCAATCTAAAATTGAAAAATTTGATGGACTGGCTGATGATTATGATCTCTATCGTCCGCGTTATCCTCTTACCTTATTTAAAACAATGTTACTCCCCTTTAAAGTTAAAAAACATTTGTCCATCGTGGATGTAGGAGCGGGGACAGGCATCGCATTAGAGGGGATTATTGAACTTCTGGGGAAAGAACATCAATATCACGTTGATATATCGACAGATATGATTAAATAGGGGCAAAGAAAGTTTCCTACTGTCAAGCGGTATCAAGGTCAAGCCGAGAGCTTATTGCTCCAAATTGGAAAAATCAATTTTGTTATTGCGGCGCAGGCATTTCAGTGGATGGATCGCCCTAAGTTGCTTTGTACTGTTTCATCCCAACTTCGAACCGGTGGTATCACGGCAGTCATTCAAAACAATCGTGATTTTAAGTATAGTGAATTTTTTGCTGCTTATGAGGCATTGCTAGAAGCAATGATCCCTAACTATTCCCGTTATTATCGTAATTTTGATTTTTTACAGGAAATGAGTGATGGCTTTGGGGTAAATCTGGAAAAGGTTGTTCTACATACACACAGTTGGACAATGACGATTCCATCTGAAGCTTTTATTGGAATGAGTTGCTTTTCAACTCAAGCGCAGTGTGCTATTGCCAATTATGGAGAAGAATATTTACGGCAATTGGTTGCATTGATAAAGCAATATGAAGTGCAGGGAAAATTGGAGATTTTGTATCGAAGTGAACTCTACATGTATGCAAGATAATTTTATACTATGCTTATTTCTTCTATATTTTTTGGTGTAGCAGAGTCGGTGATAAACAGAAAACACGCCTGTAAAAGACGTATAAAAAAGCTCTATTGCTAATCATATCCATACATTTCTTTTCTTAAAAAAGATCTATAAAACCAATAGATTATGTACAGTAGAAAAACACATGGTACGCCCAAGGGGCGGGTAGAGAGTAAATAAAATCAAAAAGCTATGTTTAATGTAAGGGAATAGTTTAGTCTTGATTCTATTACGTTTTTTTGCCTCTATCCCCCATCTTTTTGAAGCTTTTTTATGGCTTCAAGAGCGAGTTTTTTACGGTCTGCACTCTTTGTGTAGAGAGCTGCCATAGCATCATTGGTCCAGCCAAAAAGTGCTTTGAGTTGTGATACTGTTGCCCCCGAATTAGCGGCACGTGTTGCTGCTAATTTTCTTAAACCATGCGCTGATTTTTTAACTCCAGCTGTGTTACAAGCTTCTCTAAAGGCATTCCCAAAGTGTTCTTTGATAAATTTTTTATTCGTTTTACTACAGATGAATGTTGTCTCACCAATAGGACCAGCTTCAAGCGTTTTGGCTAATTCCGGTAAAATAGGAAGAAAAACATCTGTTTGGAATTTGCTTTTCTCTGTTTTTATATGAATGATGTTATCTTTCACGTCTTTCCAACCAATACGAACCGCATCACCACGACGCAACCCCGTGTAAAGAAGAACATCAATCCAAACGCGTTCATGAGTACCATGATGCCATTTGTGATAATATTTCTCAACATCTTCTTCTGTCCAAACAGCAAAGCCATCTTTGTTGCGAAGGGCTGGTCTTTTTACTCCTACGGTTGGATTGCTTTCTAAAAGACCTTGGTCAATCGCCCAATTAAAAAGTCCATTAAGGGCTTTCAGGAAGCTTATAGCCATTGCTGGTGTTTCTTTGCGTCGTTCAACGCCAGCTATGATATGTTTTTTATTAATTGCTTGGTATGGAATATTTCCTACGGAGTCGCACACCTTCATAAGAATGAGTTGGTTTTGTTTTTTGGTGACTTTAGCATAATTATGCCAATTAGAGCTGTTAAAGTATTGTTTAAGCAGCCATGCAAATGACCCTTCAACAAGTTTACCAGTTTTTGATTTTGGCAGTATAAGCCCTTGTAATTCGGCAAGTGCGCTTTTGTAGTTGTCAACAAACTCTTGCGTTCCATAGGTGCCACGTATTCTAATACGTTTTCCATGACCAATACGTACATACCATATGATTTTGCCATGTTGGGTAATTTGTTTCACAAGATGAGGGGGGCGTGGTTTTGGCATGTGATTACCTATAAGACGATATCAAAGTCATAGTCATCACGTGATAAATTCCATAGTTTATCTTGATGTGTTGTTGAGTTTGGTAATGGGATATTTGTTTTCAGATAGATGAGTAATTCACCGGTCGGTTTTATTTCTATCAATTCGCAACCTTGTTTTTTTGCTTCTCGTAAAGCACGTGCAATAGCAGGCTGTGTTATGGTAGCAAGGCGTGGTGCCATATCTATTCTCCTTACATTGAGATGCAATTCACCCGTTTCGTGAATCACGCATATTTTGAAAGTTGTTATGAAAGGGTGGGAGTGCTGGAGACTAGGTGCACCCTCATAAAGTTTAAGCAGCTTTTGTAGAGAGTTGTTTTATCTCTCGTTCTATTTCTACTAAAAAGGCTTCAACAGCTTGATTAAGCTCTTCAATATATTTCTCATCACGGTGGATACGTTTAATTTTCATACGGAGATGAGACGCTTTTCCTACAAAACGCGGGTCATAACTGATAAAATCACACCATTGACGTCCGGTACACGCCATTTGAAATTGCATTTGTGCGCTATATTCGGGCTTGATTTCATCATCTATAAAAAAGCGTACATGGTTGATTGATTGTGGGCATTTAATCTCTACTAACCCATGTTCGCCAATCAGACCATCAGGGCTTGCCCCTGCCATTTTGATTGTAGGATGTTGGATGAAACCACATTGCGTGACCTCTGTATCATAAATGAATTCGTATTCTTTGAGCGCATTCTCTTCATGTTCAATGCCCCATTGCATAGCCGGTGTTATATACAATTGGCTTACTTCACCGGTTAAACGCTCTGTTATAAGTTTGATTTTGTAGTCTTCATATTTGCTTGTCGGCAATCTTTTTGCTGTTTTACTCAGTATGTTATAAATATTTGAAGCGGTAACTTTTCCCAAGCGGGCTTGAAACCATTCTGCTGTTCTTTGTTCCATTTTACACTGCCGTTTGTTGTTGTGTTGGTGCATATTCAATATCTTGGATATGAATATATTCTGCATCTTGTATAGGCGCGTTTATTTGCTTTTGTTGTGTGTGAGATTGTTCTGCTTGAACCTTCTGTCTATCTTTCAAAGTATTCAAAATCTCTAGTGCTTTTTGATCAGGGAGATCTTCAAGGCTTTTGACTTTTGCATAAGTCAGTACTTTTTCTTCTTCTGTTTGAGTGATGTTTATTAATTGTTTGATTTGCATAAGTGTATCATGAGAAACAAGTTGTCCTTGTGTGGTGTCATTAATACGAGCCGCTTCATCTTCTTCATAAATGCCTGCAAAGCCGAAAGCGTAACGAGCACATTGTATAGTGGCTTTATGGCGTAACATACGGGCTGGGTATTTATTCCACATGTCCGTTGCTTGCTTACATTCTGATAAATATTCGGTAACCTCGATAGGGTCTTTAATTCCTTTGAGACGAATAGCACATTTAATGGCAATGAGATTACCGTCTTTATCGAGTTGATCTTGAAAGGTCATTCCATCAAATTGAGGGTTAGATTTAATGATCTTAATCCAACCGTCAACGGAGACAATAGGGATAATTCCTCCGCCTTTTTTAGGAACGGCATAGATTTCTTTTGTAAGAGGATTAAGCCCATAAGTATTGGCAATAGAAATAAAAACAGCAAATTCTTCATCAGAGAATGTGCAACTATATTTGGAGCTAACACAAGTTTTAACGATTGCTTTGCGAAACTTTTCATCAGAAAATCCATATTTATTTGCCATAATAGTTAGGGGAGAATAGGTCATGTTTTTTTCCTTTATTTGCGTACAGTTTTCCCGTGGCGTGAATCACGCTTGTGTTAAAAGTTGGTTTGTATTGTTAGAAAGGAATGATATACTTTTCTGAAGAGACGCCTCGGGCGGTCATAGCTTGTTGACAAGTTTTTGAATTATCAAAAATTCTGACATCTCCATAAATTCTTGAATGGTTATCAATAATTACATTTCCATAAATTTGTGCGTTATCATAAACCTTAGCACTATCGTAAATCTTTGCACCATAATATACCTTGGCATCATCATAAACCCAGCAATCTCCCTCGTGACTTAAATTGCCTTCATGCTCTATCCAGCCCCCAAGATCACCTTTTTTTACTTTACCAAAATTTTTTAAAGCACGTATGCGGTAAAGCATAAGGTATCCATCAAATTCAATTATTTCATTAGTAAAATCGTATTTTTTTACCATGATTTGTCTCCTTTTAATGTACGCCCTGTGTTTTCAGTTCTTGAGAGAGTACACCAATACCTTTAGTGGTAATTTTAGCTGTCGGAACGACTCTTTCTGTCCCTTCTCTTGTTTGAATTGTGTGGGTTGGACAATCCATAAGACCTTTTTTGATTTTGTCTTGATAAGGGAGCAAAGGAGCACCAGAAGCTATTCGATAAATCCATCTCTTTTTCTGTAAGAAGAGAATGAATTGTTTTGGCTTCATTTGGAGAATTTTAGCAGCTGTAATAAGACCGAAGAGCCCATCAGTGCGTTGCAAGCTTTCAAGAGCCATTGCTTTTGGTTTGAGTGTATTAACCTCATTTTTTAAGTTTTCTATTTGTGTAACACTTTCTAAAAGTAGTTTCTTAACAAAGAGGGGGGGGGCTAAAGCACTTGCAAGATTGAGTTGTGATGTTGCTGCCTGCTTTGCACGCCGCTCATATTTGATAAAGTATTCTCTTACTTGCTTTCCTTTTTTATTACGCTCGACCATGGCAAGCTCTTTCGCCATGTCTAAGGTAAGATAGTATTCTACTGCTATGGCATTGTTCGCTTCC
>NZ_JBEPLI010000013.1:0-48578 GCF_040545155.1 Bartonella silvatica
TAAAAGATCTGCACCAAGTAGGCTTGTAAGATAAGGTTATAGAGCTGTACGGTTTAAATCAAGAGAAGGCTTCTCTATTAAAAAAGAAACCTATGTTTGTCGTAAGAGTTTTATAATTAAACTTTCTACTTCGTTGCAACATGAAATTGTTGTTGCTTTTATAAGACTTTTAAATGGTTTATCCCAAAAGGATTTAATAGAATTCAAAGAAATATTAGAATCCGTTTGCCAAGACCACGCTCTGTAGAGGCACGTTGCAAAATCCTATTCCCTCACTTTTATTCGGGAATCCCTTATATAAAAAAAGATTCGGAAAAACAATAAGTTATTATTACATAAAATTTAATGGTGGGCGATGAGAGACTCGAACTCCCGACATCCTCGGTGTAAACGAGGCGCTCTACCAGCTGAGCTAATCGCCCAATGCAATAGTTAACAATTGGATGTGCACTCTTTAAGGAATTTTTTTTCCAAACGCAAGAATAAAGATAGTATTTTATGATTTTTTTTAAAAAGTGCATAAGCCTTCTTGACATAAACGAATGAAGCCCTTACACGACCGTATATACCAATAATAAATTGGTGAAAGAAGTGTGCGAGTGTAGCTCAGTTGGTTAGAGTGCCGGCCTGTCACGCCGGAGGTCGCGGGTTCGAGCCCCGTCACTCGCGCCATTTCTTGATTCTTTTTTAAATCTTCCACTTAAATATAAGTATCTCATATAAAATATTTAAGGACTAAGAGTCTTAATTTTTAAAAGGAAGATTTTCCTCCTTTTTGCTTGGTTTATAAGAATAGGACTTGCGTCTTTCTTTGCACTGCGTTACCTATGCTTGTGAGAAAAGCATTGCTCGTTGTGTTGTACCTTAGGGATTATGCGAGTAGGATTGATAGAGCAGTTATTATATTTAATATCTGTTCATTTAACAATATGAGGTGGTTGTGTTAATTCAGGTCATTTCATTTAAAGTGGAAGAAGATTATGACTCATTTATTGGGTTCTTATTTACCAGTTTTAATTTTTATTATTGTTTCGGCGGTGATCGCTGGTGTTCTTTTAATTATCCCTTATATTGTGGCTTATCGCTCTCCCGATCCTGAAAAATTATCAGCTTATGAGTGCGGGTTTAATTCATTTGATGATGCGCGCATGAAATTTGATATTCGTTTTTATTTGGTATCAATTTTGTTTATTATTTTTGATCTTGAGGTTGCTTTTCTTTTTCCTTGGGCAGTCTCATTTGATTCGATAGGTATGTTTGGTTTTTGGTCGATGATTGTGTTTTTAGCACTTTTGACTATCGGGTTTATATATGAGTGGAAAAAAGGAGCTCTTGAATGGGATTGATCTCTAACAATTCGGCGATCACTTCTCCTAAACCAAAAGGGGGTATTGATCCAAATACGGGTGATCTTATAGGCTCTAATGATCAATTTTTTCGTGATATTAAATCTGAGTTATCGGATAAGGGTTTTTTGGTTACCTCGACTGATTCTTTGATTACTTGGGCGCGTACAGGTTCTTTAATGTGGATGAGCTTTGGTTTGGCTTGTTGTGCTATTGAAATGATGCAATGTTCAATGCCCCATTATGATAATGAGCGTTTTGGATATGCGCCACGTGCTTCACCCCGCCAATCTGATGTGATGGTAGTTGCGGGGACTCTGACAAATAAGATGGCGCCTGCTTTAAGAAAGGTGTATGACCAAATGCCAGAGCCCCGTTATGTGATCTCTATGGGGTCGTGTGCGAATGGCGGTGGTTATTATCACTATTCTTATTCGGTTGTACGTGGTTGTGATCGTATTGTACCTGTGGATATTTATGTTCCAGGGTGTCCTCCTACGGCAGAGGCACTTTTATATGGTATATTATTATTGCAGAAAAAAATCCGCCGTACTGGTTCCATAGAAAGATAGGGGACGTTGTTATCGTGGTGAATGAATCGTTGGTTGAACTTGCTGCCTATTTAGAGAGTAAATTAGGAGATAAGCTTGAAGAGACCACCCTTGCGTTTGGTGAGTTGACTATCGTGTCGCGTCTGGATGCAATTATAGACGTTTTAATGTTTGTTCGCGATGACTCTCGCTGTCAGTTTATTAATATTACAGATATCAGCGGTGTTGATTATCCTTCTCGTGATAAACGTTTTGATGTATCATACCAATTACTGTCTCCTCGTGAGAATTTGCGCTTGCGTGTTAAAGTGCGTACTGATGAGAACACTCCTGTTGCGTCTGCTTGTTCTGTTTATACTGGAGCGGAGTGGTATGAGCGTGAAGCGTATGATATGTATGGAATTTTATTTTCAGGTCACCCGGATTTAAGGCGGATTTTGACTGATTATGGGTTTGAAGGGCATCCTTTACGTAAAGATTTTCCTGTGACAGGGTTTGTTGAGTGTCGTTATGATAATGAGGTAAAAAGGGTGGTTTATGAGCCTGTTGTTTTGCGACAAGAGATGCGCAGTTTTGATTTTCTTTCTCCTTGGGAGGGAGGGCAATATGTTTCTCCAAGCGATGAAAAAGCAGATGTTAAAAAATGACATTAAGGCTTCTTGAGGTTTGGAGTTAGAGTAATATTTTTTAAATAATTAAATGTTTTCAGTATGGTAATGGTTCTGTTGTTAACATTTGATGTGGGATTATTTAGAAAAGCAAGGGGTTGATTGTGCCTGAGGTCAATGTTCGAAATTTTAATATCAATTTTGGACCGCAGCATCCTGCTGCACATGGTGTTTTACGTATGGTTCTAGAATTGGATGGTGAAGTTGTTGAGCGTGTAGACCCGCATATTGGTTTGTTGCATCGAGGCACAGAAAAACTAATGGAGACAAAGACTTATCTCCAAGCTGGTCCTTATTTAGATCGTTTAGATTATGTGGCTCCAATGAATCAGGAGCATGCTTTTGTTCTAGCTATTGAAAAATTATTGGGTGTTGAGGTTCCTAAACGGGGGCAGCTTATACGTGTTTTGTTTTCTGAAATTGGACGTATTCTGAACCATTTGCTTAATGTGACAACACAAGCGATGGATGTTGGTGCTTTGACACCACCGCTTTGGGGATTTGAACAGCGAGAAAAGTTGATGATTTTTTATGAGCGTGCGTGTGGAGCACGTCTTCATGCAAATTATTTTCGTCCTGGGGGGGTTCATCAAGATTTACCTGAGTCTTTAGTTGAAGATATTGGTCATTTTATTGACCCTTTTCTTGTTGCTCTTGGCAAACTGGATGCACTTGTAACACCCAATCGGATTTTTAAGCAGCGTAATGTGGATATTGGTGTCGTAAGTATCGATGAAGCTTGGGTTCGTGGTTTCTCTGGTGTTATGATTCGTGGAGCGGGTGTGCCATGGGATTTGCGTAAAAGTCAACCTTATGAATGTTACGATGAAATGGAATTTGATATTCCTGTTGGGAAAAATAGCGATTGTTATGATCGTTATCTCATTCGTATGGAAGAAATGCGTCAGTCAGCGAGAATTATGCATCAATGTGTGGATCGATTACTGAGCACTGAAAAAAAAGGACCAGTATCCAGTTTGGATCGTAAAATTGTTCCTCCAAAGCGGTCTGAAATGAAAAGTTCAATGGAAGCACTTATTCATCATTTTAAACTTTATACAGAAGGCTTCCGTACGCCTCCTGGTGAGGTATATGTTGCCGTGGAAGCTCCGAAGGGTGAGTTTGGGGTTTATCTGATTTCTGATGGAACCAATAAGCCTTATCGTGTTAAACTACGTGCTCCCGGTTTTGCTCATCTTCAAGCCATGAATTTTTTAACCCGAGGCCATATGTTGGCAGATGCTACAGCTATCTTAGGCTCGATTGATGTTGTTTTTGGGGAGATTGATCGTTAATGTCCGTACGCCGTCTTGCAGATGATGTTTACCAGCCCGCAAAGTTTTCTTTTACAAAAGAAAATCAGATATGGGTGGAAAATACTATAAAAAAATATCCTATCGGACGAGAGCAGTCTGCTGTTATTCCCTTATTGATGCGTGCTCAAGAGCAAGATGGTTGGGTAACACGTGCTGCAATCGAGCATGTTGCTCAAATTCTTTCTATGGCGTATATTCGTGTTCTAGAGGTTGCAACTTTTTATACTCAGTTTCAACTTAAACCAGTTGGAACAAAGGCACATGTTCAGGTTTGTGGTACAACTCCTTGTATGTTACGCGGCTCTGGTGAATTAATTAAAGTTTGTCAGAAAAAAATTCACCAAGAGCCTTTTGTTACGAACGCAGATGGAACATTATCATGGGAAGAGGTGGAGTGCCTTGGTGCTTGTGTCAATGCTCCTATGGTTATGATTTTTAAAGATACGTATGAAGATCTTACAACTGAGCGTCTCGAAGAAATTATTGATGCCTTTGCTATGGGTAAGGGAGGAGATATAAAAGTTGGTCCGCAAAATAATCGTAAATCATCAGAGCCAGTAAGTGGTTTAACTTCTCTTACTGATGAAAAAGAAAATAAATTACTTAAGTCTTCAAAGAAAAAAGATAAGAAGGATAAGAGAATATAGTAAATGTTTTTCTTGGAAAGATATTTTATTATTTTACCTATTAGGGTGATATTTCATTAAAAGTGAAATCTTTTAAAAAGTATTTAGAAATTGCATTTGAGGAAAAGCTAAAAATGCTACGGGAAATAGAGAAAAAGGTGGGGTATGCTGGCTGATAAGGATCGCATTTTCACCAATATTTATGGTTTAAAAGACAAATCATTAAAGGCAGTAATGTCCCGTGGACATTGGGACGGTACTAGAGATATTATCGAAAAAGGTCGTGATTGGATTATTGATGAGGTGAAGGCATCTGGTTTGCGTGGCCGTGGTGGTGCTGGCTTCCCTACCGGTATGAAATGGTCTTTTATGCCAAAACAAAGTGATGGTCGTCCTCACTACTTGGTTGTAAATGCTGATGAATCCGAGCCTGGAACATGTAAAGACCGTGATATTTTACGGCATGAACCTCATACTTTAATTGAAGGATGTGTCATCGCTACTTTTGCTATGGGGGCAAATGTCGCTTTTATTTATATTCGTGGTGAATATATTCGTGAGCGTGAAGCTCTTCAAGCAGCGGTTGATGAATGTTATGATGCGGGATTGTTGGGGGAAAAAACAAAATATGGTCATGCATGCGATATCATTATTCATCATGGTGCAGGTGCTTATATTTGTGGTGAAGAAACAGCTCTTCTTGAAAGCCTTGAAGGGAAAAAAGGGCAGCCTCGATTAAAACCACCTTTTCCCGCAAATATGGGAGTTTATGGTTGTCCAACAACAGTCAATAATGTGGAATCCATAGCTGTTGTTCCAACAATTTTGCGGCGGGGAGCGTCGTGGTTTTCATCAATTGGACGTACCAATAATGTAGGAACCAAACTCTTTATGGTTTCTGGGCATGTTAACGCGCCTTGCACATTTGAAGAGGCTCTAGGGGTTTCTTTTCGTGAATTAATTGAAAAACATACGGGGGGTATTCGCGGTGGCTGGAGTAATCTTTTAGCTGTTATTCCCGGTGGCGCTTCTTGCCCGGTTGTTCGTGGTGAAGATATGATTGATTCTATCATGGATTTTGATGGAATGCGTGATGTTGGGTCTTCATT
Organism: Bartonella silvatica; assembly: GCF_040545155.1. Classification (NCBI taxonomy): domain Bacteria; kingdom Pseudomonadati; phylum Pseudomonadota; class Alphaproteobacteria; order Hyphomicrobiales; family Bartonellaceae; genus Bartonella; species Bartonella silvatica. The sequence goes on from NZ_JBEPLI010000013.1 coordinate 5,617, forward strand.
CGGTACGGGTGGTGTAATTGTTATGGATAAATCGACCGATATCATTAAAGCAATTTGGCGTATATCGGCTTTTTTTAAACATGAAAGTTGTGGTCAATGCACACCATGTCGTGAAGGCACTGGTTGGATGATGCGTCTTTTAGGGCGTATGGTTGAAGGTAGGGCACAAAAACGCGAGATTGATCTTCTTTTTGAAGTTTCTAAGCAGGTTGAAGGACATACTATTTGCGCACTTGGTGATGCTGCTGCATGGCCTATACAGGGGTTGATTCGTAATTTTCGTCCAGAAATTGAACGTAGAATTGATGATTATACGCGAAATGTCGTTCAAAGGAGAAATATTGCTTTAGAAGCAGTTGGATAAAGAATTTTGTTTAAAAAAAACGAAATACAAGTTTTAAATGGGTTGTCCGCAGGCTGGATGGGTTATGATAAATATCAAAGTTGATGGTAAAGAGATTGAAGTTCCGGATTACTATACGTTGCTTCAGGCGGCTGAAGCAGCGGGTGCTGAAGTGCCACGTTTTTGTTTTCATGAATCTTTATCAGTTGCTGGAAACTGTCGTATGTGCTTGGTTGAAGTTAAAGGAGGTCCTCCAAAACCTCAAGCTTCTTGTGCTATGGGCGTTCGTGATTTGCGGCTAGGTCCTAATGGTGAAGCGCCGGAGATTTTTACGAACACAGAGATGGTGAAAAAAGCACGTGAAGGCGTGATGGAGTTTCTCCTTATTAATCATCCTTTGGATTGTCCTGTATGTGATCAAGGCGGGGAGTGTGATCTTCAGGATCAAGCAATGTTTTATGGACGTGATTGTTCTCGTTATACAGAAAATAAACGTGCTGTAGAAGATAAGTATATTGGGCCACTTGTAAAAACTATTATGACGCGCTGTATTCATTGTACGCGTTGTGTTCGTTTTACAACGGAAGTAGCGGGTATTTCTGAACTTGGGTTGATAGGTCGTGGTGAAGATGCTGAAATTACAACATATCTTGAAAAAGCAATGACATCTGAGTTACAGGGCAATGTTATTGATCTTTGTCCAGTTGGAGCTTTAACTTCAAAGCCTTATGCATTTCATGCACGTCCTTGGGAGTTGATTAAGACAGAGTCAATTGATGTGATGGATGCTTTGGGTAGTGCTATCCGTCTTGATAGTCGTGGTCGTGAAGTTATGCGGATTCTGCCGCGTACAAATGAAGATGTCAATGAGGAGTGGATTTCTGATAAGACTCGTTTTGTTTGGGATGGATTACGCACTCAGCGGCTTGATAGACCATATGTCCGAAAAGATGGAAAATTGCAGCCTGTCAGTTGGACAGAAGCTTTTGCGAAAATTAAAATGGCGATTTCTGACGTCTTACCAGAAAAAATTGGAGCAATTGCCGGAGATCTTGCGTCTGTTGAAGAAATGTACGCACTTAAAACATTGCTTGTTTCATTGAATTCAAAAGTTTTTGACTGTCGTCAAAGAGGAATGGCTTTATCTCCTGAATTGGGACGTTCGAGTTACATTTTTAATCCAACAATTGCAGGTATTGAGCAAGCTGATGCATTACTTATCGTCGGCTCCAATCCGCGCCATGAAGCTGCTGTTTTGAATGCACGTATTTTAAAGCGCCAGCGGATGGGGCAGTTCCCCATAGCGCTCATTGGAGAAAAAGTCGATTTACGTTATCCATATTCTTATCTCGGAGATGGTACTGATGCATTAAGTGCACTTATTCGTGGCGAGGATGCATTTTTAAATGAGTTAAAAGAAGCAAAGAGACCGCTTATTCTTATCGGGGAAGGTGCTCTTTCAGGTAAAGAAGGGCTGTCTGTTTTAAAAAATCTAGCAAAGTTAGCGGATAATATTGGAGCATTGAGTGAAGAATGGAATGGATTTGGTGTTCTTCACAATGTAGCCTCAACTGTTGGAGGGCTGGATATTGGTTTTACGTCTGAACTTGGAATTGAAAATATTATCAAGACCTGTGAAGTTCTATTTTTACTTGGTGCTGATGAAATAGAGTTAGGCAATACAAAGGCTTTTACAATTTATATTGGTAGTCATGGTGATAATGGTGCCCATGCTGCTGATGTTATTTTACCAGCATCTGCTTACACTGAAAAATCAGGACTTTATGTGAATACAGAAGGACGTGTTCAAATGACAAATCGAGCAGGATTTGCTCCGGGTGAAGCAAAAGAAGATTGGGCTATCTTGCGTGCTTTATCAGATATCTTAGGACAAAAACTCCCTTTTGATTCTCTTTCTCAATTGAGACAGCGTTTATTTAATGATTATCCACATCTTTATGCTGTGGATGATATTGTGCCTTCTGATATAACAAACCTTAAAAAGCTTGGCGCGCAAGCGGATGCTTTGAAGCGGCAAACATTTCCTTCTATGGTTAAAGACTTTTATCTGACTAATCCGATAGCGCGTGCTTCTGCTGTTATGGCTGAATGCTCATCTCTTGCAAAGAGTCGTACTACGCATGGTGTAGAGTAAGGGCAGAGGAAAAGAAATAATGATGTATGATTTCTTTATAACGTGGCTGTTGCCATTAATTATTATAATTGGAAAAACGCTTCTCCTTTTAGTTGTTCTTCTTATTTTGGTTGCTTATCTTCTTTATGCAGATAGAAAAATTTGGGCAGCAGTACAATTACGGCGTGGTCCGAATGTTGTTGGTCCATGGGGTTTGTTACAATCTTTTGCAGATTTAATTAAATTTGTTGTTAAGGAGCCTATTATTCCCTCTGGTGCCAATAAAGGTGTTTTTCTTTTGGCGCCTTTCATTTCTGCTACACTTGCTTTATCAACTTGGGCTGTTATTCCAGTCAATGAGGGGTGGGAAATTGCAAAAATTAATGTTGGTTTGCTGTATATCTTGGCTATTTCATCTCTTGAAGTTTATGGCGTTATTATGGGAGGGTGGGCATCGAATTCAAAATATCCTTTCTTAGGGGCTCTTCGTTCAGCTGCACAGATGGTTTCTTATGAGGTCTCCATAGGTTTTGTGCTTGTTACTGTTATTTTGATAAGTGGTTCATTAGATCTTACAACAATTGTTCATAAGCAAAGTTATGGGATTGGTACTGCTCTTGGTCTTCCTTTTAATAGTTTTCTTGATTGGAATTGGCTCGTTCTTTTTCCAATGTTTATTATATTTTTTATTTCTGCGCTCGCTGAGACAAATCGTCCTCCTTTCGATTTGGTAGAAGCAGAATCTGAACTTGTTGCTGGGCACATGGTTGAATATTCTTCAACACCTTATATGCTTTTCTTTCTTGGTGAGTACGTTGCTATTGTTCTCATGTGTGCGCTAACAACGATTTTATTTTTAGGGGGGTGGTTGCCTCTCTTGGATGTTTGGTGGCTTAATTGGGTTCCTGGTATCATTTGGTTTGTTTTGAAAGTTTGCTTTGTATTTTTTTGGTTTGCTATGGTCAAAGCATTTGTTCCACGTTACCGCTATGATCAGCTCATGCGGCTTGGTTGGAAGGTTTTTCTTCCACTTTCATTGGCAATGGTTGTTATAACCGCTGCTTTTTTAAAGTATACTGGTTTCGTTTAAGAGGAGGTTTTACGGTGTCAGGTTTTCTTCAGGCAGCAAAGTCACTTCTTCTATTAGAGTTTTTGAGTGCTTTTTTCTTGGCGATGCGTCAGTTTTTTGCGCCAAAGCCCACAATTAATTATCCTTATGAAAAAGGTTTTGTTTCAGAACGTTTTCGTGGAGAGCATGCTTTGCGTCGTTATCCAAATGGTGAAGAACGATGTATTGCCTGTAAATTATGTGAAGCGATTTGTCCTGCGCAGGCTATTACAATTGAAGCGGGACCAAGGCGTAATGACGGTACGCGTAGAACTGTCCGTTATGATATAGATATGGTTAAATGTATTTATTGCGGTTTTTGTCAAGAAGCTTGTCCAGTTGAAGCTATTGTAGAAGGTCCTAATTTTGAATTTGCGACAGAAACACGCGAAGAACTTTATTATGATAAAGAAAAGCTTTTAATGAATGGAGATCGCTGGGAGCGAGAAATTGCCCAAAATATATTGATAGATGCACCTTATCGTTAAGTGTATCGTGAAATGAAGTGTCGGATTCTTTGTCCGATAAATTTTAATCTGGTATGAACTATTATACCAATTGTTTGATGAGTTAAGGAGAGGCCTATGCTAACAAACCTAGCGGCGGCATTTTTCTATTTGTTTGCTTTTGTTATGCTTGCGAGTGCGGTTATTGTTATTACAGCGCGTAATCCTGTGCATTCAGTCTTGTTTTTAATCTTAGCATTTTTTAATGCAGCAGCTTTATTTTTGCTTGCAGGAGCAGAGTTTCTAGGGCTTCTTCTGCTGGTTGTTTATGTCGGTGCTGTAGCGGTTTTGTTTTTATTTGTGGTTATGATGCTTGATGTTGATTTTGCTGAGTTAAAAAGTGGTGGGCTTCGGTATGCTCCTATCGGAGCTCTTGTTGGAGGCATTGTTGCTATAGAATTAATTTTTGTTTTTATCAGTAGTCATTTTTCCCCAATTCTTAGAATACATATTACACAACCAATGCCAGACTTAGAACAGCGAACAAATACCCAGGCATTGGGTGATATTCTTTATACGGATTATGTTTTCTATTTTCAAATTGCTGGAATCATTTTATTGATTGCAATGATTGGTGCAATTGTTTTAACACTTCGTCATAAGCTGGGCGTAAAGCGACAGTCTATCGCTGCACAAATTTCTCGGACGGTAGAAAGTGCAATTGAAATCAAAAAAGTTGAGTCCGGTAAAGGCATTTAAGGGGGAGGCTATGCACATTGATATTACACATTATCTCATCGTTTCTGCTTTGATGTTTACAATTGGTATTGCGGGCATTTTCCTCAATAGGAAGAATGTGATTATTATCTTGATGTCTATTGAGCTTATATTGCTTTCAGTTAACTTGAATTTTGTTGCATTTTCGGCATTCCTTCATGATCTGATTGGTCAGATATTTGCTTTATTTATCTTAACGGTAGCGGCGGCTGAAGCTGCAATCGGTTTAGCGATTCTTGTCGTTTTTTTCCGTAATCGTGGTTCTATTGCAGTTGAAGATGTTAATGTCATGAAAGGCTGACCAATGATGTATTATACAATCGTCTTTCTTCCACTTTTAGGCTTTTTAATTGCTTCTATAGGTGGCAAAACGATCGGAGATCGCACGAATGAATTGGTAACATGTAGTTTTATGGTGATTGTTGCTATATTATCTTGGGTGGCCTTTTTTAATATTGCACTTGGTCATTCTCCAGTGGTTGATGTTTTCGTCTTAAATTGGGTTAATGTCGGTGGTTTAACCTTTGATTGGGCATTGCATATTGATACATTGACAGCTGTTATGCTTATTGTTGTGAATAGTGTTTCAGCATTAGTACATATTTATTCAATTGGCTATATGCATCATGATCCTTCAAGATCCCGTTTTTTTTCTTATCTTTCTCTCTTTACGTTTATGATGCTTATGTTAGTGACATCCAATAACTTAATTCAGATGTTTTTTGGATGGGAAGGTGTGGGACTGGCTTCTTATTTACTTATTGGTTTTTGGTTTCAGCGAGATTCTGCTAATAAAGCTGCAATGAAAGCTTTTGTTGTTAATCGTGTTGGAGACTTTGGTTTTCTTTTAGGTATTTTTAGTGTCTTTGTTTTATTCCAATCGGTTGATTTTTCCTCTATTTTTGCAAAAGCTGCAGACAAGAGCTTCGTACAAAATATGACATTTTTAGGTTGGCAGTTTGATGGGCAAACAGCAGTTACTCTTGCATGTCTTTTATTGTTTGTTGGTGCGATGGGAAAATCAGCACAGTTCCTTTTACATACTTGGCTTCCTGATGCGATGGAAGGACCAACTCCTGTATCAGCGCTTATTCATGCTGCAACAATGGTCACAGCAGGTGTCTTTATGGTTGCGCGCATGTCTCCCATTTTTGAGCTTTCTTCGACTACCTTGACAGTGGTTATTATTGTTGGGGCAACCACTGCATTTTTTGCAGCGACTGTAGGGTTGGTGCAAAATGATATCAAGCGTGTTATTGCTTACTCTACATGTTCACAGCTTGGTTATATGTTTGTTGCTCTTGGTGTTGGTGCTTATGGAGCAGCTGTTTTTCATCTTTTTACGCATGCTTTTTTTAAAGCCTTGTTGTTCCTTGGTGCAGGCTCTGTCATTCATGCTGTATCCGATGAGCAAGATATGAGAAAAATGGGCGGATTGCGCAAACATATAAAAGTAACTTATTGGATGATGATGATAGGCACAATCGCTTTGACAGGAGTTGGAATCCCAGGGACTCTCTTTGGGACTGCTGGTTTTTTCTCTAAGGATGCGATTATAGAGTCTGCTTTTGCATCACATAACATTGCTTCAGGATATGCGTTCTATCTTCTTGTTTTCGCTGCTTTATTAACAAGTTTTTATTCATGGCGTCTTATATTTATGACATTTCACGGTAAACCGCGAGCAACGGTTGATGTTATGCATCATGTTCATGAATCACCTCCCGTTATGTTGATACCACTGTGCATTTTATCTGTGGGAGCAATATTGGCTGGTGTTGTTTTTCAACCTTACTTTTTTGGTGATTTATATAATGTTTTTTGGAAAGGAACATTATTTACAAATAGCCATAACCATATCCTTCATGAGAGCCATCATGTATTTAATTGGGTAAAATGGTCGCCATTTATAGCAATGGTTCTTGGATTTATATTGGCCTATTTGTTTTATATTTCTTTTCCTTCTATTCCCAAAAAGATGGCCAGAGCTATGCCGAGAGTATATAACTTTCTTTACCAAAAGTGGTATTTTGATCAGTTGTATCACTTTTTGTTTGTTCGTTCTGTTTTCAAAGTGAGCTTTTTTCTTTGGAAAGTCGGAGATGGTAAGATTATTGATGGTCTAGGTCCAAATGGTATTTCGGCACGTGTTATGGATATTACAAATAGAGTTATTCGGATGCAAACAGGCTATCTTTATCATTATGCATTTGCAATGCTTATAGGCATTGCATTGCTGATCACATGGATGATGATCGGGGGCGTTAACTGATGACTGATTGGCCTATTCTTTCTACGGTTACATTTCTACCGCTTGTTGGTGTTTTGCTCATTTTGTTTATCAAAGACGATAGTGAAGCAGCGCGACATAATATACGTAATGTAGCATTTTTTACAACTGTATTTGTTTTTATTATATCTCTCATCATTTGGGCGGGTTTTGATAATACAAACCCTCAATTTCAAATGGTTGAAAAATTTCATTGGTTGGGAGAAGGAATTAGCTATCATATGGGGGTTGATGGTATTTCTATTCTTTTTATTGTTCTCTCAGCTTTTCTCTTGCCTTTTTGTATTTTAGCAAGTTGGGAAAATGTTAAGGATAGATTAAAAGCTTACATGATTGCTTTTCTTCTTCTTGAAGTTGCAATTATTGGCGTTTTTTGTGCTCTTGATGCCATACTGTTCTATGTTTTTTTCGAAGGTAGCCTCATTCCAATGTTTATTATTATTGGCGTTTGGGGGGGCGTGCGTCGTGTTTATGCAAGCATAAAGTTTTTCTTATACACTTTGCTTGGTTCAGTCCTTATGCTGGTTGCCCTCATGGCTATGTACTGGAAAGCTGGGACACTTGATATACCAACCTTGCTCAATTATCAGTTTCCTGCGCATATGCAAATATGGTTATGGCTTGCGTTTTTTGCTTCTTTTGCGGTAAAAATGCCAATGTGGCCAGTACACACGTGGCTTCCTGATGCTCACGTAGAAGCACCGACAGCTGGTTCAGTTATTCTGGCTGGTGTATTGCTTAAATTAGGGGGATATGGCTTTCTTCGTTTTTCTTTACCAATGTTTCCTATTGCCTCAGCAGATTTTGCACCTTTCATTTTTACATTATCGCTTATTGCTATCATTTATACATCGTTGGTTGCGCTTGTTCAAAATGACATAAAAAAGCTTATTGCTTATTCCTCAATAGCGCATATGGGATATGTAACGATGGGTATTTTTGCTGAAAATGAACAGGGAATCCAAGGTGCTATCTATCAGATGCTATCGCATGGAATCGTTTCAGCAGCTTTATTTCTTTGTGTTGGGGTTATCTACGATCGGCTGCATACACGTGAAATCGCAGCTTTTGGGGGGCTAGTGAATAACATGCCCAAATATGCTGTTGTTTTCTTAATCTTCACTATGGCCAATATTGGTTTACCTGGGAGCTCAGGATTTTTAGGTGAGTTTTTAACTTTGATAGGTGTTTTTCAAGTCAATAAATTGATTGTTGTTTTGGCAACGACGGGGGTTATTTTATCGGCGGCCTATGCACTTTATCTTTATCGACGTGTGATTTTTGGTTCTTTAGATAAAGAGAGTTTAAAAGTCCTTACAGATCTTTCTTCGAGAGAAAAGCTTATTCTTTATCCGATGGTTATTCTTACAATATTTTTTGGTATCTATCCAACGCCTATCCTTAAAGCGACGGCGCTTTCTGTAGAAGCCCTCATCAATAAATTGCACTAGATAAGGGAAGAATGCACATGCAAACTGAAATAATAGCTCAATTCGTATTAATTCTTCCAGAGATTTTAATGATATTAGGGGCGGTTGTGTTACTTTTGATTGGTGTTTTTTCCCATGCCCGTTCCTCTTTAACTGTAATTGGCTTGGCTATTGCCCTTCTTGTTGCAACTATTGTTATTATTATGTTTTTTCCAAAGAGTGGCTTATTTCAAACCAATGCGCTTATTATTGACTCTTTCGGTCGTTATATGAAAATTCTAACCCTTATTGGCGCACTTTTTGCTCTTATTATGTCTGTTGGCTCTATAAGTACTCAAAAACTTAATATATTTGAATTTCCGGTTCTTGTCCTTTTAGCAACTCTTGGTATGATGCTCATGATTTCGGCTGGTAATATGCTATCTCTCTATATGGGACTAGAATTACAGTCTTTGGCTTTATATATATTGGCTGCAATCAATCGTGATAATGTAAAATCTTCTGAAGCTGGTATAAAGTATTTTGTTTTAGGAGCATTGTCTTCAGGATTATTGCTTTATGGTATTTCTTTGCTTTACGGTTTTACGGGGCAAATTGGTTTTCATGAAATTGCTATTGCTGTAAAAGGTGAAAACTTACAATTGGGTGTTGTTTTTGGTATTGTTTTTATTTTGGCTGGTCTAGCTTTCAAAATTTCTGCAGTTCCATTTCATATGTGGACGCCCGATGTTTATGAAGGAGCACCAACACCTATTACAGCATTTTTTGCAAGCGCTCCTAAAGTTGCGGCAATGGCACTGATTATTCGTGTTGTTGTTATGACCTTTATGCCACTCAATAGCTCTGATGGTGCTATGCCTGCATGGCAACAAATTTTAGTTTTTATGGCAATAACATCAATGATTCTTGGTGCATTTGCTGCAATTGGTCAGAGCAATATTAAACGTTTAATGGCTTATTCATCAATTGGTCACATGGGATATGCCCTTGTAGGGCTAACTGCTGGAGATATGGTTGGAATAAAAAGTGTTATTCTTTATATGACTATTTATCTTGGCATGACGCTTGGATCATTTGCTTTTATCCTTGGTATGCAATCTCGTCATGGGAATGTTGAACGCATTGATGATCTTGCAGGATTAGCAAAGGAAAATCCGTTTATGGCTATTGTCATGACAATACAGCTTTTTTCTTTAGCAGGTATACCACCCATGGCTGGTTTTTTTGGAAAATGGTATACATTTTCTGCTGCTGTTCATGCAGGGCTTACTCCGCTTGCCGTCGTTGGGGTGATTGCGTCTGTTGTTGGGGCTTTTTACTATTTGCGTGTTATTAAAGTTATGTGGTTTGATGATGGAAAAGCACATTTTATTGCGTTATCGAATGAACTTAAGTTTTGTCTTAGTCTTTCTGCTTTATTCATTGTATTTTATGCGCTTTTTGGAGTTTGGTTTGCTGAGTTTGCAGAAAAAGCAGCGGCCGCATTGTTTTAATAAATATGGTTTATATTTTATCAGATTTTGCAAAAAAACAAGGATACACCGTTGAATCATACAAAAGTGTTGATTCAACAAATCTCGTGGCACAACAAAAAGCCCAAACTGGCCATCGAGGTCATCTCTGGATTGTTGCACAAGAACAATCACAGGGCCGAGCGAGAAGAGGGCGGACTTGGTCTAGTTCAAAAGGGAACCTTTATTCTAGCCTTTTATTAATTGATAATCTTATTTATCAAACTGCTGCTCAACTTGGTTTTGTTGCGGGTGTGAGTGTAGTAGAGGCAGTAGAACAATTTATAAAAGATGAAAAAAAAATGAGTACTGTTGTTGGTTTAAAATGGCCAAATGATATTTTATTAGGGGGAGCCAAAAGCTCTGGAGTTTTGCTTGAAGCTTTTAAATTACCATCACAACAATGTGCATTGGTTATTGGTATTGGAATAAATGTAAAATATCATTATGAAGATGCCCCTTACCCAACTTCAAGTTTAAAGAATATTGGTTTGCATATTGAAGCAGAACAATTATTTACAGTTTTGACGGAATGTTTCTCTAAAAATTATCTTCTTTGGAAACAGCCAAATGGATGTGAGATCATTCGTGAAAAGTGGCTCTTACATTGTGCTCATCTTGGGAAATTTATCAAAATAGTTAATGATGAAAAAAACATTGAAGGTATTTTTGATGGTCTTGATAGTGATTTTAACTGTATCGTAAAACAAAATAATGGTCAGCAAGCCATTATCACAGCCGGAGATGTTCATTTCGGTTTAGCAGCTTCTGTTAATGCGGGGCATTATTAGTTTATAAAATTTTATTTATTATTAGATTATTTTGATAATTTAGGAGATATTTATGGCTGCAGCCGATAGAAGTGAATTTGTTTTTTTACCTTTAGGAGGAGTAGGTGAAATAGGGATGAATCTGGCTGCTTACGGATTTGGACCACAAAGTCTTCGTGAATGGTTGCTTGTTGATATGGGGGTTAGTTTTGCAGGAACTGAATTACCAGGGGTAGATCTTATTTTACCTGATATTCGTTTTCTTGAAAGTGAAAGACACAACATATCTGGTCTCATTTTAACACATGCTCACGAAGATCACTATGGAGCTGTTCTTGATTTATGGCCAAAGTTACAAGTTCCGCTTTACTGCACGCCTTTTACAGCAGGACTATTGGAGAGTAAAAAGCAATCAGATTTTGGATCTTATAAAATTTCACATACTATTTTTCAATCTGGTGAGCGCTTTCAGGTTGGTTCCTTTTCGGTTGAAGCTATTGCTGTAAACCATTCAATTCCAGAATCTGTATCTTTGGCTATTACAACACCTTTGGGTACCGTTATTCACACAGGGGATTGGAAGATTGATCATACACCTTCGCTTGGGGGTATAACAGATGAAAAACGTTTTCGTACATTGGGTGACAAAGGCATTTTAGCATTGCTTTGTGATTCTACCAATGCGTGCCGAGATGGGGTAACACCGTCAGAGCAGCAAGTTCAAACAAGCCTTTCTGAAATTTTTGCAAAAGCTGAAGGGTGTGTTGCAATTGCTACTTTTGCTTCTAACGTTGGTCGGATACGTTCAATTGCTCTTGCAGCTGAAGCCGTTGGACGAAAGGTTCTTATCGTTGGACGATCTCTTAAACGAAGCATTATGGTTGCACAAGAACTTGGTTATATGAAAGGTTTAGCCCCATTTCTTATGGAAGAGGACTACGGTTCTATCACGCGAAAAGAACTTGTTTTAGTTGTAACAGGGAGCCAAGGAGAGCCACGGGCTGCTTTAGCAAAACTGTCACGCAATGGGATAAGAAATATTGCACTTTCTGTTGGTGATACTGTTATTTATTCCTCACGGACTATTCCAGGAAACGAAAAAGCTATTCTTGAGATGCAAAATCGTTTTATCGATATGGGAGTTAAAGTAATTACAAGTGAAGATGCTCTCGTTCATGTTTCGGGACATCCTCGTCGTCAAGAACTTTTACAGATGTATGATTGGGTAAAACCACAGATACTTGTTCCTGTTCATGGTGAGGCAATGCATCTTACTGCTCAAGCAGATTTAGCGCGTCAAGCAGGTATTAAAACTGTCAAGGATATTAGAAATGGTAGTGTGCTGCGTCTTGCACCAGAACCTGTAGATATTGTTGATCATGTTCCTGTTGGCCGCCTTTATAAGGATGGTTGTCTTATTGGAAATGAAGATGAATTAGGAATTCCTAGACGTCGCAAACTAAGTTATGCTGGTTATATTGCTGTTTCTCTCCATATGAATAGTAAGCATGAGTTATTAGGTGATGTTGGTCTCGTTACCTTTGGATTGCCTGAGACTGATAGAAAGGGGAGGGGTTTGAAAGATATTCTTTTAGATGTGGTGGAAAATACACTTTATAATATTCCGCGCATTAAACGAAAAAATGATGAACTTGTTCGAGAAGCAGCGCGGCGTGCTGTAAGGGCAGCCGTTAATGACGTTTGGCAAAAAAAACCTGTCTGTACAGTTTTTTTACATCGGTCAAAATAAGCCTTAATAAGGAATAAAGCGTATAAGTTTTTAACAATATGATTGTGATATTTGCAACTGTTCAGAATATAGCTATAGATGATTAAAAACCATATTTAAATTATTCCAATAAAATGGTTCTGATGATTAGGAGTTCATTATTTCAATGCGTCTTTCTCAATATTTTCTTCCACTTTTAAAAGAAAATCCTAAAGAAGCAGAGATCGTTTCTCACCGACTTATGTTGCGCTCAGGGATGATCCGTCAACAGGTATCAGGAATTTATTCTTGGCTTCCTTTGGGTAAAAAAGTACTTGATAAGGTTTGCAAGATTATTCGTGAAGAACAGGAACGAGCTGGTGCTATAGAAATATTAATGCCGACAATTCAATCTGCGGATCTTTGGCGTGAAAGTGATCGTTATGATGATTATGGTTCAGAAATGCTCCGCATTAAGGATCGCCACAAGCGTGATTTACTTTATGGTCCCACAAACGAAGAGATGGTCACAGATATTTTTCGTTCCTATATTCGCTCATATAAAGATCTTCCGCTCAATTTATACCATATTCAATGGAAGTTTCGTGATGAAATCCGTCCCCGCTTTGGTGTGATGCGCTCACGAGAATTTTTAATGAAAGATGCTTATTCTTTTGATCTTAATTATGAGTCCTCTCAAACATCTTATAATCGTATGTTTATTGCTTACTTACGCACTTTTTCTCGTTTAGGATTAAAAGCAATTCCTATGCGTGCTGATACAGGTCCAATTGGCGGCAAACTCAGTCACGAATTTATTATTTTAGCTGAAACCGGTGAAAGCGCTATATTCTGTGATAGACAATTTCTTGAGCTTACTGTTCCAGATAACTCTATCGATTTTAATAATAAAGATACTTTAGCTGATATTGTCAAACAGTGGACATCTTTTTATGCAGCGACAGAAGAAATGCATAATGAAGAGGAATGGGCTAAAATTTCTGATCAAAAGCGTCTTTCAGCTCGCGGCATTGAAGTCGGGCATATTTTTCACTTTGGTACAAAATATTCTACTCCAATGGGAGCAAAAGTTATGGGACAAGATGGAAAAGAACATGTTGTTTTTATGGGATCTTATGGTATTGGACCTTCACGTCTTGTTGCAGCAGCTATCGAAGCTTCTCATGATGAAAATGGCATTATTTGGCCAAAGTCTATAGCTCCATTTGATTTTGCTATCATCAATATGAAGCCAGATGATGAGAAATGCACACATGCATGTGAAACGCTCTATCATGGACTACGAAAAGCTGGTTTTGATCCATTGTTAGATGATAGAAACGAGCGTCCTGGATCCAAATTTGCAACGATGGATTTAATTGGTTTGCCAACACAAATAATTGTTGGACCTAAAAGCATTGCACAAAATGAAGTTGAAGTTAAAGACCGAAAAACGGGTGCTAAAAAATCTCTAACGGTTGAAAATATACTCAGCCAACTTTCTGTAATTCAATAGGCAAATATTATGAAGAGGTTGAGCAGTAAATGTTTTTCATCTTATGAATGGATGATCGCTTTTCGTTATATGATTCCCAATAAAAAACATGTTGTTGCCTCTGTTATTTCGATTATTTCGCTCATTGGAATTATGTTAGGGGTATTTGCTCTAGTTGTGGTTATGGCTGTCATGAACGGCTTTCGTACAGAGCTTCTCAATCGTATTCTTGGTATGAATGGGCATCTGATTGTTCAGACGATTGATTCTGGTTTTTCTGATTATAATACGCTTATTTCTTCATTAGAATCTATAAATGGTGTTAAATTTTCTTTGCCTGTTATTGAAGGCCAAGCACTTGTTCAGGGTGAAGTTGAAGGAGGATCTGGCGCATTGATTCGTGGTATGCGCAAACAAGATTTAGAGAAGCTTCAAATAGTATCCCAAAATATTAAATTGGGTTCGATTGTGCAATTTGATAAAGAGGAAGGTGTTGCAATTGGAAGTGGTTTAGCAGCAAAATTAGGGCTTAGTGTTGGAGGTTATCTTCGTATTATTACGCCAGATGGTGATGCGACTCCTTTTGGTGTTACACCACGTGTTAAAGCTTATAAAGTAACGGCTATTTTTGAAGTCGGTATGTCTGAATATGACTCAATATTTGTTTTTATGCCTCTTCATGAAGCACAAATGTTTTTTAATTTAGGGGATAAAGTGCAGTCTTTAGAATTATTTTTGAATAATCCTGATACTGTCGATCAAATAAAGCCACTTGTAGAGAAAGCTGTCAATCAACAGGTTTATTTAACTGATTGGCGTGAACGCAATCAGGCTTTTTTTTCAGCTTTACAAATTGAAAGAAATGTTATGTTTTTCATTCTTTCTCTTATTATTCTTGTTGCTGCTTTGAATATTGTTTCTGGACTCATTATGCTTGTAAAAGATAAAAGTCATGATATTGCGATTTTGCGTACGATGGGCGCACAAAAAATAGCAATTATGCGTATATTTATTGTCACTGGTATGATGATTGGATTGGTTGGAACAATATTAGGTCTAGTTTTTGGTATCATTGCAACCGCCAATATCAATCATATTCAAGATTTTATTTCTTGGTTATTTAATGTTGATGTTTTTAATCCCCAACTTTATTTTTTAACAAAATTACCCGCACAAATTGAGTGGGGACAGACTGTCATAGTTGCTATAATGGCTTTGTTTTTGTCATTCCTCGCTGCACTCATTCCGGCTTGGCGCGCTGCTAAATTGGATCCTGTACAAGCTTTGAGGTATGAATAATGACAGCGATTTTAGAGCTTGTGGAGATCGAACGACATTTTTTTGAGGGTCATCAACCTCTTATTATTTTAGATAAAGCAAATTTTATTCTTAATCGTGGAGAGCTTGTAGCGCTTGTAGCTCCATCGGGTGCTGGAAAGTCAACACTTCTCCATATTGCTGGATTATTGGAAAAACCAACAGCTGGTGATGTGATGTTAAGGGGAGTTTCTTGTGCAAAGCGTTCTGATAGTGAGCGAACAGCAATTAGGCAAAATGATATCGGTTTTGTCTATCAATTCCATCACTTACTTCCAGAGTTTACAGCTTTAGAAAATGTTATGATACCACAAATGATAGCAGGATTTAAAAAATCTTTGGCAGAAGATCGTGCACTTAAGTTGCTAACATATTTACGTGTTTCTCATCGTGCTCATCATCGTCCATCGGAATTGTCAGGCGGGGAGCAACAACGTGTTGCTATTGCGCGTGCAGTTGCAAATGCTCCTTCAGTTCTTTTGGCTGATGAACCTACAGGAAATCTTGATCCTGTAACGTCAGCTTATGTATTTCAAGCTCTATCTGCCCTTGTTCGTCAATCTGGTCTGTCTGCTCTTATTGCAACGCATAATTATGCTTTAGCGAAGCAAATGCATCGTCGTATTACACTTAAAGAAAAAAAGATTATTGAACTTCCTTAAGCTAAGATACAAAATTTATTCTAAAAAACGATGAAGCTATTTATATTGCTTTTTATTTAAAGTTAAGGAGAGTTTTATGACAGCTTTTACCACGCATAAAAATCAACTGGACATACATCGTCGTCGATTGATTTTTCGTGCATGGCACCGCGGTATTCGTGAAATGGATCTCATTTTGGGACAGTATGTGGATTCCCATATTGCTGAGATGAGTGATAAAACAGTTTCTGAACTTGAATATATTATGTCTTTTGATGATCGTGATTTATTGATGTGGGTTACAGGAGAAGTTTCTCCTCCCTCTGATGTTGATAGTTGCCTTTTTCGCGACATTGTAAACCATCACACGTGCATAAATTGAAGTTTTTTCCGATGCCTATATTAAAAAAAATTATCATTCCCCCAAAAGTATCTGCTCACATGGTCTTTGATGAAGTGGTTGATGGATTTGAAGCTTTTGCACTTGCTAAGCTGAGTGTAGACATTGCACAAGGTAAGCCACTTATTTATGTCGTTCGTGACGGAACAAAAATGGCTCATTTACAACAAACTTTAAATTTTATTGAGCCAAATCTACCTGTGCTTCAATTTCCTGCATGGGATTGTTTACCTTATGACCGTGTATCCCCCGGGATTACTGTCATGGCGCATCGATTATCAACTTTGGCACATATCGCCAATTTGCGTCAAAATCCACGTTCTGCAATTATATTAACAACAGCAAATGCAATTATACAAAAACTTCCTCCTCGTGAAATGATTGAGACTCAAGTGATCCATGCACGTGTTGGTCAACGTATGGGGATGGGACATTTTATTCAATTTTTAGAATCTAATGGCTTTGAACGTGTTACGGTTGTTCGTGATGTTGGTGAGTTTGCTGTGAGAGGAGGAATTCTTGATATTTTTTCTCCTATTGATATTGAACCTTTACGGCTTGATTTTTTTGGGGATACCTTGGAAACTATCCGTGTATTTGATTCAGAGACACAAAGAACAACCAACCAAAGGACAGAGTTTCTTTTACATTCGATGAGTGAAGTTGTTCTAACACCTGAATTAATAAGTCGGTTTAAAAGCAATTATGTCCGTACATTTGGTGTATCACAAAAAAATAATACGCTTTATCAGGCCCTTTCTCAAGGGCGACGTTTTTCCGGTATGGAACATTGGTTACCATTTTTTTATGAAAATCTTGATACGTTTTTTGATCATTGCGGTGATACAGCTATTGTTTTTGAACATCTTATAGAAGAAGTACTTATCGAGCGCTATCGTCTTATTGAGGATTATTATAATGCACGTAAAGAACGTGGAGATGATCATGAAGATTCCACTTCCTATCATCCAGTAGAGCCTAGCCTTCTTTATTTAACACCCGAGCGTGTTTTAGAGATTGCGCAACAATCCAGACAACGTGTTGACTTTTCACCTTTTCATGTTCCACAAACTTTTGGGCAAACAATTGTTCATGCAAATGTTAAACAGAGATATGATTTTGTACAGGAACGTAATGCACAAGAGAAAAATGTTTTCTCAAGTGTTGTGCATCATATTGCATCACTACGCTCTGCGGGTAAGAAAATACTTTTAACGGGGTGGAGTGAGGGGTCTCTCACGCGTTTGGTGCAAGTTCTTGATGAACATGGATTAAAAAAAATAGATGTTGTAAAATCATTACAAACTGTTAGAGCAACACCACGTGATCATATAACGGCAGCCGTTATAATGATAGAGCACGGTTTTGAGACTGAAGATTTTGCCATTATCACCGAGCAAGATATCCTTGGTGATCGATTAATAAGGTCACCAAAGCGGCGTAAAAATAACAAAAATTTTATTTCTGAAATTACAGCTTTAAACTCTGGCGATATTGTTGTGCATATTGATCATGGTATTGGACAATTTATTGGTCTTAAAACAATTAAAACCACAGGAATTTTTCGCGATTGTTTAGAAATTGAATATGCTGGAGGCGATAGGCTTTTTTTACCTATTGAAAATATTGAACTTCTTTCACGTTATGGTTCAGAGGGAACAGATGTAGCGTTAGACAAGTTAGGTGGTGTTTCTTGGCAAGCACGTAAAACGCGACTAAAAAAACATCTGTTAGCAATGGCTGGTCAATTGATTCGTATAGCTGCAGAGCGTGCTACACGTTCTGCACCGGCTTTGATCCCACCAACGGGACCATTTGATGAGTTCGTTGCATGTTTTCCTTATGAAGAGACGGAAGATCAAATGGACGCTATCGATGCTGTCTTAGATGATTTAGCATCAGGAAAACCGATGGATCGCTTAATATGTGGTGATGTTGGCTTTGGAAAAACAGAAGCCGCTATTCGAAGCGCTTTTGTTGCAGCACTAAGTGGATATCAAGTTGCCGTTGTTGTCCCCACAACTCTGCTCTCACGGCAACATTATAAAACTTTTATTGCGCGTTTTCAAGGATTACCCATTAAAATTGCTCATGCTTCAAGACTTGTGAAAACCAAAGAACTAAGACAAGTCAAAAAGGGTATTTCCGATGGTACAATTGATATTGTCATTGGAACGCATGCTTTACTTAGTGATGCGGTTCATTTTTTACGGTTAGGACTTCTCATCATTGATGAAGAGCAACATTTTGGCGTAAAACATAAAGAGCGCTTGAAAGAACTTAAAAGTGATATCCATGTTCTTACACTCTCAGCGACTCCTATCCCACGAACTTTAGGACTCGCTTTATCAGGCGTTCGTGAACTTTCATTGATAACAACACCACCCATTGATAGGATGGCAGTACGTACTTTTATTGCTCCTTTTGACGCACTTGTTATACGTGAAACATTGCTGAGAGAATATTATCGTGGTGGGCAAAGTTTTTATGTTTGTCCTCGTATTTCTGATCTTTCCTTTGTAGAAGAGTATCTAAAAACGCACGTACCTGAAATTAAATTTGTTATAGCTCATGGACAAATGCCAGCAGGACAACTCGATGATATTATGAATGCATTTTATGATGGACAATATGATGTGTTGCTCTCAACAACCATTATTGAATCAGGTCTTGATATTCCAACAGCGAATACGTTAATTGTGCATCGTGCTGATATGTTTGGTTTGGCTGCTCTTTACCAGTTACGTGGTCGGGTCGGGCGTTCAAAGCAACGTGCTTATGCACTCTTTACATTTCCGTCTGGTAAAGTTTTAACACCTGCAGCGGATCGTCGTCTTAAGGTATTACAATCTCTTGATACCTTGGGAGCTGGTTTTCAATTAGCAAGTCATGATATGGATATTCGTGGTTCAGGAAATTTTTTAGGTGAAGAGCAATCAGGGCATATCAAAGAAGTTGGATTTGAACTCTATCAAAAAATGCTTGAAGAAGCTGTTGCTGAATTAAAAGATGGAGAGCTTAGTGAAGATAAACAATGGTCTCCTCAAATTTCACTTGGTACAACAGTCATGATACCAGAAAGTTTTGTACCTGATTTACCATTACGTATGGGGCTTTATCGTCGTTTAACAGAGCTTGATAATTTAGAACAAATCGATGAGTTTGCGGCCGAGTTAATTGATCGCTTTGGTCCTTTGCCACTTGAAGTTCAGTATCTTCTTAAAGTCTTTTATATTAAAATATTGTGTCGAAAAGCACATGTAGAAAAATTAGACGCGGGTCCAAAAGGTATCGTTATACAATTTCGTAATAATTACTTTGAAAATAGTATTGCTCTCGTTCAATGGGTTGAAAAACAAGGTTCAATGGCAAAAATTCGACCCGATCAAAGTATCGCTTTTGTTTGTAATTGGTCTACAGTGGATGAACGGCTTATCGGAGCAGCAGATATTATGACAAAGCTTGTAAAAATGACAGAGGAGCATTCTGTTTAATATTTACTAAAATGGGCAGTATATACTATAATTTTTCAATTATATTAATATACTTCTTTATTATGAAGATTTTAATATATAGATTTTTTTATTTTTGTTACTTTATTATTTAAATTACAAAATTCTAGACTGAATTATTATTCAATAAAATACGTGAAAAAACTGAATGATTTAAAGTTTTTGATAAAACGTACTTTTCTTTATAGAGCACGACAAGTTTTTGTGTGAATAAAATTTTGCTGCAAAACAGAGATTTAATTGAGAAATTTTTCGGATTTTCTTTGAAATTAAATGAATTATGAGAGTTATTATTAATAATATGTTCTTTACGAAAAATTGATGAGTTATAAGAGTGTTACTAACGCTTTAGCCTTTGTCTATAAAGATATTGATTGTGTTCTAAAAAAATTAAAATCTATCAGATCACTACAAAAATATTTTAATTTAAATGCTATAGAGATTATTTTATCTTTAATTAACGTTTTTTTCCCATTAAAAATTTGAGATTAGATGTATCACTTAGTCTGTTTACTTGTATGACTGCATTCAGTGAAATAGGAGTTATTTCTTGAGATTTCGCTTAGTTCGTTTTTTACCACTGACATTAAAGAGTGTGTTTGGATTATATTGGTATTATACCTGTTAAAAAAGAAAGCATTTGCAACATTTTGAGTACAGGAAGTGTAATGCAATGGTCTTGATTTTCTATTTTTTTAATATATTGTATAGGTTTTTTATTGGAATAAGCGTGCACTTTTGGATCAAAATCAAAAGCCACCTAACCGTATTCGTTGTTGAATTCAATTTTTTCTCTTAGAGCGCTATGAATACAAAAAGTACATCATCATTGCTTCATCAATAAGACTTTAAAAAATTTTCATTCATAATAAAATATTATTACAATATGTTGAAAATATTGAATGAAAATAAATTTAATATATAAACTACTTAAATAATGATGTCAGTAGTTTTATATTTTTATTTAAAATTACACTGACTTATTATTAAGGCTTTATATAGATAGTTTTCATAAAAATATAATGCTATAAGAGCGGATATGAGTACATTACAGTTTTAATGAATTATTTATCATCTTTCTCTACAGATTTGACTTTTCTCTTTATATTGAAGTAAAATAATAAAAGAGGGTGTCATTTCATTGATTTAATTTAATACACTTGATTAAAATTATATTTAATATTCCTAATGTTGGGGGTATCATAAAAGCGCGTTGAAAGGATTCACTTAATCATGTCGCATAAAAATATCTATTCTGTTGTTTCAGTATTAGCTGGAGCAGTTACCCTTTTTCTTGCAACCCATACTTCTGCCAATGCGCAAACCTTATCTCAAGGTTGGTACAAGGTTTGTAGTAAACAGAATGATGTTGATGTTTGTAATACAATGAACACTGTTGTATCAAATACTGGTCAGCCTTTAACGGCCTTTAACCTCGTTGAAATAAAAGGGAAACAAAATGAAAGCCGTATAGGTATTCAGGTGCCTACAGGTCGTTTTTTACCAGAAGGTGTTCATATTCAAATAGGAGATAACTTTTCTAGAAAAGTTCCTTATATCATTTGTAATGGACCAAGTTGTATTGCTAATGATGTCTTAGATGATAAACTTGTTGCTGCTATGAAGAGTGGTACAAAGATGGTTGTAACAACAGTTAATTTCCGTGGTTCTGCTAACCCTATTGAGTTTTCTCTTAATGGCTTCACAGCGGCATACACAGGTCCAGGTATGGAGGAAAAGGACTTCCAACAAGAACAAATAAAATTGCAACAAGCTATTCAGTCAAAGCAAAAAGAAATTGAAGATCGTATGCGAGCTGAACAAGAAAAAGCTAAGAAAAAATAATAATATACGCTGTAAGAGAAACATTCTCTATGTTCTTTTATTTAAACTGCCACAAAGTGTTTGTGGCAGTTTTTTTATAGTTTAATTTTTGGAAAGGGTTTTCCGTTTCCACCAACCAACACGTTGAGTTTTAGGAGTATTATCATCAGATGTCGATGATATAACAACGGGTTGGTTAGCTATTTTTTCAACTTTTGAGGTTATTCCAACAGTTTCTTCTTCTGTAGTTGTTAATTTTGATGTTTTTTCCTTAGAGGGAGATTTTTTACGAGTTTTAGGTGTAGGTTTTTTACCACTTTTAGGAGTGTTTTTTATCTCATCATCGCTCGATTTTTCTACTTTTTTTGTTCTAACTTTACGTTGAGATTTGCTTTTAGCTTCTTTTTCACTAGATTCTACAACTGCTATACTCTGATCATTTTCAAAGGGAAGCTGTTTTTGTGTAACTTTTCGAGAACGTGTTGTTTTACGTTTTTTAGCTTTTTCAACCACATCAATTTTGACCGTTTCCTCTTGTTGTATATTCACGTGTTTTGTATCATTTTTTTCTTCATCATATTGAATAGACTTCATCGCAGAAATACGATGTTTGTGATTTGCTATTTTAATTTCTTCTAAGGCTTTTTTAGCAAAATCTCCTACTGGTTCTGCGTGAGGGATACGAAACTTGTACAAAACGTTATCCTGATTACGACGTCCGCCACGACGTCCACGACGACGTCCACGGCGACGAGAGTCATCACTGATTAAATCACTTGTTTTGTGAACAGTAGAAACGGGATTACTATGAGGCTCGCCTTGATGATTTTTATGTCGATTCTTTTTATTGGTTCTAGTGGATGGCTTATCTTCAACAAAAATATTTTCAACTAATGTTGCCTCTTCAACTTCTTCGTTAGGGTCATCTTCGAAAAATGATATGGGCTGAGACGTTGTTTCTGCTATTGTCCCCTTAGAAATGAGAAAATGTTGCGTTCCAACACTATCATCCGCTTCAATGTTAATACTAAGTTTAAAACGCGCTTCTAGATTAACCAGAATATTGCGTTTATGGTTTAAAACATACAGCGCTGTTGTGACAGGAGTACGTACAGTAATGTTGTGCTGAGGATGATGAAGAAGATATTCTTCAATAGAGCGCATAACATATAGAGCAATCGATGATTCAGAACGGACGCTGCCTGTTCCAGCACAATGCGGGCAGGGTTGTGTTGTACTTTCTAAAACCGATATACGAATACGTTGACGACTCATCTCCAAAAGGCCAAAGTGCGAAATGTGACCAACTTGAATACGAGCACGATCATTTTTTAAGCAATCTTTTAATTTTTTTTCAACCAACCTCACGTTACGTTCTTCAAGCATATCAATGAAGTCAATCACAATTAAACCAGCAAGATCACGTAAGCGTAATTGACGCGCGACTTCTTCTGCAGCTTCAAGGTTGGTTTGTAAGGCTGTTTTTTCAACAGAGAATCCTTTTGTAGAACGGCCGGAATTTACATCAATAGCAACAAGCGCTTCAGTTTGATTAATAACAAGATAACCACCAGACTTTAAAGAGACTTGCGGATGCAACATTTTATCAAGTTGAATTTCGATATTATTACGCGCAAAAATAGGAATAGGATCACGATATGGTTGAACAACTTTTGCGTGACTGGGCATGAGCATACGCATGAAATCTTTTGCTTCACGATATCCTTGATCACCAGAAACAAGAATTTCATTAATATTTTTATTATAAAGGTCCCGTATAGAGCGCTTTATGAGGTTACTTTCTTCATGAACAAGGCATGGCGCAGTGGATTTAAGTGTTAAAGCACGAATAGTATCCCACAATCGCATGAGATAATCATAATCGCGCTTAATTTCAGCTTTTGTTCTATTGGCTCCAGCAGTTCGTAAAATAACACCCATACCCTTTGGAACAGCCAATTCTTTTACAATTTCTTTAAGGCGCTTGCGATCTTGTATATTTGTAATTTTTCGTGAAATACCACCACCACGCGCTGTATTAGGCATTAAAACAGAATAACGGCCAGCTA
Organism: Bartonella silvatica; assembly: GCF_040545155.1. Lineage (NCBI taxonomy): Bacteria > Pseudomonadati > Pseudomonadota > Alphaproteobacteria > Hyphomicrobiales > Bartonellaceae > Bartonella > Bartonella silvatica. The sequence goes on from NZ_JBEPLI010000013.1 coordinate 29,392, forward strand.
AAGATAAATATGTTGTGAGTGCAGCCCCTTTATTGCCACGTTCTTCTTTGATGACCTGCACCAATAAAATCTGGCGTCGTTTAATCACTTCTTGAATTTTATACTGACGTTCTTGTCTCTGTTGATAGGTAGGCAGCTCTTCACGTACATCTTCTGCACCAACCATTTCGATATCATTATCAGAAACATTTACGCTAAACTCTTCCTTTACATTGTCAGCTGTTATTTCTTCAGAGACCATATCATGCTCAACATCCGCTGCCATGATATTATCACGCTCATCTCTTTTTGTTTTTTTTGAGCGTTTGTTACTTTTGTTTGTTTTTTCAGTAAGATCATCTGCATAATTTTCTCCTACAGCGGCTTTTTCCTCTTCTTCAAGAAGGGCGAGGCGGTCCGCGATAGGAATTTGATAATAATCGGGATGAATTTCAGAGAATGTCAAAAAACCATGACGGTTTCCACCATACTCGACAAAAGCGGCTTGGAGTGATGGTTCTACACGCGTAATACGTGCGAGATAAATATTCCCCTTGAGCTGTTTTTTATGTTCGGATTCAAAATCCAGTTCTTCAATTTTGTTGCCATGAACAACAACAACACGTGTTTCCTCTGGATGAGAGGCATCTATAAGCATTTTGTTTGACATAAGTTAAAATCCTGAAGGCGACACGCGCGACCTTATTCAAACGAACAGTATAAATCTGCACAAATGTAAGGGGCTGTCTGCCGTAAAAAGAAGATACCAGAAAAACAGAATAAGACACTATACGCAAATACATGACTGCATTTACAGCATTCCTAATGATCATCTTCATCTGTTTTATATGACTCATATTTTTTATAAGTCTCCGGCAAAACAATCTTTAAAATAGTTTGGTTATCCAAACCAGCGAATCTTTAAGTAACGCAACCCTAGCCTTGGTGATATAAAAAACTTTTATCCATAAAAAGTTTAAATTGTAACACGTAAAAAAAATCTAAAAATAACTTCATATATAAACTACAGATAATTTAGAGAGTTACGACCGACTAAGGAGCGTAAATGCTCTTTTATGTTGATCTCATGATTTTGGCAAGTAACAATATCACTCCCTACACTAGTACGTATCATTATCACAATTTTATCAACTTAATTTAACTTTTCGGAGTGAATGCAATTGAAAGATTCAACATTTATTTAAAAAGATAAAATAAATCTAATACATTGCCTTTTTTGAAGATTGAAGTGAGTTGTTGTTATAGAGTATTTTTTTATGATAAGAGGATTTCCTACCAAAAAACTAAAAAGAGTATATTGGGATACTCTTTTGTATCTCTTATTCTGTTTGTTATCTTTTTTCGCATATCAGGTAAGTTCTCAGGCTGCAGAACCTTTGAAACTTGTTAAACTGCGAACTATTGGTGATAGTTCAAGCACGCGCATTATAGCAGTTTTTAATGTTAAACCAAATGTTCGCTTACAAATTTTAGATAATCCTGCACGTTTAATTATCAATTTACCGACTATTGATTTTTCAGAAAAAAATACACTTCTAAAAAAACGGAATATACTATCAAATATGTTATCAGATGTGCGTTATAGCTTCTTTGATAAAGAGACTTCACGCATTATCTTCACAAGTAAAATAACTTTTGTTGTTGAAAAGAATATTGTACAAAAATTAGATAATGGTTTATGGCAATTGCTGATTGATATTCGTAAAACGACACAAGAAAGATTTGATGAACTATTTCAAAAACAACAAAAATATGATTTCAGCATAGGACCACGACAAATGCAGACGCGCAATTTTCGTGTTATTCTTGACCCTGGTCATGGTGGAATTGACGGCGGAGCACAAGGTCTTACTGGAACCTTGGAAAAAGATGTAACACTAGCCTTTGCGCGTGTCTTACGAGGCATATTGGAAAAAGATTCCCATCTTACTGTTTCCTTAACACGTGATTCTGATATTTTTTTACGATTAAGCGAAAGAGTTAAAAAAGCACAAGAATTTGGTGCAGATCTTTTCATATCCATCCATGCAGATACCATTAATATACATTCTCTTCGTGGTGCTACAGTGTACACTGTATCAGATCAAGCATCTGATGCAATCGCAAAATCTTTAGCTGAACGTGAAAATAAAGTTGATCTTCTTGACGGTTTTCCGGCAGATGAATCAATTGAGGTGACAGATATTTTGATTGATCTTACTCAACGTGAAACACGTGCATTTTCGGTAAATTTTGCTAATAGTGTTGTCTCAAACTTATCAAAAAGCAACATTCATTTGATAAATAACCCTCATCGATACGCTAATTTTGAAGTTTTAAGAGCTGCCGATATCCCTTCTGTTTTAATAGAGATTGGGTATTTATCAAATAGAGAAGATGAAGAATTATTAAATTCTTCTCAATGGAGAGAACAACTGGCAAATTCCTTGGCTCATTCTATTCGTCAGTTTGCCAAATATCGGCAGAAAATTATGCAACCTCTTTAAATTCGTGAGAAAATAGAGTATCAATTAAATTCTTAGAGAAAAGATAGAAAACATTTCTCTTTATCTCAGCTGATTAGTTCACCAAGTTGTTTTTTTCTGAGGTCATTTATTTTTTCTTTTATCCGTTTTGCAGAAAGCGATAGCCGTTTTTATGATGATTTTTTTTAGATACCTTCTTAGTTTTTTTATTATTATTGTTTATTTTGAAACAGCAATACAGAGTGTAATAGCAAAAGAGCAGATGGATGCACTTCCTGATTATGAAGTTCTTTCTCTTTATGAACCACCGGTAATGACTCGCGTTCATGCTGCAGATGGTAGCCTTATGGCAGAGTTTGCAACAAAAAATCGTCTCTATTTACCAATTCAATCAGTTCCTAAAATTCTTAAAGAGGCTTTTATTTCTGCTGAAGATAAGAATTTTTATAGTCACTTTGGTTTAGATCCCGAAGGACTTTTAAGAGCTTTAATCAATAATATTCGTAATATTGGTTCTGGAAAACGTCCAGAGGGAGCATCCACCATTACACAACAAGTTGCTAAAAACTTTCTTTTAAACTCAGAAGCAACATTAGAACGTAAGTTGAAGGAAGCTATTTTGGCGATGCGTATTGAAAGGACCTATTCAAAAGATCATATTCTCGAACTGTATCTCAACGAGATTTATCTTGGACGTGGGACCTATGGTATAGCAGCAGCTTCTTTGACTTATTTCAATAAATCCGTCAATGAGCTTACTTTAGAACAATGTGCTTATTTAGCGGCTCTTCCAAAAGGTCCTGCAAATTATGATCCATTTAAGAATACCAAACGTGCTATTGATCGACGTAATTGGGTTATAGATCGAATGGTTGCAAATGGATATATAACGCGTGAACAAGGAGAAACAGCAAAAACAAAACCTTTAGGAGCAACAATACGCGGCAAGGATAGCTATGTTTTTGCTGCTGAGTATTTTACTGAAGAAGTACGCCGCCGTTTAATGCATCGTTATGGCGCTAAAACACTTTACGAAGGTGGACTTTCAATTCGTACAACGCTTGATCCACATTTACAACTTTTTGCTCGGCGTGCTTTGCACAATGGATTAGTTAAATTTGATCATTCACAAGGCTGGCGTGGAGTTTATGGACATATTGAGCATATCAATAAGAAAGATGATTGGGGTATAGAACTTGCAAATATTACAGGGTTAAGTGATGTTCCTGAATGGCGCTTAGCTGTTGTTCTTTCTGCTAACGCCAATAAAATAGAGATTGGTTTACAACCACAAAGAGAGGATACAGGTCTCTTATCAAAAAGACGGGAAATTGCTGTTTTGTCTGAAGATTCTTCAAAGTGGGCATTAAACGTTGTGAAAAAAAATGGTTATCGAAAAGTTGTCCAGAACTTATCTCATATTCTGCAAGTTGGTGATGTCATTTTTGTTGAAAAAATACCAAATGCAAAAAATGTTTATCGTTTACAACAAATCCCAAAAGTTGAGGGAGCTATTGTTGCTATGGATCCTCATACAGGGCGTGTTCTTGCAATGGTAGGGGGGTTTTCTTTTTCCGCATCTGAGTTTAATCGTGCAACACAAGCTTATCGTCAACCAGGTTCTGCTTTTAAACCTTTTGTGTATGCAACAGCACTCGATAATGGATATACACCAGCATCTGTTGTTTTAGATGGTCCTATTGAAATTCGTCAATATAATGGTGAAGTTTGGCAACCTAAAAATTATGGTGGGACATTTGCAGGGCCTTCAACATTGCGTTATGGTATTGAACACTCTCGCAATCTTATGACAATACGGTTAGCCTATGATATGGGAATGCCTCTTGTCGCTGAATATGCGGAACGTTTTGGTGTTGTAGATAAATTACAGCCTTATCTTCCTATGGCTTTAGGAGCTGCTGAAACAACGGTTTTACGAATGGTTACAGCTTATTCAGTTATCGCTAATGGTGGGCGTTCTATTAATCCTTCTTTGATCGATAGAATTCAAGATCGTTATGGAAAAACGATTTACCGTCATGACGATCGTATCTGTGAAAAGTGTAATGCTCAATCGTGGAATAATCAGAGTGAGCCTATCTTGATTGATGAACGTGATCAAGTTCTTGATCCTATGACAGCTTATCAGATTACATCAATGATGGAGGGAGTCGTTCAACGGGGAACTGCTGCACGCTTACGTTACCTCAATCGGCATATTGCTGCTAAAACAGGAACAACCAATGATTCTAAAGATGTATGGTTCATGGGGTTTACCCCTGATCTTGTTGTTGGTATTTTCGTTGGTTACGATCAACCAGCACCATTGGGGTACAATGGAACAGGAAGTTCATTGGCAGCGCCTATTTTTGGTGAGTTTATGGAAGCTGCTATGAAGGGAAAACCAGATGTGCCATTCAAAATGCCAGAAGGTATGATTTTAATGCCTATTAATCGTAAGACAGGTATGCTTGCCGAAGCAGGAGATCGTGATGTCATTATAGAAGCATTTAAACCGGGAACTGGGCCTTCTGATATATACCAAGTCATTGGTAGTACGAATTCTTTTCAAGAAGGTGTACCTACAATAACGACTTCTCCACAGGTTAACAAAGCTCTTGAAAGTGGTACAGGTGGACTGTATTAATCGACAAAAATTTCTTTTGACATAAAGTTGATATAGGAGATTATTTTTATTTATTTTTTCAGTATAGAAACAGTCAATAGATTTATGCAGTTATGCTGTTTTTTTACTGTGCGTTTTATATAAATACTTATGAAGCATAACTGAGAATCTTTGAAAGTAAAAATTGGTGTTTAATTATGCGAGCAGAAATAGAAACATTAGTTGATGAAATACAACAAGCAATCAAATTGCTAAGGGGGCATCTTTGACTGGGATCAGTCACTAAAACGTCTTGAATATCTCAACCAAAAAGCAGAAGATCCAACGCTTTGGGATAATGCGCAACAAGCACAAGATATGATGCGTGAGCGTCAGCGTCTTGATGATTCAATCAATGGTATTCTATCGTTTACCAAAACACTTGAAGAGTGTATTGAATTAATCTCAATGGGAGAAGAAGAGAATGATGCTGAAGTTATCACTGATGCAGAGAATGCAATACGTACTCTTAAGAAAGATATAGAGAAAAAGCAAATTAATGTGTTGCTCTCAGGAGAAGCAGATCCAAATGATACTTATTTAGAAGTTCATGCCGGTGCTGGAGGGACAGAAAGTCAAGATTGGGCTTCTATGCTTTTACGCATGTATACCCGCTGGGTTGAACAGCATAAAATGAAAGTTGAAATTTTAGAAGTTCACGATGGTGAAGAAGCGGGAATAAAATCAGCAACACTGCTGGTAAAAGGACATAATGCTTATGGTCTGTTGAAAACAGAATCAGGTGTTCATCGTTTGGTACGTATTTCACCTTTTGATTCAAATGCAAAGCGTCATACCTCTTTTGCAAGTATTTGGGTTTATCCAGTCATTGATGATAATATTGAGGTTGATGTTTCGGAGGCAGATGTGCGTATTGATACATATCGCGCATCAGGAGCTGGAGGACAGCATGTCAACACAACGGATTCTGCTGTTCGTATTACACATATAAAAACGGGGATTGTCGTTCAATGTCAAACAGAGCGTTCTCAGCATAAAAATCGAGCAACAGCATGGTCTATGTTACGCGCAAGACTTTATGAAGAAGAGCTTAGAAAGAGAGAAGAGGAAACAAATGCCGTTGAAGCTTCTAAAACAGATATTGGATGGGGGCATCAAATTCGCTCTTATGTTTTACAGCCCTACCAACTTGTCAAAGATTTACGGACAGGTGTTGAAAATACCGATCCACAATCTGTACTTAATGGGAATTTAGATACATTCATAGAAGCAGCACTCGCTCAGCGCGTTTATGGAAAAGGTCAAGATATTGAAGATGTTGATTAATTTGTATGATTAAGCTCAAAGCCTATGTATAAGCCATTAACTATAGCATTTTTAGAAACTTTGTAAAACCATTTCTTGTTCTGTCACTTTAGACAGAACAAGAAAACCCTTCATACGTAATAGGTAGAATAATTTTATATCTTATGGATTCTTTAATTATAAAGCTTATAGACCATTTTGATATAAAAGTTTAGCAGCGGCCAACACTTCATTAGCGTGTCCAGATACACTCACTTTACGCCATTCTTCTACTATTTTTCCAGTTGTATCAATGAGAAAAGTACTTCTTTCAACACCCATATATTTACGCCCATACATGCTTTTTTCAACCCAGACACCATAAGCTTCAAGTGTTGTTTTCTCTTCATCAGAAACAAGGATAATATCAAGGCCGTGTTTCACTTTAAACTGATCATGTTTTTTAATATTATCTGGAGATATTCCAATAATCACAACGCCAATTTTATCAAATTCGGCTTTTAACCCTGAAAAATCGACCGCTTCACGCGTACATCCACTGGTATTATCTTTCGGGTAAAAATACAAAACAACACGTTTTCCTTGAAGGTCAGAAAGAGACAAATGACCTCCACCATCACGCGGTAAATCAAAATCAGGAGCATGAGAGCCTTTCGTTGGTCTTGTCATTGTTCTTTATCTTTCTTTTCGGTATCGTCAATGTAAGACATAGAATATGTAGAGTGAATGAGTTATGCAACCCTTCAGAATACAATTACTTTTAAAATATTTCTAATTTTCTTCTCAATAAGTTGATTATGTCATAAGAACTTCATTAAAAAATTGAAATCTTTATGAAATACACAAACATTACATCATAAAAGAATATACATAGAGCGATTACAGTGGCTTTAATAAAACGTGTTTTTTCTTACCAAAAGAAACTTTAATGATTCCTACTTCATTAACATCTTTTTCAATAATGAGATGTTTTTCATCCTTAATTATTTGGTCGTTTATGCGTACCCCTCCACCTTGAACATGTCGGCGCGCCTCACTATTAGATTTGGCAAGTCCTGCCTGTACTAAAAGAGTAAGAAGTCCAATACCTGTTTTTAAATCTGTCGCATTAATTTCAACGGTTGGAAGATTTTCTCCGAGTGCTTTTTCCTCAAAAGTTTTACGAGCAGTCTCAGCTGCTTCATTAGCAAGGCTACGTCCATGCAACATTGCCGTAATTTCTGTTGCAAGAATTTTTTTTGCTTCATTAATTTCAATTCCTTGCAATACAGAAAGTTTGAGTATTTCATCCATTGGCAATGTGGTATACAGCTTCAAAAATCTTACTACGTCAGCATCTTCTGTATTACGCCAATACTGCCAAAACTGGTAAGGTGAGAGCATATCTGCGTTAAGCCACACGGCACCATTCAATGACTTACCCATTTTGGCACCAGAAGAAGTTGTCAGCAACGGAGAAGTTAATGCATATAACTGTGCGGTTCCTAAACGATGTCCTAATTCAATTCCGTTAATAATATTACCCCATTGATCAGATCCACCCATTTGCATACGCAGACCGTAGCGTTTATAAAGCTCAACAAAGTCATAAGCTTGCAAAATCATATAATTAAACTCTAAAAATGATAAAGAATGCTCACGTTCAAGCCGCAGTCTGACGGAATCAAACGATAACATACGGTTTACGGAAAAATGTTTTCCTACATCACGTAAAAATTCTAAGTAGTTTAAATGACATAACCATTCAGCATTATTGACAATACATGCATCAGTTTCTTTATCACCAAATGTTAAATAGTTAGAAAATACCTTTTTAATACTAGCTATATTTGTAGCAATATCATCTTGCGTTAGAAGGCGTCGTGCTTCATCCTTGAAGGAGGGATCTCCTATAAGTCCCGTTCCTCCACCCATTAATGCAATAGGTCGATGACCGGTTTTTTGCAACCAATAGAGCATCATAATTTGCAAAAGACTTCCAGCATGTAAACTTGATGCTGTAGGATCAAATCCAATATAGGCACTTACAGTTTCTTTTAAAAAAAGATCGTCTAAGCCTTTTTCATCTGAAACTTGATGAATAAAGCCACGTTCTCTCATGATGTGTAAAAAGTCAGATTTAAAGGAAAGCACAGATTTTATTTCCTAATTAATATTGTATTCATTGATACAATGGATTTTTGATATGTTTTCTCTAGCATAAATAATGAAAATACTGGCAATGAAAAAATAACTCAAACACTATTTTGCTTGTATATCCAGAAAGAAACACACTTCTTCTATTTTGCAACATATATAGACATAAGAAAACAAAAAAATGTTAAAAAACAACTTCTCTTTTTGTCATTCTTCACTAATTTCTAGCGCTTTTAAGTCAATGAAAGTATTTCAGGTGAAGGGGCAAGAAGTTCACTCGTTATGTGATTATCCAAGTATTGTGCACAGCGCTCAATAAGCTCTTGATTACATCCGCTAAAAAAGTGGTTCGCACCCGCTAATATCTCTTGTGTAATGGTAATACCTTTTTGTGTTTTCAATTTATCTACAAGCGCTTGGACATCTTTTAGTGGAGCAACCTTATCAATATTGCCGTGGATTATAAGGCCAGAGGAAGGGCAGGGGGCAAGAAATGAAAAGTCGTAAACATTTGGTTGAGGAGCAACGGATATAAATCCTTCAATTTCGGGTCGGCGCATCAAAAGCTGCATCCCAATCCAAGCACCAAATGAATATCCAGCAACCCAGCAATTTTTAGAGTCAGGATGCTGTGTTTGGACCCAATCAAGAGCTGCTGCAGCATCTGAAAGTTCTCCTATTCCATAATCAAATTCACCTTGACTGCGACCAATACCACGAAAATTAAAACGCAGTGTGGTAAAACCACGCTGTTGGAACATATAAAAGAGATCATACACAATTTTATTGTTCATTGTGCCGCCAAATTGAGGATGAGGATGCAAAATAATTGCAATTGGTGCATTTTTTTGTTGGGAAGGCTGATAACGCCCTTCAAGTCGACCTGCTGGACCATTAAAAATAATTTCTGGCATTAAATGCTCCTGAATGCTCTCATTGACCTCGAGTGAATTTTACCATAGAATCTGTTAAATAATCATTAGATATTCTTTTTTAAATGCATTTTTCAAGAAAATTGCATTATTTTTTTAATCAATTAATACGACTGATGATCGCGATGTAAAATGATTGTGGAACGCCGATATTTTGATCACAATGCAACAACACCACTTAAGACAGTAGCACGAGTAGCGCTCCTAGAGTCTTTAGATATATTTGGCAATCCTTCATCGGTTCATACAGAAGGACGTGTGGCAAAATCATTATTACAAAAAGCGCGCCGACAAATTGCTGAAGTTTTGAACACAGATCCAGATCATGTGGTATTTACATCTGGTGCAACTGAGGCAGCAATGACTTTATTATCACCTCTTTATAATATGGGAAGCTCTAAAGTTCAATTTTCTCATCTTTATATTGGAGCTACAGAGCATCCATCTATTGCGGAAGGAGGACGCTTTTCTAAAGAATGCATCAGTATTGTGCCTGTTGATCAAGATGGGCTTATTCAACAAGATAAGTTAATCTCTCTTTTAAGTATTCATAACAGAACAAAAGGGCTGCCTCTTGTGGCGATTCAAGCTGCAAATAGTGAAACTGGTGTTATCCAACCGATAAAAGAAATCGCTGCCATCGTTCGAGATTGTGGAGGCATTCTCATTGTTGATTTGACACAATATGTAGACAAAAAAGATGTTGATATTCATGAGATAGGAGGGGATTTTTTTATATTATCTGCTCATAAAATTGGTGGGCCTAAAGGAATTGGTGCCTTTGTTTCATCTGGAAACCTTTTAATGCCTACTCCCCTTATTGTCGGGGGAGGACAAGAAAAAGGGTTGCGTGGAGGAACAGAAGCATTGCCACTGATTGCTTCTTTTGGAGCAGCGATGACTGATTGTTTTACCCAAGCAGAGAGAAAGAAATTAACATCTTTACGTGATAAATTAGAAGACGGGATACAAAAAATATGTTGTGATGTTAGAATTTTTGGTAAAAAAGTTCAGCGTTTGCCAAATACAACTTATTTTTCTGTACACAATATAAAAGCTGAGACGATGCAAATTGGCTTTGACTTAGCAGGGTTTTCTGTATCAGCAGGTTCTGCTTGCTCTTCTGGAAAAGTAAAACAAAGCAGAGTCTTAGAAGCAATGGGGTACGATATTGCAAATGGAGCAATTCGTATTTCAATAGGGCGTTGTACAACTTCTAAAGATATTGATGACTTTCTATTGTGTTTTTCCCAAATTATGAGTAATAAAGTAAACGAGGTTTGATCATAAAATGTTCGTAAGCTAAATACTTTCGAAGTAAAGTAAACTTAAATAAGCTTGATTGAAATTTTCCTGTTTTACATATAGCTTAAAGAATGAATTGCTCACCTTGATCTTAGGAAAAAAATAAGACTTTTAGTCACCGGTTCTTAACACCAAAAAATGGAGAAGGTTTATGCCGGCAGTAGAAGACACAATACGCCAAGTACGTGAAATAGATGTTGATCAATATAAATACGGCTTTGAAACCAATATTGAGACGGATAAAGCGCCAAAAGGCTTAAACGAAGATATTATCAGATTTATTTCTGCTAAAAAAAATGAACCCGAATGGATGCTAACATGGCGTTTGAAAGCTTTCCATCATTGGTCAACAATGCAAGAACCCAATTGGGCGCGTCTTCAGTATCCCAAAATTGATTTCCAAGAGCTTTATTATTACGCTGCGCCTAAAAATCATACAGGACCAAAATCTTTAGATGAAGTGGATCCTGAGTTATTAGCTACCTATGAAAAACTTGGTATTCCCCTAAAAGAGCAAGAAATTTTAGCAGGAGTAAGAAAACAGTCTGACCCTTCTACTTTTGATGATAATATTTATGCATCAGGACAAGTCGCCGTTGATGCTGTTTTTGATTCTGTTTCTGTTGTGACAACATTTAAAAAGGAATTAGCACGTGCTGGTGTGATTTTTTGCTCTATTTCAGAAGCAATCATTGAACATTCTGCTCTTATCCAAGAATATTTAGGAACGGTTGTACCTACGGGTGATAATTATTATGCTGCCTTAAATGCAGCTGTTTTTACTGATGGTTCATTTGTATATATCCCGAAAGGGGTTCGTTGTCCTATGGAGCTTTCAACTTATTTTAGAATTAATGAACGCAATACAGGCCAATTTGAACGAACATTGATTATTGCAGATGAAGGTTCCTATGTGTCTTATCTTGAAGGGTGTACAGCCCCCCAACGTGATGAAAATCAACTTCACGCTGCTGTTGTTGAACTCGTTGCGCTCAAAGATGCGGAAATTAAATATTCTACAGTACAAAATTGGTACCCTGGCGATAAAGATGGTAAGGGCGGTATTTATAACTTTGTAACAAAGCGTGGAGATTGTCGGGGCGATAACTCTAAGATTTCATGGACTCAGGTTGAAACGGGATCTGCAATTACTTGGAAATATCCATCTTGCTTGCTGCGTGGAGATAACTCGCGTGGAGAATTTTATTCCATTGCTGTTGCAAATGGTTATCAACAAATTGATTCTGGTACAAAGATGATCCATTTGGGAAAAAATACATCAAGCCGGATTGTCTCTAAAGGTATTTCTGCTGGCTTTTCAAATAATACTTATCGGGGACAAGTTGCAGCATATAGAAAAGCGCAAAATGCACGTAATTTTACGCAATGTGATAGTTTGTTAATTGGTAATGACTGTGGTGCTCATACAGTCCCTTACATTGAAGCAAAAAATGCGACAGCTCAATTTGAACATGAGGCAACAACATCAAAAATTTCTGATGATCAGCTTTTTTATGTTATGCAACGGGGAATTCCTGAAGAAGAAGCGATCGCGTTAATTGTGAATGGTTTTGTAAAAGAAGTGATTCAAAAGCTCCCGATGGAATTTGCTGTTGAAGCACAAAAGCTCATTGGTATCAGCCTTGAGGGCAGTGTGGGATGATAATCGGTTAGTGAACAGCCTATTTGGCATAAATAACCAGAACAGGATAAAATTATGTTAGAAATAAGAAATTTGCGTGCCCGTATTGCTGGGGCCGATACGGAAGTTATTCGCGGTTTAAACTTGACAGTTCAAGATGGTGAAGTTGCTGCTATTATGGGACAAAATGGGGCTGGAAAATCGACCTTATCTTATTTACTTGCTGGTCGTGATGATTATGAAGTCATAGAAGGCGATATAGTTTATAATGGGCAATCACTTTTAGAGATGGATCCAGCAGAGCGTGCGGCATATGGTGTTTTTCTCGCGTTCCAATACCCAATGGAAATACCTGGGGTAGCAACGATGGAGTTTTTAAAAGTTGCAATGAATTCCCAACGTAAAGCACGTGGCGATCAAGAACTTAAAGTTCCTGAGTTTATAAAGTATGTTAAAGAGGTTTCTTCAAAACTTGAAATAGATATGGACATGCTAAAACGCCCTTTAAATGTAGGGTTTTCAGGTGGAGAAAAAAAACGTGCTGAAATTTTACAAATGGCACTTCTGGAACCTAAACTTTGTATTTTAGATGAAACGGATTCAGGCTTAGATATTGATGCGCTAAAAATTGTTGCAGATGGTGTGAATAAACTGCGTGATTCAAAGCGTTCATTTTTGGTGATCACCCATTATCAGCGTCTCCTTAATTATATTGTTCCAGATACGGTACATGTTCTTTATAAGGGGCGTATTATTAAAAGTGGAGATAAGTCATTAGCGCTTTATTTAGAACAAAATGGATATGCTGATTTAATTAGTGCAGTGGCTTGAGGTTATTGAATATGAGTACGCAACACAAATTGCTAGAGGTTGAAAAAGATATACTCAATAATTTCAATCAATATCTCAATAAGTTACCTGGTGATAAGACTGTACAGGCAGTTCGTAAAAAAGCGATTGAGTTATTTCAGAGTGCAGGTCTGCCTTCACGTAAAATCGAAAATTGGCACTACACCAATTTACGTACATTATTAAAGTCTGTTAGTCATTTTTCAGAAATATATGATGATGGACAATCCGTTGATGCATTACTTTCAGAGAGCGCTGTTTTTTCTATTAAAAATGGAAAAACATCTACACAGTCACAAGTAAAAAATATTATAGTAAAACGGTTAGCCGATGCATTAAAAGAAAATTCTGTAAAAATAGATCAAGTCAGTTCTCATGAAGATTTTATCGGACAGCTCAATACAGCTTTTTTTACAGATGGTTGGCTTTTTCATATTCCTGAAAATACAAAATTAAATGTTCCCATTGAATTACAAAATGTCCAAATGGGTGGACAAGCCCATATTTTTTCAGACATAAAAATTGATCAAAACAGTCAGGCTACCTTTATTGAACATCAAATAGGAAGTGATCAAGATACTTTTGTTAGTTCAATATCTTCATTACAAGTTGCCGCTTATAGTGATGTTACTTGGATCATTATTCGAAATCATGATTTTAATTCTACGCATTTTGGTCGATTTCGTGCCACTCTTGGTCAAGGAGCAAAATTGTCACTTTATGTACTTAACATAGGAAGTCAGCTAAACCGTCAAGAAATTGATATTGAATTACAAGGAGCAGAATCTGACTTTCAATTGCGTGTCATTAATTTGTTATCAGGCCAAACCCATAGTGATCTTACGATGACTGTTCGTCATGTTGAAGAACAATCAACTTCAACCGAAGTTATACGAAATGTCGTTACAGATAAGGCAGTGGGTGCTTTTCAAGGAATGATACGTGTTGCTCCAAAAGCTCAAAAAACAGATGCACGCATGGCTTGTAATAGTCTTATTCTTTCAGATAATGCAGAATTTAATGCAAAACCTGAATTAGAAATTTTTGCTGATGATGTTGCATGTGGTCATGGTGCAACAGTTGCCAATATTAATCATGATTATCTTTTTTATCTCATGGCGCGTGGTATCCCTTTTAAAACTGCGCATGCGCTTTTGATTAAAGGCTTTATCTCCGAGCTCATTGATGAGATCCCACAAGATAACATTCAAACTGTTTTGAGAAACATTATTGTTAAATGGCTAGAAAAAAATGTTTAAGGCAAAAAATGGAAAGTGATACAAAAACATTAAATTATGATATAGAAGAAATTCGCAGTGACTTTCCTATTCTACAACATAATGTTTATGGAAAACGGTTAGCTTATCTTGACAGTGGTGCATCTGCTCAAAAACCGCAATCTGTTCTTGATGCGATGAATGATTTTTATCAACATCGTTATGCAAATGTGCATCGAGGAATGCATTTTTTATCCAATCTCGCAACACAATCTTATGAAGATGCCCGTGAGAAGGTTCGCACTTTTTTGAACGCCCAGACAACAAAGGAAATTGTTTTTACCAAAAGTGCAACGGAAGCTATTAATACTGTTGCTTATGGTTGGGGGCTGCCCAAATTAAATAAAGGTGATGAAATTATTCTCACCATTATGGAACATCACTCAAATATTGTTCCTTGGCATTTTATTCGTGAAAAAAAAGGTGTTAAGCTTGTTTTTGTGCCAGTGGATAAGGATGGTATTTTACATATTGAAGATTTTCAAAAAGCTTTAAATGATAGAACAAAACTTGTCGCCATTACACATATGTCTAATGTTTTGGGAACAGTACCTTGTGTTAAAGAAATAATCAATTTATCGCATCAAAATGCTACTCCTGTTCTTGTGGATGGTTCTCAAGGAGCCGTACATTTAACAGTTGATGTGCAAGACCTTGATTGTGATTGGTATGTTTTTACAGGTCATAAGCTTTATGGTCCTACTGGTATTGGTGTCCTTTACGGTAAGGAATATAGGCTGGAAGAAATGTATCCTTTTCAAGGGGGGGGGGAAATGATTGAGGATGTAACCGTTGATAAGGTTCTTTATAATGCTCCTCCCCATCGCTTTGAAGCAGGAACTCCTCCCATAGTTGAAGCAGTTGGGTTGGCAGCTGCTATTGACTATATGCAGAAGAAAAATAGAAATGCGATTCATGCGCATGAAACAGCACTTTTATCTTATGCACATGAAAGACTTGAAGCTATTAAATCATTGCGTATTTATGGTCGCTCTCCTCATAAAGGTGCTATTATATCCTTTGAAATAGAAGGCATTCACGCTCACGATATTGCTATGTTTATTGATCGGCAAGGTGTTTCTATACGTGCGGGCACGCATTGTGCGCAACCTTTATTACAACATTTTGGTTTAACATCTACATGTCGTGCATCATTAGCCATGTATAGTACTTATGAAGATATTGATCAGCTAGTGGAAGCATTGGAAAAAGCAAGGACATTTTTTAATGGCTAAAACAATTGAAGAGCCTCATTCGACAGAAACTATTGAAACTGTAAGCAAAAGTGAAAAGCCTTACATATCAGCAATTCCACCTGACGAAATTGATCGTATGACAAGTGATATTATTGCGGCTCTTAAAACAGTTTATGATCCGGAGATTCCTGCTGATATTTATGAATTGGGATTAATTTATCGCATTGATATTGAAGATGATCGTTCCGTAAAAATCGAAATGACTCTCACGGCTCCAGGATGCCCTGTTGCCGGTGAAATGCCTGGTTGGGTAGAAAATGCTGTAAGCGCGGTGGAAGGTGTTTCACATGTTGAAGTCACCATGACATTTGATCCGCCATGGACACCTGATTGTATGTCAGAAGAAGCACAAATTGCTGTTGGATGGTACTAAATCTTGTTAAGAGAGTTTAGACTATCTTTTGGGGGCAAGAGATTTGCAGGTTATTTCTAATTTTAAATGAAAATACAGTTTTGTTTCCTTTATAGCGAATAAAACTCTTAAATTTATGTATAAAGTAATAAAAGCATTTGAATTAAAACAAAAGCTTTTTTAATAGGTTTATTCTTTTTTTATAAAGACTTAATCTAATGGAATAATGATAACAGAGAGTAAGACAGACAAATTTGCATATAACTTTAGACTTAACAAACACTATTTTTAATTTTTTAAAACAAAACGCGACAAAAAAAATTACAGCTTGAGAAATAGCTCAATGGATATTTGAAAATTACCCAGAATCCTGCCATCAAAAACAAAAACGTTCAACTGTGACAGTTACTCCCTTTAATAATGATGCAGCTCTTATTCAGCAAATTGTTGCTGAGATAGGAGCAAGGCGTCCACGTCTTCAAAAACGTTACCCTGAAATTAAAATCACTGAAGGACGTCTGCGGAAATATTATCTCACGCAGTCAACAGATAGTGCTGAAATCGACGAAGTAGAGAGTAGCAATACAACTTTTAAGACAAATGATTTTGTTACAGAACATGATCTTTATCCACTATTATCTAAGTTTTTATGGTCAGAGCTTGAGGTCTACAGCAAACGTATTGATGAGAAACGTTCTCGTAATAAGAATGGAGCAGGTGGAAATAAATGGTTGTATCCAGATCTTGTTGGAATACAAGATTTAAGCTATGAATGGCATCGTGAAATCAAAGGTTGTGTTTTGCAATATTTTGATAAAAAAACGGAACTTTGGTCTTTTGAAGTAAAAATTTTTATTAATCGTTCAAATTTATAACAAGCATTTTTCCAAATGATGAGTAATCACATGTCAATCAAGACGAATACACTATGTGCTTTTCTATATCAGAATAATTGTTTTTTCACATATTTTCTCAAGAGATTTTGAGATTTTTACAGAAGTAAAAAAGCACTCAAAATCATGAGGCTTATCAGTGTAATTTACCGACAGAAAACTGATCTTTATTATAGGTTGTGTTGTCTTTTGGGGAGAGGATTCTAAAAAATGGACGTATTGAATGATAATGATTTTTTTCTTATTTGAAAAAAATGATATAGTTACTAGAATAACCTGACCAAACGGAAAATTTTTTTATAAGCAATTTTGATGACTTTCTTTGGGGAGCCGTTGTTTAATGCTTTGAACAAAGCGTTTTGCCTCTTTGAGTAGAAAGTTTTCAAAAGAGATTTTTATTATTTTCTATGATGCTTTTTCACCAAAGGGATGAGATTGGCACATAGTGTGCAGTCTATCTATTTGCGCGTCTTATAACCCAGTATAAGAAGCGAGAGAGTGCGTTTATCCTCTCTTCTTGATGGATCTCTTATCGCGTTAAATATTGACATTTTAAACAGTTTTGGTTATAATTTTTCCAGTTAAATATGGGAGAGGGATTTCCATAGAATTGCAGTTAAGCAGAGTTTTGGTGCAACGTGTATTTGGTTGTAGAGGTTGTTGCTTTTACTAAAAATGCAGCCTCGTTGGGTGTGACAGCGTCATGTTGGTTTGATTTGTATTTTCTATGGCTCATAAAGCGATTGATCGCTTTATGAGTAATGTAAAGCGGGGATGGGACTTCTAGTGTTATTTGTATTATTACGCCAAGGGAGCTTTTTAAGGTTTTTTCTAGCCGTTTTTGTATTCTTTGTCTTGTTTCATAAGGCAACGGCTTATGCACATTTTTCGGCTCCTTTATCTTCACGTTCCCCAGCAGATAGTTTTTCACGCCATTTCTCAGAGGAGCAGCAATTAGAGAGAATTGAGCGTTTACGTGCTTTAACGCGTGGCAAAGCTTCTCCTTCTGTTGAAGAAGATCAGGGGACAGTTTTAAGGGGGGGGGATACTGTTTTGCTGTTCATGACATTATTGTCGATGGGGTTTATCATATCAAAAAGCGCTCTATAGCAGCAGTTACAGATCCTTATGTGGGGAGATGTATAGATCTTTCTGATATCCAGAGATTGATTAAACAATTAACCAAGGTCTATTTGGATTAAGGCTATGTGATAGCGCGTTTTTATATTCCCGATCAAGATATCAAAAAAAGTAAGGTGCTCAAGTTTGTTGTCGTTGAGGGCAAGCTTTCGGATATTTATTACAATGATTCTCCGGCATCTGCTCGTAACAATATAGTGTGGAGTGCTTTTCCTGGGCTGAAGGGTCACATTCTCAATATGCGTGATATTGAACAGGGGCTTGATCAGATGAATAGGCTGAATTCAGGGCATGCTCAAAATGAGCTTCTTCCAGGGCGTGAAGATGGCAATACCATTGTGAATATTAGCAACCAGCCGGGTCCAGCTTTGAAAGTCACAGTTTCCCATGACAATATGGGGCAATCCTCGACAGGTTATGCGCGTTATAGTGCGGGCTTGAGGGTAGAAAATATTTTAGGGATGAATGATGCGTGGGATTTTGGTTATCAACGCAGTGAGCCCGATTATTGGGGTGGGAGCAAGCAAGAAGGGCATAGCAATAACATTTCAGCGAGTGTGAGTATTCCGTACGGTTATTGGACCTTTGGATTGAATGGCACTGTTTATAATTACCAAAGCATAATCCCTGGCAATTTTACCGATATTGAGACGACGGGGGATTCCAGTGAGTTGCACGCCAGTACAAGCAGGGTTCTTTACCGTGATAGTGTTTCCCTTACAACCTTGAATTTAGGTCTTTCCTATAAAAGAACCAACAACTACCTTCTTGGCAATAAGATTGAAGTGGGCAGCCGTCAATATAGTGTTGCCAATTTTGGCATTTCGCATTCGCGCCAGATGTTGGGGGGAACATGGACTTTTGATGTGAGTTATTTGCAAGGGCTCCCTTTGTTTCATTCAGTAAAGAAATGTGCCAGGGGCAGGGGATGCGGAGCCACAATTTGCCAAATTTACCGGTACGCTTAGTGTCATGACGCCTTTTAAGGTAGGGAGCTTGGACTTTATAC
>NZ_JBEPLI010000014.1:0-36747 GCF_040545155.1 Bartonella silvatica
CCTTTATTGTCTTTATATTTGTTATCGATTTTGCCCGCCTTATGGACGCGTTAGAGAGTATTTTCTCACACCTTAAAAAGTGGATAACCAAGAGTTAGAGTATACAAAAACTTCTTAAAAAAGCACTCCGAAAAGAACTTCTGATTCGCAATACTTGAGGAAAAATATAAAAAGATTTGTTAGAATCATAGGAAATATTTCTTCTCTAATAGGATTTTTTTTATATGATTACATCATTTGGCAGAATTTTACGTAAACTTCGCATTGATCACTCTGAACGCCTCTTAGATATGGCTAAGAAATTAGACATATCTGTAGGATTTTTATCTTCTGTCGAGATTGGCAAAAAATCTGTACCGATTGGCATGGAAGAAAAGATCATAGAGCTTTATGGTTTAGATAAAGAGAAGGCTTCTCTCTTAAGGAAAGCAGCCTATGCTTGTCGCAAAACTTTTACAATCAAGACTTCTGATCCGTTGAGGCGTGAAGCTGTTGGAGAGTTTGTTAGAAATTTAGAGAATTTTTCACAACAAACCTTAGCAGAATTAAAAGACCTTCTTGAGAAAGTTGGTAAAAAAAGAGGCATCCTATAGAGATGTGTTGCAAAATCCTATTCCCTCACTTTTATTTACGCATCCCTCACTTAAAAAAACATATGGAAAATCAATAAATTATGTACAGTAGAAGAATACATGGTACGCCCAAGGGGAATCGAACCCCTGTTTCCGCCGTGAAAGGGCGATGTCCTAACCGCTAGACGATGGGCGCGAACCAATTATGAGGCTTATAGAGAGGATCTGTTTATTTCGCAAGCCCTCTATTTAATTTTTTCAAAAAAAACGCAGTTTATTGAATTTTATTTTCCAAATCCGCCAGAAAATAGAGGGAAATCATAGTCGTTGATAGAAAATTTTTATGTTAACATCTTTATAAGCTAATATCTTGTGCTCTTTGATTTTTAGAATAGCTGCGTATGATTCAAGCATTAATTCTTAATATTCTAGGCATTTTTACCTTATCTTACTTGTTGTTATAGAATATACACACCTCTGTTTATTTTTTTAAGAATATGTATCTAAAATTTTTGAAGACACTGAATTTGATAGAGAGTAGATTATCGAAATATAACAATAAGCTATAAAATGATGAACATCATATAAAAAATAGCCTTAGTACAGACCATCACTTCATTGAGTAGGATGAAATAAAAATATATATTAGAAATTGACTATTAAACTATATTTATAAATATAATTTAATATTTATAGCTTTGTTTTAATACAAGGATTCATTAATATATACACAGCATACTTAAGAGTTTTCGATTAATTAACTAGAACTTTTACTATATTTTAAGCTCTGTAATGGTAACAAGATATGTTGTATTACATTTTATTATGTTTTGTTGTATCTATCCTTTTAGCTTATCATATGAAAGAATGTTGTTTATTCAATAGTTGCTCTATTGAGGCAGTGGTTTTTACGTGTACTTCGTCAAGTTTTTAAGGATTTTTTGATTAGTAATAAGAATTTTCTTGATTTATATTCTATGTACTGTGCTTTATTTTTATCAAAAATTTCTGGGTATTAAAAAATAAAATTACTCTCTTATATCATTATCAAATGATAACTTACAGCTGTAAGCTCCTTAATTTTTTGTTGGGAATGAATGATTGATTGCATTTTATATTGTACAAATTTTTTAAAGTTTATAAAGCACTTATATTGTTGTAAAAATTAGCATTATGACTACTTCTTTATGATGCTATTGTTTAAAAGCTGTATAAATAAGGAGTACAGGGTTAATGATGAATGGCTTTTATGTACTTATAAGAGAGTTTTTAGTATTTGATTAATGATTTTAAATACTGTTTCTGATGTTTTAGAAATATGAATGTTTATGTTCTATAAGATTTTTCTGTTAAATGAACATTTGTTGTTGTGTTCAAGAAAATTGAGTTTAATAAAGTAGGCGACTTTTTTTTACATCGCATCGGTTGAACACATCAGTTGAGGTGTTTTGTGTATTATGAGCATATTTTTATAGAAGATGGGGGAAACATTATATAAATGACAGAAGCTTTAAGGGTCGGTATTGCGGGACTTGGTACGGTTGGTACTTCAGTTATTCGGATTTTACGTGAAAAAGCTGATAGTTTGGCTTGCCAATGTGGACGGCCAATCAAAATTGTTGCTGTTAGTGCGCGTG
Organism: Bartonella silvatica; assembly: GCF_040545155.1. NCBI lineage: Bacteria > Pseudomonadati > Pseudomonadota > Alphaproteobacteria > Hyphomicrobiales > Bartonellaceae > Bartonella > Bartonella silvatica. The sequence goes on from NZ_JBEPLI010000014.1 coordinate 2,210, forward strand.
ATAAGGGGCGTGACCGTGGAGTTGATCTCAGTGATGTAAAATGGTTCGATACACCTTTGGAAATGGCAGCTTGTGATGAGATTGATGTTTTTGTTGAGTTAACTGGCGGTGAATTAGATGTTATTTATGAGGCTGTTAAGAAGGCGCTTGAGATTGGGCATCATGTTGTTACTGCCAATAAAGCACTTCTTGCTTGGCATGGGGTAACTCTTGCTGTTCAAGCTGAGCAAAAAGGTGTTTTTCTTCATTTTGAAGCTGCCGTTGCGGGTGGGATTCCTGTTATTAAAGCTATGAGAGAGTCTCTTCCTGGTAACCATATATCGCGAATCTACGGCATTCTTAATGGAACTTGCAATTATATATTAACTCGTATGTTTACAGAAGGGCTTTCATTTAAAGAGTGTTTAGCAGATGCACAAAGGTTTGGTTATGCTGAAGCGGATCCTTCTTTTGATATTGGTGGGAATGATACTGCTCATAAATTAGCTTTATTGACAAGTTTAGCATTTGGCACAGCAGTTTCGTTAGATGATATTTATGTTGAAGGAATTAGTAATATTTCTCAGGTTGATATTCGAGCCGCTGATGAATTAGGGTATCGGATCAAACTTTTAGGGGTTGCGTTAAAAACTGATTCTGGGATTGAGCAACGTGTTCATCCAACAATGGTACCAGTATCCTCAATGATTGCGCAGATTAATGGTGTGACGAATGCGCTTTCTATTCAAAGTGACTTATTAGGCGAATTACTGTTTTCTGGTCCTGGTGCTGGGGGAGCTGCGACGGCATCAGCGGTTATTGGTGATTTGGCGGATATAGCGAAAGCACGTTCCGGCTTTCAGTATGCACCTGTTTTAGGAAGCCCAGCGTTGAGGCTTTCTCCTCATAAAAAAGCGCGTATTTCTCATCATGCGGGTGGGTATTTTATTCGTTTGAATGTTCATGATCGCGCTGGTGTTTTTGCAGCAGTTGCAAGGCATATGGCTGATAATCACATTTCGTTAGAGTCGATTGTTCAAAGACCTTTTATTGAAAATCAGAGTGTAAAAACGATTATTTTAATAACACATGAAACAACGGAAGTGAATGTACGACAGGTTTTAGATAAAATTGAAAAAGATGATCATCTGGTCGCTAAACCCCAATTTATCCGTATTGAATCTATCGCATAGAATTGATAGTTTGTTTCATTAATAGAAAAAAGTTTGAGTGCTTTTTCTTTCGTGAAAAGTTCTTAATCTTTATCAAGAGTATTCTTTTTAATATTTAATAAAAACAAGTGTTTTTTGTTAGTATTCATTCGGTAGGATTTTTCATATGCCCAAAATTGAGAAGACTTTAAATGGACTTGATCGTATTTTAACACTTGAATTAGTGCGCGTAACTGAACGTGCTGCTGTTGCTGCTGCGCGCTGGCGTGGGCGTGGTGATGAGAAGGCTGCTGATCAAGCTGCTGTAGATGCAATGCGTCAAGAACTTAATCGATTGCCTGTGGATGGTACAGTGGTGATTGGTGAAGGAGAACGCGATGAAGCTCCTATGCTTTATATTGGAGAAAAAGTTGGTCTCCAAAATGGATTAGAGATTGATATTGCACTTGATCCACTTGAAGGGACAACAATTTGTGCTAAGAATCTTTCCAACTCTTTAGCAGTTGTCGCGATTGCTGAAAAAGGAAACCTCCTCTATGCTCCTGATGTCTATATGAATAAGATTGCTGTTGGTCCTGGTTATCCAAAGGGGATTGTTGATATAGATGCACATCCAGCCGATAATATTAATGCTCTTGCAAAAGCTAAGGGAGTGGTTGTTAATCAGATTACTGTCTGTATTATGGATCGTCCTCGCCACGAAAAACTGATTGATGAAGTACGAAAAACAGGGGCATCAATTCGTTTAATTGGTGATGGAGATGTTGCTGCTGTTATTGATACAACGAATCCAGATGATACAGGAATCGATATCTATATGGGAATTGGTGGAGCTCCAGAGGGAGTCTTAGCAGCTGCTGCTTTACGCTGTACTGGAGGGCAGATACAAGGACGTTTGCTCCTTGATACAGATGAAAAGATTGCACGCGTGGCTAAAATGGGAATCAATGATCCCAATAAAGTATATACAATGGAAGAGATGGCAAGGGGAGACGTTTTGTTTTCTGCAACAGGTGTAACAGATGGCAATATGCTTTCTGGTGTTAAGTTTACTCCTCGTTATATTCAAACAGAAACCCTCGTGATGCGATCGCATACAGGAACAATCCGTAATATTAAAGCGCAACATAGAGATTATTCAAAATTTGATTAGATTATTTTTTATTATTATTAAAAAATTATCTTTATTAAAGCACACGCTTCCATAAAAGATCAAAGAGATGCTTTTATGGAAGCGTTAGGAGGAAGGGTTATGAGAGTTGGATAGAATGTACCCAGCCATTTTTGTCTTCTCTATTGCCTTTTTGAAGATCAACAAGCTGTGTGCGAAGTTGTTTCGTAACCTCACCAATCATTTCATTTCCGATAATGATCTCACCGCTTTTATATTTAAAACGACCAATTGATGTGATAACAGCTGCAGTACCACAAGCAAAGGCTTCTTTAAGGTGACCATTTCGTGTATCTTCTTTGAGTGATTCGAAAGAATAAGGACTCTCTTCTATTGTTAATCCCATTTGTTGAGCTAACTGTAAAATTGAATGACGCGTTATTCCAGGAAGGATAGTGCCATTAAGTGCAGGTGTAATAAGTGTATTATTAGCCATAATAAAGAAAACATTCATACCGCCAAGTTCTTCAACCCACTTATGCTCAACCATATCGAGAAAGAGTACTTGGCTACAATTATTTTCAGTTGCGTTTTTTTGTGCAAGTAAACTACCTGCATAGTTACCACCACATTTGGCAGCGCCTGTTCCTCCTGGTCCAGCACGGCTATACTCTGTTTCAACCCATACGCTAACAGGTCTTTCCTCTCCTTGGAAATATGATTCAACAGGAGATGCTATGATACAGAAAAGATATTCTTCAGCAGGGCGAACTCCCAAAAAATTTTCATTGCCAAACATGAATGGGCGTATATAGAGGCTAGCATTGGGGTTTCCAGAAACCCATTTTTGATCAATTTTTACCAATTGGTGGACAGCCTCTAAAAAAATATCTTTTGGCAATTCTGGCATGGCTAACCGTTTTGCGGAATCTATAAAGCGCTGTGCGTTGGCATCAGGGCGAAAGAGTAAAATACGTCCATCTTTTGCACGGTATGCTTTTAAGCCTTCAAAAATTTCTTGCGCATAATGCAAGACAGCACTTGCTGGGCTAATCTCTAAAGATTTGTATGGAGAAATAACTGCATTATGCCAACCTTTATCTTTCGTCCATTGGATGGTGTACATATGATCTGTAAAAAATTGACCAAAACCGGGGTTCTTTAGGATTTCTTCACGTTTCTCATCTGACAAAGGTGAGGGGTGTTTTTCTATTTTTAATGAAATTAAAGATATAGGAGATTTCATAAGTAAAACCTTTTAGGATATGTTTTATTTCTAGGGTGATCTTTTATTATAAAAAATAATGAGATACTTTTGCCGTAACCTTATTATTTAGCAAAACATTTGTGTCAATGTTTTATTATCGAGTTGAAAAAGTACTATTGAAAGAGATTTTGATCTGTGTGTTTCTTTTTTTAGGCTTTATCAAGTAGTCTGGAACCTTTGTCTGTATTTGTCGTTTCCCAAAATAAGTGTCTGAATAATTTTATATATGCATATCTTATAACTTGGAGACAGGGGAATTGGAAAAAGGAATTTACCATGACGGATAGAAATTACCATACATATGAGGAACGTATAGCTTTAGAAAAAAGTGAACGTGAACAACGCAAATCAATTGCTCGAGGTATTTTAGCCATTCTTCTCGCCCTCTTTATTATTTGGTTTATTTTCGGCTTTTTAGGATCTTTTTTTGTAAAGTCTCCTGAACGTACATCTCATTATGGTACGACAGAATCGAGCCAAACAACGTCTCATCCGAAAAAAGACTTAACATCTCCGGTACCTCATGCTTATAAGGGGACAATATCACCTTTACCTCATGAACAAAATTTTTCAGAGGAAAAAGTTTAACACAAGATAAGCTTTAATCCCATACGGATTAAAGACAAAAGTCTCATTAAATTCAAGAGACTTAAAAAATTGTAGAATTTTAACTCTTGAAGCTAATCTAGCAGTTAATAAGCTCGCTTTGAAATAAACAGTATAATGACTTCAACAATCATTATATTGTTTACTTAGCGTGTGATGAAGCAATCCCCCCCAGAAACTTTTATATTTTCACAAAGGTTTATAGCTTCATCTCGGTTTTGTGTTTGAACACGAACACGATAATATGTCCCTTTTCCTGGTATAAGGGCAGATTGAATATCTACAGGACGAACACCAATAAGTGATGCAAATCTAGACTTCATTTTTTTCAGGGAATCTCTAGCTAAGGTATGAGTTGGTTGGGATGCAAGCTGTACATAATAATTTTCTGAGTTTTGTGTGGTAACTTGGTTTGATTGTGTTGGGTGAGAAGCTGTATAGGCTTGTGGCTCTACACTTCTTTCAGCCGGTAAAGGAAGAGGTATAGCTTTCTCTTCAATATGGGAAGAGGAATCATTTTCGGCTATTATTTTATCAATTTCATTTGTAAAAGTATCTTCTTCTCCTTCTTTATCCTTTACATAAGCTTCATGTGAAGAAACAGGAGAAAAATCTTGAATCTGATCTACAGTATTGTGATCAATTATTTCTTCTGGCTTATCAGTCGTTGTTTCCTCTATGTCATGTTTTGGCGCTAATAGAATTGAACCATCTTGATTTACAACAACAGTTTGTACTTCCCGTGTTGGAATGGTATGGTTGATAGCTTTAGTTACTGCATTTTCTACGTCAAATTCGTCAAAGAAAGAGGATGAAGAATTTGTAGATTCTTGTTGGCTTATTTCTGCTAAGTTTTCAGGTTGTTCAGAATTATCAATAAGGAACTTTTGCGTATTTTCTTGTTTGTCATTTTGTTCTGTTGTTTGTTTATAAATATCTAGATTATGCGCAATATCATTCTTTGTTTTAGCCGTTTCTTGTTTGAATTTGAAAGGCTTTTCGTCGGCATAGATAATGGGTGTAGTTCCATTTTTTTGTGATGGCATAAAAAAATGGAAATAACCAATAAAACCACTCGCAATTAATACAAGAAGAACAATACTTGTGACAAAAGTTCTACCACCAATAAAACTTTTAAAAAAAGAAGTGCTTACGGTTTGGAGAGGGCTTTGATCTGTATCTCTGTATAATGGACCCTCAGAAAGAGAGGATGGGTAATGTCCTATATTATCAGCAGAAATATGGCTAGTATTTTGATCTTGGAAGTTTCTAGATGTATCTATTCGTGATTCTTGCATAGTTTGGTGAAAGATTTCATTGAAAGCTTGATCTTGCTGTTGTTGTTGAGAAAGATTTTCTTTTGAAATATTTCCAACACTGAGCACATCAGCGAATTCTTCCTTTAAATCATCCGTTGGTATGTCGTATTCTGGAGTCTCATATGGAACTTCAGGAACCATAATTGGTCCAGTTTTTTCTACGATTGCTTCTGAAAAGTTATAAGTGTCGACATTGGGAGGAAGGGTATTCCTATTTGTATAGTTGTGCGTAGGAAAACTCTCTGTTGGTTTTGTACTGGGAGGTTTGGATGAGGGATATATATCATCTAAATTATTTTGATTGTAAGGGCCTTCTTTTTTGTTACTTTGCTCGGCAGAGGTACGGTCAGCGTCATGAGAGTATTGGGTCTGAGTATCGTAATGCTTTTGAGTATTTTCAGCGTCAACATCTTGGTGCAGAGGCTTTTTTTCATAAAATTGAGGATAATCGGTCGTATAGTCTTCTTCTGGTAAGTCATTTAAGTCAGGCTGCTCATTCCCTTGCATTGAATGCAAAAATTGTGAGGAGTCGTTTGCTGTTTCATTTTCTTTTATCCTCTTTTGTTCTGAAGTAGGGGCAGAAGAAGAGAAAAATACGCTGTCATTCGGAGAAGTGAGAGAAACATCAGTATAATATTTTTTAGCTCTCTTTTCTTGATGTGCCGAAACTTTATAAGTATGCTCTGTGAAAGGATCGTGGAGATTTTGGTTATCGCCATAATCTTGCTGCACGTTAGGAGTGTTCGATTGTTGTGCAGATTGTTGTGAAAAATGACTGTCTGGTTCAACACGTTTCGTAGAAACACCATGATTATTCTGTCTATCAATTTCATCAAAAAAGTAACTTTCTGACTGTGCATTAAAGTCACTTTTTTTAGAAAAAGGATCGTCACGAACTGATGCTGTTCTATTTCGATATGACTGATTCTTTTTGATAGGTAGTGGAGAAAGGGCATCTAAAATTTGCTCTTCATCATGACTGACCGGTGAAGATTTTGCAGACTCAGATAAAAAACTTTCTTTTTCTTTATGATTATAGGAAGAAGTTTGTGCAACATTTGAGGTTGGTTCATTGTGGTCTACATGTGAATCCCGCTGCTTCTTTTGATTATCAAACGGGAGGTCGTTTGTTAAATTATTTTCAAACTCTGCTTCTAGAAAAGACAAATCAAAATCATCATCAGGTGATGCTTTAGGAGTGTGGGATACTGATTGATCATCCTGTAATGAAGATGAATCATTTTGATTTTTGTTTTGTCTGCCTAAATTAAAAATTCGCGTGAGTCTCTCCAAAGTGTCATGATGTTCATGATCTTCTTCCATTTCGCGCAGATTTTTGCGATCGTTGTCGCTCATAGTCTCTCTCACATGATGATTTGCATTTGCCTGCAATTAATGGTCAATTTTGATTTTCATATTAATTTACAAATTTCCCCCCCCTCCTGCGATAAGAATATATGAAAAAGTTTATCAATAAAGTACTTATTTTATGTATTTATAGAAATTTTTCAACGCATTTCTGTTGGCGCTTCAACTCCTATAATAGTTAATCCTGATAATAAGATATTTAGAACAGCTTGGATTAATCCCAATCTAGCAAATGATAGTTCTCTATCATCAGGCTGAATAAAGCGTAAATCGAGATTTTCACTTCCTTTATTCCAATGGGCATGAAAGCTGGAAGCGAGGTCATAAAGATAAAACGCTAATCGGTGGGGTTCTTTATGAATTACGGCTTGCTCAATGATACGCGGATATTCAGAAAGTTTGCGTATTAAGGATATCTCATGATCGTTTGTTAATCGATCAAGGTGCGTAATCATAGTGTCATTTGAGAGTTTTTCAATATGAAGGATTTCTTGCGCTTGACGCAAAACTGAATGACAGCGTGCGCTTGCGTATTGCACATAAAAGATGGGGTTATCTTTTGATTGTTCTGTTACTTTTGCAAAATCAAAATCAAGAGGTGCTTCACACTTACGGTAGAGCATCATGAAACGGACTGGATCACGACCAACTTCTTCTACAACATCGCGTAAAGTGACAAATGATCCTGCTCTTTTTGACATGCGCACAGGTTGACCATTGCGAAAGAGTTTTACTAATTGGCATAAAAAGACGCTTAATTTGGCTTTATCACCAGAAATTGCTTTTGCCATTGCTTCTAGTCGCTTCACATAACCAGCATGATCTGCACCTAGGATATAAATCATTTCATCAAAATGACGATTAAACTTGTCATGAAAATAAGCAACATCGGCGGCAAAATAAGTATAAGAACCGTCAGATTTAACTAAAACACGATCTTGATCATCTCCAACATCTGTTGAACGGAAAAGAGTTTGCTCACTGGCTTCCCAATCTTCGATATTCTGTCCTTTTGGTGGCGGAAGCTTTCCTTTGTATATATAACCGTTCAAAGTTAGGTCATTGATTGTGTTACGAATAGCACGCGCATTATCAGCGTAAAGCATCCGCTCAGAAAAAAAGATATCGTGATAAATATTAAGGGCAGCTAAATCTTCACGAATCATTGACATCATTGCATCAATTGCACGTTCTTTTACGATAGAGAGAGCTTCCTCTTTGTCCATGGTGAGCAACTGGTCATTAAACTCTTGAGCAAGAGCTTGTCCCAGTGGGATCAAATACTCACCAGGATAGAGACCTTCAGGAATTTTATTGATTTTTTGTCCTAGAGCTTCGCGATAGCGTAGCAGTACAGAGTAGGCAAGTATTTCAATTTGTTTACCTGCATCATTGATGTAATATTCTTTTGTAATGTCATACCCGACGAATTGCAGCAAATTGGAGAGAACATCGCCCACAACAGCGCCTCGGCAATGTCCTACATGCATCGGTCCCGTAGGATTTGCTGATACATATTCAATATTGATGCGTTTTCCTTGTCCCATAGGGATGCGACCGTAGGAGTGTCCCAACTCAAGCATAGACTTTATGAGATCTTGCCAAAATTTTCTTGTCAGCTTAATGTTGATAAAACCGGGACCGGCAATATCAATATTCTCTATAGAGGGATCGTTTTGGAGAAGCTTTATGATCTTTTCTGCGAGTGTGCGGGGATTTAATCCAATAGCTTTTGCAAGCACCATGGCAGCATTGGTTGATAGATGCCCATGTGAGGAATCGCGCGGAGGATCAACGGTGATTTTTGATAAATCTAAATCTTCGCCATCTTTTCCTTTTATATCAGACAGTTCAAGTGATTTTTTAATTTTATTTTCGAAGTTTTTAAAGATATTCATATTGAACTTCCATTATGAGGTATTGAAAAGCAATTAAATGAAATTATCTGTGAGGTCAAATAAACGCTGATATTCACGTAGAGCATAATGATCTGTCATACCTGACAAAAAGTCAGCAATAAGACGCGCTAATTCATGATTTGCTAAGTGGGGTGTTTTACTGCACCAGTTTTCAGGCATTTTTTCTGGGTTCTCATAATAACAGTTGAATAATTTTTGCACAATGCGTTTTGCCGTATTACGACGACTGAGGACTTGATCGTGGTAATAAAGATTTTTAAATAGAAAATTTTTAAGTTCTTTTTCGTAAACGGTCATTGTCGGTGAGAAGGTGATAATGGTTTGTTTTGCTTGGTAAATGTCATTAATGTTTTTGGGGTTGATGTGTGCTAAGTTTTTTTGAGATTGTGTGATAACGTCTTTAACCATGGCTCTTATCTGTCTTCGTACCAGTGTGTAACCGCGCCTGTCCTGATCGAGTTGTAGATATTGGTCCGTTATACCTTTTAATAATTCTGCTGTGAGTGAAACTTGTTCGAATTGATCGAGTGTTAAAAATTGTGAGCGCAGCCCATCATCAATATCATGTGCATTGTAAGCAATATCATCAGCAATGGCAGCACATTGTGCTTCTAGCCCTGCAAAACACTCCAGTTCAAGATTCTGCTTTTCATTGTATTCTAGAATATCCACAGGAACAGTTTTATTGTTCGCGTAAGGACCTAGAAGGGGGCCATTGTGTTTAACAAGTCCTTCGAGTGTTTCCCAAGTTAGGTTCAGTCCGTCAAAGTTTGCGTAGCGTTGTTCTAGCTGTGTGACAATGCGTAACGCTTGTGCATTGTGATCAAAGCCGCCATAAGGTGCCATCACTTCATTAAGGGCATCTTCCCCTGCATGTCCAAAAGGCGTGTGTCCAAAATCGTGAACAAGAGCAATGGCTTCGGCAAGATCTTCATCAAGATGAAGTGCGCGCGCTAAGGTTCGTGCAATTTGAGAAACCTCTATGGAATGTGTCAGCCGTGTACGATAATGATCGCTTTCATCAGCAATAAATACTTGTGTTTTGTGTTTCAATCGTCGAAATGCGTTAGAGTGAATAATACGATCTCTATCTCGTTGAAAAGGGGATCGCATAGTACTCGTCGTTTCATGAAATAATCTACCACGGCTTTTTTGTGGATTGGCACTATAGACCGCTCGAAATTGGTAATTCATATTGAAATTTCTTATATCCATTGCAAGCTGTCCATTCTCAGCTTAAATTAAGGCTGTTGTATTATTTATAAACTTTTTTAAGTTTGGGATACTCTTTCTTGACAGTTTAATGCAAGGGTATATAGAAAATGAGTGTGAATATTTCAGATATTGCTGCCAAACGGATTGCACAAATACTTTTGAGTGAACCTGATAAAGTAGGATTACGTATTTCTGTTGAAGGCGGTGGGTGTTCAGGTTTTTCTTATAAATATGATTTGGTTTCGGAAAACAGTAAAGATGACCTTGTTCTAAAAAAAGGTAAAGCGGTTGTCTTTATTGATTCGCTTTCACTTCCTTTTATGGAGGGGGCTGAAATTGATTTTGTTGATGATCTTATGGGACAGTCTTTTCAAATTCATAATCCTAACGCCGTCTCATCATGTGGGTGTGGTGTGAGTTTTTCAATTTAAAGTCATGATAACGACTTTGTGATATTGTTTTTTGAAAAACTAATTGCTTTGGTTAATCAAAATAAAAAATGGGTAAAACAATAGATTATTGTAAACTTAAAGAAATGTGAGCACCTTAATTGTATTATATTTTGTTGCAATGTTTTTAATTTTTTCTGAGCTTTTGTATTGCTTCAAGAGTTGGTTCCTTGTGGTCTGTATCCTTTAGTATAAAAGATATGGTGTATAGAGAGATGGCATTTTATCTTTTATCCAGCGGGTAGTTGCTTTAAGTTGTGATACTGTTTTGCTTGATTTGGTTGTTCGTATTTCCATTCATTTTCTTAAATTATGTACTAGTTTTTTATATCTCCTTATTTGCATTCGTGAAAAAAAATTAAAGTAAAGTTTTTTGTCATATTTTCTTGCATTTGTCACAAATGAATATTTTATCCCTAATCGAGCCTATTTAATTTTTTTTCTAACTCTGATAAAATCGGCAGAAAGTATCTGTTTAGAATTTATTTTTCTCTGTTCTATTTTTACGTTTTGCCAGTTAATGCGAACAGCATCACTATGATGCAAGAATGTATATATAAAGAATATTCACGACGCGTTCATGAACACCAACAGTTTATCGTTGATTATATTTTTTAATATCTTCTTCTGTCCAAATTAGGAACTCCTCTTTATTTTGAGAGATAGTTGTTTAATCTCTAAAGCTAGATTATTCTCTAAAAGTCTTTGATCAATTGTCTATTTAAAAACTCTATTAAATAAGATCAGAAACTCTCTGGCTGTTCCTAGTACTTTTTTACGTCGCTCAATATTCGCAATACTATGTTTTTGTAGTGTTAGAAAAGTTATGTTTATTGATAGGATTAAAATATTTTGGAGTATGCAAATGAGTTTTCAGTCAATTTTTTTGTGTCTGTTTAGGGAAAATACACCTTTATTATTGGGATAGATTATTTTTATCGTTATCAATAATCTTTTATATTTCACAACTTTTCCCATATTCCCATGTATTTTTCATATCTAATGCGCGTGTATTATATAATTTGATTATAGTGTAGGTTTGTGCAACTTTATAAGTGTATTCTGTCATGCAAATTGGGGGTATATAAAAATCGATATCTCAAAATTTTAACCGTTTTTGCCAAAGTTATATAAAGTAAGTATTTATAATTTTTTTAAAGAGATTTATGGCTTTCTTGAAGCCATATACTTCTAAGTCATTCTTCGTCTTTCAAGTGCAAATAAAATACGCATTTTCGTTTTATGAAAGCTTGCAGTATGATGAATAATCTCAGATAACTTTGGATTAGAAAGAATTAATGTACCATGACGGTTAGAAAAAAACCAATTTCCAAGAAAAACGTTTATTCTTATCAATGATTAAAGGGACCTACACGGTTCGTATGCGTGCATAGTTTGTACCAGAAATCATACTTTTGTAAAAAGAGGGTGCTGTTGAGCCTTAATTTCAGCAATATTTCGGGCAGAACCATGAATAACAGTTCCTACAATTTTTTGCTATAGTACTTATGAGGCAATATATTTCCTCAATTGGCATAATTCTATCGACCATTATTATCAATGATCACAACAGATCTGGCAGCTACATCATCAATATAATTATCAGCATTGGTAAATGTTTTATTTTCTGGACTCAAAGTCTCATATTGTCCTGTAAAGAAGAACTAACTATTTTGATATTCTTTAAACGTAGTTTAATGTTAGAAATTACTTTGCAAATATAAATTACCTTAGGGCATGAGAAATAGCTGCTGTATCTCATGCAAATAATCGTTTTTTGAGTCTTTCTACATTTTCATCAAGTATCATTTTTTCTCTGTTTTTAAATATCTTTTTAAAACCAGCCATGCTGCGTATTCTTGTAAAACCACGTTTAAAAGTGGTCGTGTATAGGGAAAAGAAATATGGTCCTCATTATAGCCGTTCATCTGTACAGTTAGTATCGCATGTCCAAGACTTTCCTGCTGACTTTCTAATACCTGCAAAGAAGGTGATAAACTGACATCAACTTTAAACTGTGGAACATTTTCCTCATTTTTTTCTATTGGTTGAAAATATTTTAAAAGCAGAGGGTCATTTGCTGACCAATGAACCTCTGCATACATTGCTAATTGTTCACGAGTAGTGGTAATTCCTGTTCCAACCAAATATGGACGAAAATGATTTTCAAATTCTTCAATTAAATGCTGTGCCAAAGGCGTTGAAGATTGACCAATCAGTTGTACAAGAACATAAGGACTTTTCCATAAAAAATGCCGTTCGAATGGTTCAGTGGCGAAATGATCATCCACCCAATGTGCAATTGTACTTTCGTCAATTCCAATTAAAGTCCATGCATATTGAGCGCGTGTTACAAAAGAATATTTCTTTTCGCCATGTTCTAAATACTCTTCTAAAAGGGCAAGAGCCTGTGTAGGTGGACCAGGCAAAACAACAAGGGAACTTCCCTCACAAGAGAGATAAAAACCAGGCGCTGTTCCTGTAGGATTATCGAGTACTTTTGCTGTTTCAGGAAACAATGCTTGACGTGCATTGCTTTTATCCGGTGTAATACCTAATCGCTGTAATTGACTTTTTATTGTTTGCCAAACAGCTTCATGGTGAATTAATGGTTGTTGCACAGCTTTTGCAATTGCATCACGTGTTTTATCATCTGATGTTGGTCCTAATCCTCCACTGATAATGATCAGATCTTCTTGTCCAAGACAGGCAATTACTGTCTCACTTATTTGCTGTAATTGATCAGCACAAACAAAATGACGCGTGACTTGTATATTTCTTTTTTCTAAGCTTTGACTCAAATCTTGCAAATTTGTATTCAAATATTGTCCCGAAAGAAGTTCATCACCAACCGTAATAATCGCCGCACGACAGATAGTAACAGGACTTACAAGGGAATTGAGAACAGTTTCTGCCATTTGGCGAGTGGAAGCTAATCCCCCCAAATCATAGGTCACAGTTTTACCGGCACGAATAACTTGATCAACACTTTCAGATAGTTGTTGCGCTGCATCTTTAAAATCTAAATAGTCTAAAAGTAAAGCCGTGGTATAAAGCATGGCGGAAGGGTTGGTTTTATTCTGTCCAGCAATGCGCGGTGCACTGCCATGAACAGGCTCAAAATAAGCAATTTTGCTTCCAACGTTTGCACTAGGTGCAAGTTCTAATCCGCCCATGACTCCAGCAGCAAGACCAGAGAGAATATCACCAAACATATTTTCAGCAACAATAACACCAAACTGCTCTGGCTTTGTTGCAATCCGTAAAGCAACTGCATCAACGTTATGAATATCTGCTTCAATTTCTGGATAATTTTGAGCAATATTCTCAAAAATTTCTTGAGCAAACTGACTACTCTCCCGCATAACATTTGGCTTATCAGCAAAAGTAACCCGCCCAAATCCATATTTGCGTGCATAAGAAAAAGCGTATTCAAATAACCGCTTTAAACCAAAACGTGTCTGCAAACGGACTGTCCACGCTGTTTCCTCAAGACCATATTTTTCTAAATTGGGATGTCTCAACCATGTAGCTTTTTCAGGAGTTATTCCACGAAAATCTAGACCAGCATAGAGACCTTCGCTATTCTCTCTGATCACACAAAAATGAAAAGGCTTTCTTGGGCCAAAGATATATCTGATAGGTCGTATATTGGCAAATAGGTCTAACTTTTGGCGAAGCTGAATAACAGGAGAAACATAAGAAAGTTTTTTCTCTCTTAAATGGGGTGCAAGCTCTTTAAAAGCAGTTTCTTTTTCTTTACTTGTCACAGCACCAAGTAAAATAGCATCACTTTCAACAATCTTTTGCCAAGTTGCTTGAGGAATAGGATCACCTTCCTGTTTCCAACATTCCCAACCAATATTACCGTGAGTTAACGTAATCGGCAATTGCAATTGCTCTAAAGCCATCAGCGCAGCATCACAAACTTCTGCTCCCACTCCATCACCAGGTAATACAAGAACTTTCTTTTTCATAATCCCTCCCCCCATTCAGCAAGAAATGTATTTGTCATAGAAGGATTATAATTACACAAACGTGTTTCAATACCAAGATCTTATATTCATGATTTGAATAACAACTTCTGGTTTGATTATCTACGGTTGTAAATTGCAACTTTTCATCTAACAGAGTCAAAAATCTCTCAATATACCTGATAACCTTATTGCAGCACCCATTTGCAACAGCATTATAAATTAATATATCCTTTTACAACGTGATGGAAAGAGTTTAGTTAAATACAGATACGATATTTGAAGCGAACTCTAAAAATATAGATTCTTTTCGCTTTTGTGTAGAGCAGTCATTTGGATAATAGACTGACTACTTATTTATCAATAAAGTGATATAATTTATTTAAGGATGTGTTTTCATTTAACTGATATTGCACTTACTAAATTTGATAAAATACATAAACACATAAAAAAATAAATTTTTTATATATTGTTTTCTTTATGTGTAAAAATATTTTTTATTTTATTATTTAAAAAGATATTTTAGTATTTATTAAAAAAATAAAATACTGATATTTATTTATCATATATTCTATATTGATAGCATATTTCTTCTTTATTAAGTAATATTTATTAAAATATATTAATATGTTATATGAAATTTTTTAGTCTTTAATGCATTATAAATTTAATGTAAAATTTTATCTATATAGAATTATTTTTTAAAATTTATTTATGTTTTAATTGTTTTTATGATTTGTCTCATAAAGAAATATACTTTAAATTTATTGTTTGCATAATATGTTTTACTGTGTTATATTATATTAATTGTTATGAATAGTATTCTACTTTTTCAGCAAAGAAAAAGAGGAGCAAAGAAAGCTATGTTTAAAATATTCAAAAGTAAGTTATTTTTATATATTATTACGATGTCTGTTTTTTGTTTTTTACAAATTATGGAAAGTTATGCAAATTTTGGACAAAGTCAATTGCAAGGGGGCGGGGCTGTTACGCTCATAAAAGAAGATACAAAGATGGGGATCGTCGATATGTCTGTTCTCCGTAATATTGGGGAGCAAGATGAACTTGCTTTTGGAAAAACTGAAGCAGTATCTTTGTATGATGTATTTTGGGGAAGTATAGGTGTTGTTGGATTATTAGCTTCTTTAATTACCGTGGATATACCGGGGATTGTTGTATCTCTTATAGGTTTACTGATATAAATGCAGAATAATATCAGATATTAAAGTCGTTAAATATTTCATTATCTTGAAAAATTACAGTATTGCAAGTGATTTATATTGCGGGGGGGGGGGAGTAGATTATTATAAACCTATGAGATAAGTGTTACGTAGCCGTAAATAACGGTATATTTTATAGGTTTAGGTGAAAAATCAAAATTCTTCATGAATATTTTTTCTTTTTAGAACGGTAGTTTCCAAATTATCTTTTATAATTTATCACTATATTGCAGTGAAATGACTTATATCATGATCTTTATAAGATTTTAGCACTGTCTTGTATTTTTGCATAAAATGAGTTTGTACAAGATTGCATTTAATTTTTTTATGATTCAAGTCGGCAAAAAAATACGTCCATATGCATTATTCTAATACAATACAGAAGACGATAAGATAGAAATTAAACATTACCTTATAATAGAGAATGTTCTTCTTCTTCTCTTGATTTATAATGGTGCTTGTAGGAGATAATGTTCAGTTTACTATATTACTTATTGTAGGATATAAACAGACATTATCCCATTCACTCATTGCTAATAGTGTGTTTACTTTTATGTTTGTTCATGAGCAGTATATTGACTGTTTTCTGACAATCTTATTGATATAGAAAATTCTGCTTTTTCTTTGGAAATGAAATGGTTTTATTAACGTCTCATAAAAGAATTTGCAGTTATTTAATATTTCTGCATGTCGTTCTTGGTTAAAAATATAAACTATGATTGTAAATCAATGTGTTATTTTGGAAGGTAAAAAATTTTTCTCATGCGTTGGTGGTAGGGGAATTCAGTAAGAGGTCTTGTTTTTTGCGAAGACGGGCAATCCACTGATCTTCACGAATAGCAGCGTTATGCATTGTAATCAGTTCATTCTTTTTAATTTTAGCCGTGACTGTTGCTTTTTCCAGAAGTCCACAAGGAATGGCTTGGTGAGCGCGCGCTTCTGCATAGTCCATTGTCCATGCACGATAACTATAAAGACCAATAAAGTCCAATTGATCACCAGGATGTAAATCTTTCTTTGCGACAGCACAAACTTCTGCAACAGGGTGGTTAAGGGGTACCATATCTTTTTTACCATAAAGCATAATTCGTGCACAGGTTAAAGGAACTTCCATGGCTGTTAAGTGATAAGGACGGTGAAAGGTAAAGTAAGGTCCTTGCCCCATTTTTAAATCTTCCATACGTTCACGTAGACGTGGATGTGTTATTTCTGCAATAACAAAGACACCTGGAGCAACGCCTTGACCCGTTGAATAATCCACAACACCGGATTTCTCTAAAATACCACCATCCTGTTTGGGGATAAGGACTTTGTTTAAATCTTGAAGTGCCGCCCGCGGTCCATGCATTCCCGGGCAATCGGGAATGAGCCCCGTGGCATTAGCAATTGCTGCCATTTCGACCATTGTTTTAGAGCCATCAATAAATTCAACCAACATGCGAACATTCATGTTGCGTCGTAATGCTTCTTCTTCATAAGTATCGGGTATGGCATCAAAGATCAGTGGATTATTCTTTCCTTTACCAGCTGCGACAATTTTGTGCCCAAGGGCTGAAACAAATTCAATGAGTTCCATGCAGGATGTTGGCTCATCACCAGCACCAAGCGTATAAATAAGTTCTCTTTTTTCTGCTTCATGTTTCAGATATGTGCCAATAGTAACATCTGCTTCAACATTCATCATGACAAGATGTTTGTTATTTTCAAGTGCTTTGATGCCAATTTCTGCTCCAGATTCGGGATAGCCTGTTGCATCGACAATAATATCAATCTGCTCATGGTGCAAAATAAGATTAATATCATCTGTTGCTGCAACCAAACCTTTTTCAATCGCTTGGTTTAGAGCGTGTGTATTTTCAACTTCACGGACATGTCCATCTTCACCATAAGCGAGTATAGCAGCATCAAAAACGCGGGATGGTGTTCGGGTGGCAACAGCTGCGACTTTTATACCATCCATTTGTGTAACACTTGAGAGTAAATCCGTCCCCATTTCACCACAACCAATCAGTCCAATACGGATAGGGGGATGTTGTTCTGCACGTTGCTTTAAATCACGCGCTAAACCTGTTAGGTTTACATTGCTTGCCATTATTTTTTCCTATTTGAAAATTACCCTATCAAAAAGGTGTTTTCTCATTCATAAGGCATATTTGCATTTAGATAGCTAATCTTTTATTCTTGATGCTCTAATCAATGGCTTTTATAAAAGCAAGAGGGAAGGTGGATATTTTTATCAAATAAAATAGGAATAGCGTTATGCAGAAAAAAATAGCAGTACAGGATATAGCCAATTTTATTGGGAAAGAAGTGGGGTTATCGGGGTGGCGTCTTGTTACACAGGATATGATTAATCAATTTGCATACGCGACAGATGATCATCAATGGATACATGTCGATGAGGGAAGAGCTAAGAAAACGCATTTTGGTGGTACGATAGCTCATGGTTTTTTGACATTATCCCTTTTGTCTACGCTGGCTTATGAGGCACTTCCAGAGTTGGAAGGGGTAAAAATGGGAATTAATTATGGCTTTGATGAAGTGCGTTTTATGAGTCCTGTCAAAACAGGTGCACGGGTGCGTGCTCGTTTTATTTTAAATAATGCTGAGATTCGCCCTTCAGGCCGCGTTGTCTTTCATTATGAAGTCACGGTGGAAGTTGAAAAGTTAAAAAAGCCAGCTCTTAAAGCTTTGTGGCTTATTGTTGCTATGGTTGGTGAAAAATACACAAACTTCTGACGAGTGCTACAAGAATTTTGAAATTATTTTAATGTTTCCTTTTGTCTAATTTTTGTACAATTTTATCAGAAGACCACTGGGTAATAACATTGAGAATGATTAAGAGGATAATGACAGCTGTCATGATAGAGGTATTATACCGTTGATAGCCATAGCGGATTGCCATATCACCTAAGCCACCTCCACCAAGATATCCTGCAAGTGAAGTTGCTCCAATAAGAGAAATAATCATGACTGTAAAACCTGTGATTAGGCTTGGAAGTGCTTCAGGAATAAGAACATGTCTGATAATTTGAAGGCGACTGGCCCCCATAGAACGGACAGCTTCAATGAGTCCGCTTTCAACGGTTTTAAACGAAAGCTCTGCCATTCGCGCATAAAAAGGGGTCGCTGAAATAGTGAGTATAAAGATCACCGCTGGCATTCCTATTCCTCTTCCTACAACTATACGTGTGATAGGAAGAAGGTAGAATGCGAGAATAATAAAGGGAATAGCACGAATACTATCAATGATAATACTTAAAGGACGATTGATAAAACTTGAGGCAAAAATCCCTCCACGTGTGGTTGTGTAAAGTAGAAGACCAAGGGGAAGCCCTATAATAAGTGCCATAAAAGAAGCACTGAGCGTCATCAATATTGTATCAACAACTGCTTGAGGAAGTTCATGAGTGAGAACATTAAACATAGCCTAAAACCTCACAATATTGTCCTTTTTCCTTTAACCATTGAACAGCTTTTTCTAAAGCTTCTTTATTTTGTCCAGGAAGAGCTAAGAAGAAGCGTCCAATGGTTTCGTCTTGGATTGTATCTATGCCACCATGCAAAATACGTGCTTTTAAACCACTTTCATCTTCTAGAAGATGAAGAAAAGGTTGTTGGGTAATATCACCTGCAATATTGATTTCAACGACAGCATCTTTGCCTATTGCTTTAAGTTTCTTCGCAAATTTCTCAGGAAGTTGGGGGGTGACAAGTCTGAGCATAGCGATGGTGGTATCTTCTTGTGGTGATGTGAAAATATCCTTTACACGTCCCTCTTCTACAATACGTCCTTGATTGAGAACAACAACGCGATGCGCAATAGCGCGTACAACTTCCATTTCGTGGGTAATGAGCACAATCGTAAGGTTGAGACGTTTGTTAATATCGGCGAGAAGTTCTAAGATAGATTGTGTTGTTTCAGGATCAAGAGCAGAAGTTGCTTCATCTGATAACAAGATTTTAGGACTAGCGGCTAGAGCGCGTGCAATACCCACACGCTGTTTTTGTCCTCCTGATAGCTCTGCTGGATAACAATATTCTTTTCCACATAACCCAACCAGTTCAATAAGGTCAAGGGCACGTTTGTGACGCTGTTTTTTATTTACGCCTGTTAATTTAAGCGGTAATGTAATGTTATCAAGGATATTTTTTGATGATAAAAGATTGAAATGTTGAAAAATCATTCCAATACGTTGACGGTAAGGTGCCCATTCTGTCTCAGATAAATTTGAAATATCAGAATCTTCAAAAAAAATGGCCCCTGAATCAACTTTCTCTAATCCATTTAAACAGCGAATAAGTGTTGATTTACCTGCTCCACTGCGTCCAATAATTCCAAGGATTTCGCCTGCATGAATATCCAAAGATAGATTGTCAACTGCCAGAATGCCAGCTGTTTTGTTAAAACAACGGCTGACATTCTTTAAAGAGATAAGAGTGTTTTTTTTCATCCACGATTACCAAGATGTTTGAGCCGTTGTACCAAAAACTTCTTTGATCTTTGCACGGACCAATTCATTATTGTAAGCAGAAACTAATTTTTTTACCCATGGTTTATCTTTTTCGCTCGTACGTACGACGATGATGTTATCATAAGGATTATTTTTTGCGCTCTCCCATGCAACCACATCTTTTTTGAAGTCTAATCCAGAAACAATAGCCCAGTTTGTGTTTATAATTGCAATATCAAAATCATCGATTGCTCGTCCTAACATACCAGCATCTAATTCACGAATGTGCAGGTTCTTAGGATTTTCAATAATATCAAGTGGAGATGCGAGGATATTATGAGGATCTTTTAATTTAATAAGACCTAAGGAGTTGAGAAGAAGTAAGGCTCTTCCACCATTCGATGGGTCGTTAGGAATACCAACATCTGCACCATCATGCAGCTCTTTTAAATCTTTTATTTTGTGCGAGTAAACACCAATTGGAGAAATAAATGTATATCCTACAATTGAAAGTTTATAACCACGTTGTTTCATTTGTTCATTGAGATAAGGGGCGTGCTGAAAAGCATTGGCATCAATCTCTCCTGCGTTAACAGCATCATTGGGCAGAGCGTAATCAGAAAAATAAACAAGCTCAATATCTAAACCGTCTTTTTTAGCCTGTTCGGCAGCGGCCTTCCAGATAACCGCGTCGCGTCCTTCCATAATGCCAAGTTTAATTTTTGTTTTGTCTGCTGCCATGGAAAAGGCAAGAGAAAACAACAGTGCAAAGAGCAAAAGGAGTAATGTGATTGTCGTATTGTGGAATGATTTTTTTAGTGTCATGTAGGTTATCTTCCTTTTTCTTTTCCAAGAGGTTTTGTGAGAAAAGATTGAATATACTTTTGCAACGTTTCAAAGAGAACTAACACTATAGAAGCTTCATAGGATATTCAATCTTTTTTATTCCAAGAAATAATATTATTTTTCTGAATACTGTCAGAACTTTTGAATAAAATATAATGCGGAATGCTGCTGTGAAATTTAAGGGCTTCTTACATCACAATTATTTATTCGGGTATTTATTTAGGGAACCAATGGGGTTTTCAAAACTTCTTTAGATGGGAATTGGCTAAATAGCTAAGCAATCAGATAATATTTTTAAAAGCAGTAAATCCATAAGGAGAATGAAAATATTGTGTAAGCAAGACAATCGTGCGTGTGTATAGGGCAGTATGGGATAACACACACAAGAGAGCTTTTCTCGAAAGATGATTAATTTTGGAAGATTGAAAAAGAGATTTCCGCATAATTTAAACGCGGTCAATTTTTTTGCTCAATTAAATATTTTGCTTTCGCATGTTGCTTCATTCTGGAGGGAGAATAATCATGTTAAAAAAAAGATTCTTATCAACTATCTTGTTGTTATTAACTTTTGGAGGAGCAGGGGGAGGGATGTCTATTTCTTATGCGGCTGTTAGGACAGTTGCACATGTGGCATCTGGTCAAGTCGTTTTACGGACCGGTCCAGAAAAAACTTACCAAGTTGTTACAACTGTTCCAAGAGGAGAAAAAATACAAATTAATGGCTGTCTCCCCAATAAATCTTGGTGTTTTCTTCGTTATAAAGAAAAGGCTGGTTGGGCATCAGCACGTTATATCAATGTTCAAAATGTTCCTGTCATTTCTTTTGCACGTATGGCTAGGAAGTCAAATTCTAGGATAAAAGCACCAAAAGAACAGGTAAAACATGTTGTTTCTCGTTTTAAAAATCTTAAAACACCTAAAAAAAAACGGAAAAACGGACAGAAACTATATAGAACAGATTTGATTATTGATTCTACAGGAGTAAAAAAAAGAGATGAAAAAACAATTTTGAAGCCTTCCTCAAAAGTCAATAGCGTTTCTGTCGAGCATGTAACTGCTTATAATCCTTTGTTTCCTGATGATGTCAATTTTAGAAACTTTGAACGCAATGAGACTCGTTACCGTGTTGTGACCTATCCTGCTCTATAAAAAATAGACTTTCGTTATTCTAAAAAAGACTAGAAAGAAGTATGGCAGTATGAAGTGAAAGAGTGCTTTATACTGCTTTTTTATTTCCAGACTGATGTTTTTATCAAATGACGAGAAATGAGACATTCGGCAGTATGAATAGCATTCAATGTTGCAAATTTTCTTAAAGGATTAGCAACACCCTAAAAATATAAGTTATTTTCAACAGTGGTCTTTTCACAAATACGATTCATACAAATATCATCTTCATCAATATTTTTATGAGGTGTTACATAACCACTATCTTTATGTTTATCGATAAGCTAACGGCTTAAGTGTTTCGCGTAAAAATATCTGTTCTTTATGGATATTTAGCAGGTTTTCAAATTCAATATAACACTTTTCATATGCGTTAAGAAAAATAAGAAAGAAGTATAGCAGTATAAAATAAAAAACGCTTTATACTGCTTTTTTGTTTATTTAGGCTTTACTAAGTTACGAGAAATGAGACATTCAGCAATTTGAATGGCATTTAATGCTGCTCCCTTTCTTAAGTTATCAGAAACAACCCAGAAAGCTAAGCCGTTTTCAACAGTGATATCTTCACGAATACGGCTAATGAAAGTGTCATCTTCACCAGTACTTTCATAAGGCGTAATATAACCACCATCTTCATGTTTATCGATTACTTGGCAGCCAAGTGCGTTGCGTAAAATTTCTTGCGCTTCATGGGCACTTAGCGGTTTTTCAAATTCCACGTGAACGGCTTCAGCATGACCAATAAAGACAGGTACACGAACAGCGGTGGCCGTTAATTTGATCTTCGGATCAAGAATTTTTTTTGTTTCAGCTGTCATTTTCCATTCTTCTTTTGTGTAACCATCTTCCATGAAAATATCGATATGGGGTATGACATTAAAAGCAATGCGTTTAGTAAATTTTTTTGATGTAATGGGATCTGCAACAAAAACCGCTCGTGATTGTTCAAAGAGTTCATCCATGCCTTCTTTACCGGCTCCAGAAACCGATTGATAAGTGGATACAACAACACGTTTAATAATAGCGGCCTCATGGAGAGGCTTTAACGCTAAAACAAGTTGAATTGTTGAACAATTGGGATTTGCTATAATATTACGCTTATTAAATCCATCAATGGCTTGTGCATTGACTTCAGGAACAATCAGTGGAACTTTGGCATCATAACGCCAAGTGGATGAATTGTCGATGACGACGCAACCGGTTGATGCAATTTTAGGAGCATATTCTTTAGAAATACTGCCTCCAGCAGACATCAAACAAAGATCGGTATCAGAAAAGTCGTAAGTATCAAGTGCTTTGACTTTTAGGCTTTTATCACCATAAGAAACATTTTGCCCTAATGAACGTCGTGATGCTAGAGGTACCACTTCACGAGCAGGAAAGCCACGTTCTTCTAAGATTGTAAGCATTTCACGACCAACATTTCCTGTGGCGCCAACAACTGCAACTTTAAAACTCATTTTTTTATACTCCTATCCCACTCCATTTTTCTTTATCGGGCTATACTCAGGAGGAGGCGCGTTGGTCAAGGGATATTTCAGCATATTGTTGGTTAGATTTCATTTTTAAGGATGGAGTCTTATATTAGTGTATGTTAATTGCGAACTTTAGCATAACAGTTTTTTTTGAATGTATCATTTTTCTAGGTCTTTGAGCGCTAAAAAAGGCTTGAATATTTATGCAAAGGCATAATATATTTTTAGCAATGTTTTTGTTAAAAGAGTGGCGTTTTTTAACTGCTTCCGTTGAGGCGTTTGCGTTCTGTAATAGATGTATTACGTGCTGTTTTGTGTAACTTCGTATTTTATTGTGAGAATTGTGAATATTTTGAAAAGTAAGATAAAGAAATAAAATTTGTATACAGCCACGATGATCAAGTGGAAACTCCCAAATTTGATCTTGATATGGCTCAGTGTTCTTATTTACATGTCTAATTCCTAGGGTGGGGATAAAGTACTGTTTTTCGCGATTGTGTCCCTTTTTGCTTTGAGGCTCTTTAATTTGCTTAAGCATTTTTTTAAGAAATGTGTCCTGCAATCATAAAAGTCATGGTACACTTTCATCAGAGATTAATTGCAAGATTGCTTTTTGTTTTACAGGTTTAAGTTCTCTGAAACTTTTCAAAAGTAGGTATTCTGCTTTGGTTGATATTCTGTCATCATGGTGGTCTGAGGTATCTTCTTTTGTTGAGATATTAGCGTAAAAGAAAGCAATAGGGGTGTTTAGTATACTGGCAATTTCTTGCAAACGTCCTGCACTCATACGATTGACGCCGTTTTCATATTTTTGAATTTGTTGGAAAGTCACGCCTAAGTGGCTTCCTAATTGCTTTTGAGAAAGCCCCATGGTGTTTCTTTTGAAACGAATTTTTTTGCTTACAGAAATGTCATTAAAATGTGGACTTTTGGTTTGCACCTTGTACCCCCACCGGTAGCGAGCGCCCTCGCATTGGTATTCTGGGGTCTGGAAGAGCTGAAACCGAGTCAGCCTCTTGCTTTTAGTGCTTATAGCACTTGGACATAACAAGAGCCCCCGGAAACTCCGGGATACCCGCCAAGCGGGCTTATTTGATACTCGGTTTTAGGGCTTCCAGGTCCTATTGATCGTTGCGTATACAATCAAAAACACAAATTTACTCATAGGGTAATTTCTTTAAATCGTCAACCAGAGTGATAACAATTGTCTTGATTGCTTTTTTGCAATATTTAAATGCAATCTTTGTGGTCCATTATTTTCTATAAAATGAGCATTGTATAAATATTACTGTGATCGTTATGGGGGACGTTTTAATTTTAACGATATGATGTTATTAAACTTTGCGTATCTATTTTTATAGATGGAACGGGAGAGTGTTTGTCATCAGGTGGCCATGCATTGATTTATAATGATAATTTAGCGTCATTCAACTTGAATTAAAGACCCGAATAACTTAAGATTCTCTCATTTCAAACCTGCTTATAGTGAATCAATGAAAGTCACTTGTTTGCGCACCACAGGCGGGGTTGGTGTGTGGATAAAAACTGTATAAGAAAGGACTAAAATGGCTCTTATGAATCGTCTTAAATGCTAAGGGCTGTCGAAACATCTGCTTTACTCCTCCAATAAGTGTAAAGATGGAGGTGCTGGGTGGCTTTAATTTATACTATTCATGGTCGGTGTTGTGAAATGGGATTGGGTGTGTTGAGAGATGTTTCTTTAAAACAAGCCCATGAATTGGCAAATCAATGGCGTGCTGTTTTAGGTGAAGACAAAAGACTTTGGAATAAGGGACAATGTATTTTAAATACAGTGCCTTAGAGCCGGTATCATATAGGGAGAGAAACAAAATAGTTGTGCTGGTGTGTTAAGGTATTTGCTTTTTAATAAAGCCATAATCAGATTGTTTCAGAAAAAATGAATGAAGTTTTTTTTATTCTTTATATGTTCTTTTTTCATTATTCTGTAAAGAGCGGGCTTCGGAGGCAAGCATAATGGGAACACCGTCGCGAATGGGATAGGCGAGTTTTGCTTTAAGTGAGATTAATTCTTGCGTTTTTCGGTTTAACGAGAGGGTACCACCTGTAACTGGGCAGACAAGCAATTCGAGCATTTTAGGGTCTGTGATCATTTTTGGCATACTTTAACTTTCATTAATTTAAATGGTAGTCTGCCCCTGTTTGTTTCATGAGTGAGCGTTCAGTTAAAGCAAGAAGCGTTTGAGCACGGCTACCAATATCTGGAGCTTCTAGAAGGGCTTGTTTTTCTGCTGGCGTAAATGGGATAAGAGCGGAAAAAGCATTGACCAATAGAGGGGTTGGGGCTTGTATGATACTATTCCAATTATATTCCATTTCATGTATTGTGAGATATTGTTCAACAATGTTGAGTAAGTTTTCTCGATTAATATGTTCTGTCGTGTCTTGCTCTTCTAAGTCTTTTATGTTTGATCGGATGAGAGCGGTTCGGTAAGGTTTGGTGTTCGTCAGTTCTTCTTCTAGAGTAAAGCGGCAGACTCCTTGTAATATAATGAAAAGCTGACCATTTCCTGTTTCATTGTAGTTTGTAATGCGCCCTATACAGCCTATTTTGTATAGTTGTGTGGAGAAATGATCTGTATCCGATGAAAGTGGTTGAATAATCCCCAATAACCGATTAGATAGCATAACACTTTCAACCATTTCGAGTGCTTCTGGTTCAAAAATATTAAGGGATAAAAAGCCACCTGGCAGCAAGAGAGCCCCCTCTAAGGGGAACAGAGCAATTTGCTTTGGTAGATCATTTTCGCAATTGTAATGGATATTGCCAGCTTTCATGAGTGTTTAATAACCTTTATTCAATGAAGTTTAGTTCGTAAATAGTGACAGTTTATGACACTATTTGGAAAAAACTAAAAGAGAAGAAAACGAACCTCTTATGCATTAAGATATATTGATAAAATACCTGAAGCTTTTATGCTTAAAAAGCCTAAAACTCCGCGATGAGAGCTGGATGCTGCAAGAGGGGTATTGCTTTTTGATCTTTTTGAGTGTGTGGAGTTTTGCATTTTTTCAATGTATGTTTTTTTATATTCCTTAAACTCTTTCTCCTTGATTGATAAAAGGATAGATGCAGAAGATCTCAGATCTTCATAGTGTTTTAAAGGTCTTCATTATAAATCTTTTGGGGCAATCTATGCAAGTTTTAAAATGAGAGAACTCTTATCACTTTACTGATGACAGTGTTATAAAGATAGGTTATAGGTTAAAGCATGTCGGGAAGAACATTGTTGTTTCTTTCATTCTTTTGCGGGAGAGTGCAGAGCATAAATTTTCGTGTATGCCGCCGAAGGGGAAAATCACCCATAATCTCTCAGGCTTGAAGGACCGTAAAAGAAGAAAGACAGATCTGGAAAGTCGGGGAAATCCGCGCCGAAGGTGTAAGCGAAAGACTTTTTTTGCGAGTCTCTCAGGTTTGTAACAGAAGGGTGTAGAGACGGTCATATCGTGTGGGCGTGAACGCGACTTTGGAGATATTATGGGTAAATCACAAGAATTTGAAACATCTTCGTTAAAAACACTTCCTTTACGTGAATTGCACGAAAAAGCTGGAGCAAAATTTGGTGCTTTTTCTGGTTGGAAAATGCCTTTAACGTATCCTCTTGGCGTTTTGAAAGAGCATCTTCATACACGTGCACATGCTGGTCTTTTTGATATTTCTCATATGCAATTGATTGCTGTTGAAGGATCTCAAGCCGTGGAGTTTTTATCCTATGCTTTTCCTATTGATGCTGCCTTGTTAAAAGTTGGGCAGTCACGGTATAATTATTTGCTCAATGAGCAGGCTGGGATTATTGATGATCTTATTATTACCCGCTTGGCAGAAGATCGTTTTATGCTGGTGGCAAATGCTGGGAATGCACAAACCGATTTGACTGAGCTGCAGAAGCGTGTTGCTGATTTTGAGTGTCAGGTCATTGCCCTTGAGAGGGTATTGCTTGCTTTACAAGGCCCTGAAGCCGCCGCTGTCATGGCTGATGCTGGGTTGCCTGGTAATGAGCTATTGTTTATGCAAGGATTTGAGCCACAACAAGATTGGTTTATAACGCGTTCTGGTTATACTGGAGAAGACGGTTTTGAAATTGCTGTTCCCAAAGGTCACGCGTATGCATTAGCTGAAAAGCTTCTCAATGATTCTCGTGTCGAGTGGGTGGGGCTTGCAGCACGTGATAGCCTTCGGTTGGAAGCTGGATTGTGTTTGCATGGAAATGATATTACGCCTGATACAACGCCTATTGATGCTGCATTGACATGGGCTGTTCCCAAAAATGTTCGAGAAAAAGCACAATTTTATGGAGCAAAGGCTTTTCTTGAAGCTCTTCAGAAAGGTCCCTCTCGTTGTCGTGTTGGATTGAAGCCACAAACGCGTCAACCTATTCGTGCGGGTGCCCTACTTTTAGATGATGAGGGGAAACAGATCGGAGTGGTAACATCAGGCGGTTTTGGTCCTTCTTTTGATGGTCCTGTGGCGATGGGGTATGTTCCTGTTGCTTGGAAAATGGAAGGAGCAGAAGTCTTTACAGAGCTGCGTGGAAAAAAGATTACCTTGTCTGTTCATGCGCTTCCTTTTGTTAAACAACATTATTTTAAAGGATAATTTTAATGTCTAAAACTTATTTTACACAAGATCACGAATGGCTTCATGTTGAGGAGGAGATCGTGACCGTTGGGATTACGCATTATGCTCAAGAACAGTTGGGGGATCTGGTCTTTGTTGATTTGCCAGGAAAAGGAACACAACTCTCCAAAGGAGATGCTGCTGCTGTTGTGGAGTCTGTGAAAGCTGCTTCAGATGTTTATGCTCCTCTTGATGGTGAGGTTGTTGAAAAGAATGAGGTATTGGCGAATAGTCCTGAATTGGTCAACCAAAAACCTGAGACTGAAGGTTGGCTATGGAAAATGACATTGCAGGATGAAACACAACTGGAAGGGTTGTTGGATGAGGCTGCTTACAAAGCATTGATTGGATGAGTGCTATGTTAGAACGTCATTTTTTTTCTCGTCATGTTGGAATTCGTCCTGATGAAATACAAAAAATGTTGAATGTTTTGGAACTTGATTCTGTTGACACGCTTATCTCTCAAGCTGTTCCACATTCTATCCATTTGCAACGCTTGCTTAATCTTCCAAAAGCAGCAAGTGAAGGGCAAGCCTTGGAAGAATTATCCCAGATGATGGGGCGTAATCAGTTGCATAAAAGTTTTATTGGACAGGGGTATCATGGAACCTATGTCCCTCCCGTTATTTTGCGGAATCTTTTTGAAAATCCAGCTTGGTATACAGCTTATACACCCTATCAGGCAGAAATTAGCCAAGGTCGATTAGAGCTTTTATTTTATTTTCAGACATTGGTGAGTGAGTTGACTGGATTACCAGTTGCTGCGGCTTCTTTGCTGGATGAAGCAACCGCTTTAGCTGAAGCAACCGCAGTCGCTGTACGCTTTGCGCGGGAGAAAAAAACGAAGATTTCTCTTCAAAGTCTTTTGCATCCACAGACTCTAAGTGTTGCAAAAACGCGTGCTGAAACGCAAGGTATTCAAATAAGTGAAGAGAAAGAAATTTGTTCTAATACAGCTGCAATCATTTTGTCTTGGCCAGATACAAAAGGTGCTTTTAACAATTACAGTGATGTGATCAAAGAAGCAAAAGCAAAAGGAGCGTTGGTTATCGTTGTTGCTGATCCTTTAGCCCTTACTCTTATGGAGCCACCAGCAAAATGGGGTGCTGATATTGTGGTTGGTTCTATGCAGCGTTATGGAGTTCCGATGGGATTTGGAGGTCCCCATGCTGGGTATCTAGCTGTGAGTGATGCACTAACACGTCTTATTCCAGGACGCATTGTTGGTCAATCTGTGGATACAAAAGGGCGTGTGGGGTTTCGTTTAGCTTTGCAGACACGTGAACAACATATTCGCCGTGATAAAGCGACGTCGAATATTTGTACAGCGCAGGCTCTATTGGCAAATATGGCAACGGCTTATGCTGTTTGGCATGGTCCAAAAGGTTTACAGGAAATTGCTCGGCGGATTCATCATTTAACATGCTGTTTTGTTGCTGGTTTAGAGGCGGCAGGTGTTCCTTGTGAGGGGCAATATTTTTTTGATTGTGTTAGTATTTCTGTTAAGGGAAAAGCGCGAGAAGTTGCGCGTCAAGCAAAAGAAAGTGGACGTCTTGTTCGTGTTCTTGATGATGACACGATTGCGATTAACTTTGATGAATTGTCAACACAAGAAGATGCTTGTGCTTTAGCAAAGCTTTTTGGTGCACAATTGGTTGATCAGTCTTCCCCACGACTTTGGGGTAAAGAACGTGATGCTTCTTTTCTTTCACAACCATTTTTTCATGCGGTTTATTCAGAGACAGACATGATGCGCTTTTTGCGTCGTTTATCTGATAAGGATTTGGCACTAGATCGCGCCATGATTCCGCTTGGCTCTTGTACAATGAAACTTAATGCAGCAGCTGAATTGATGCCGCTCAGTTGGCCTACGGTGGCAAATATACACCCCTTTGTTCCTAAAGAGGACGCTGGGGGTTATTTAGAAATGATTGATCAGTTGAACACGTGGTTATGTGAAATTACAGGGTTTTCACAAGTATCGTTCCAGCCGAACTCAGGTGCTCAAGGTGAATATGCGGGGCTTTTGGCAATCCGCCGGTATCACCAATCGCGCGGCGAATCTCAACGCACAGTTTGTCTTATTCCTGCATCTGCGCATGGTACTAATCCTGCTTCAGCTCATATGGCAGGTATGGACGTTATTGTGGTGAAGTGCTTGAGTGATGGTGATGTTGATGTTGATGATCTTAAGGCAAAAGCACAATTGCATAAGGATCGTTTGGCAGCTCTTATGATTACATATCCTTCAACTCATGGCGTTTATGAGGAAAGTATTAAGGAGATTTGTGCCCTTATCCATGAAAATGGCGGACAAGTTTATTTTGATGGTGCTAATCTTAATGCGCTTGTAGGACTTGCACGTCCAGCAGATATTGGAGCAGATGTTTGTCATATGAATCTGCATAAAACATTTGCCATTCCTCATGGTGGTGGTGGTCCTGGTATGGGGCCGATTGGTGTGGCAGAACATCTCAAGCCATTTCTTCCTGGTCATGAACAAGAAGGAACAACACATGCTGTTTCAGCAGCTCCTTATGGAAGTGCATCTATTCTGGTTATTACTTGGATGTATATTCGAATGATGGGGGCTGATGGTCTGAAATATGCTACACAAATCGCGATTTTGAGTGCTAATTATATTGCTGGGCGTCTTTCACCCGTTTATTCTATTTTGTACCGGGGAAAACACGGACGTGTTGCTCATGAATGTATTGTGGATACACGAATCTTAAAAGAGCAGTATGGTGTGAGTGTTGATGATATCGCAAAGCGTCTGATTGATTATGGCTTTCATGCACCCACAATGTCTTTTCCTGTTCCGGGAACATTAATGATTGAACCAACAGAGTCAGAGCCCAAAGCAGAGATTGATCGTTTTTGTGATGCGTTGCTCTCGATTGCTGAAGAAGCAAAACAAGTTGATTCAGGTGTTTGGCCCAAAGATGATAACCCATTGGTCAATGCGCCGCATACATTGGGCGATACGATAGATGATTCTTGGGCGCGACCGTATTCTCGACAAGACGCTGCTTTTCCCAATGGTTTGCTTGATCCGGAAAATAAATATTGGCCGCCTGTTTCGCGTATTGATAATGTTGCAGGAGATAGAATGCTTATTTGTTCTTGCCCGCCGCTTGGCAATAGCTATTAAATTGATTTACGGACATTATAAAAAGCCCACACTGTCGTGTGGGCTTTTTGGCTTCATTGTTTATTGAATTGCACTATTTTCTCATGATTGTTTTTAAAATGAAGTGTCGTTATTTTAAGTATTTTTATGAAAAATATTTATGGATAGGACTTGAGAACGGATCCTGTATATTGGTCCTTTAAATTATACTTGGAAGTGCTTATGGCTTCTTTTTTATATTGAAGTGGTATTTTTAATTTTTTTGAGAGTTTTAAATATAAATGCGTTTATAGCGTTTTCCTATAGATGTCAGAATTTCATGAGGAATGGTGTTGGCATCTGTTGATATTTTTTCAAGTGTTTGATGTGTTCCAATGAGTTCTACCCAATCACCTCTTTGAGGCTTCTTATCAAGATCTGTTGTGTCAACAATGATAGAATCCATAGAAATGCGTCCAGCAATAGGGAGTTTGTGTCCATTGAAATAAACAGCTCCTTTGTTTGAAAGAACGCGTGGCAAACCGTCGGCATATCCAATGGCAATGGTTGCAAGAGTGCTTGGTCTTTGAGTGATAAAGCTTTCTCCATATCCTACGGGTGATCCTGCGTCAACAAAGCGGCTTTGTAGGACTTGGGCTTCGAGTTTTAAAACAGGTTTGAGATGTATTGTATGTTTTCCATGGGGGTAGATGCCGTAAAGGGCAATGCCGGGGCGAACAAGGTTGAAATAAAAATCTGGACCAAGAAAAATACCTCCAGAATTGGCAAAGGAAGCTCTGCAGGCAGGCAGTTGTGCTAATATGTTTTTGAAAGATGCTAATTGTTTATAATTGGATGCATGCGTATTATCATCTCCATTTGCGAGGTGACTGAGAATATATTTTATCTCTGCTTTTTCGAAAATTGTTGGTTGTTTGATGAGTTTTTGTAACTCTGTTTTATCAAGTCCTAATCGGTTCATGTTAGTATCGATTTGAATGATTGCAGGAAATTTTTTATCCTTATTTTGACAAAGCGTTTGCCAATCTTCAATCGCTTTCCAGGAGTCCAAAACAGGGATAATGCCTGATTGTGCTATAAATTCTTCCGCTGTGTGTGGAAGCCCATTTAAGAGAGCAATCATGACATTTGATGGTAAAATGGCTTGTAATTGCAGTGCCTCTTCGATTTGCGCTACCAAAAAAATGCGACAACCAGCTTGGTAAAGTGCAGGAGCGATTTTTTTAGCACCTAACCCATAAGCGTCAGCTTTTACGACTGCTGAACACTCTGCTGGAGCGGTATGTTGGACTAGAGTTGTATAATTTTCTACAATAGCACTCACATTGATTGTTGCTACAGCTGTATAAGGAAGTAATGCATTTATTTCATTATTCACCAATTCGTTCATTTTAAAACTCTTTCTATATCAGTGAGATACGAAATCTCCTTTATTATCGCATATATGTTCCTATGGTGAAGAAGCATGTTCTTATGACGAAGAAGAGGATATTTGTCTTATTTGTTATTCTTAAAGTCATAAGTGGTTTATACTGAATGATATTAAATGAAAACAATCTTTTGATATAAAATGCTTCATTCTTGAGACAATAGATGGAGTGTTTTTTATGTGTGTACTTCCATTGTATATAACGATAGCAGTCATTCGTTATAAATAAGCTTTTTTGCGGGTTGTCGTTAAGTGTATGTTACATTAAAGGTTTATCGTTTTAGAGTGTTGTATAGAGAGCCAATACGTGTCAATTAAGGGCTCTTTGTTATTGTGGGCTTCTTGTTTTCTGGTGTTTGAAGTTAAAAATAGAGAAGGTGAACATAAAATACATTCTTGTTTACATG
Source organism: Bartonella silvatica (assembly GCF_040545155.1). Lineage (NCBI taxonomy): Bacteria > Pseudomonadati > Pseudomonadota > Alphaproteobacteria > Hyphomicrobiales > Bartonellaceae > Bartonella > Bartonella silvatica. The sequence continues at coordinate 35,377 of NZ_JBEPLI010000014.1, forward strand.
CAGTTAAACAAAGTATTCTCGCTCTCTTTTTCGTCAGAGGCATTTATTCTTACTTTATGATAATATGTTTTGGTTTGCTTGCTGCGTGAGCTTTATACTAAAATGTTAATTAAATATTTCATGCTTTAAGAGAAATATTGGCAGATGGTTGTCGAGGTATTATACCGATTTTAAAGTTTGAGTCCATGTTTAAAGAAAGAGATAAGGAAGGTTTTTTATGGATACGTCTGCCTCAAAAGTTCAATCAAACATTAGCAGCGTTGCATCAAATTTTCCTATTCCTGCAAATGTTTATGCGCTTACTGTTCAGGAAGTTCACCATTACACCGATCGTTTGTTTAAATTTTGTCTCAATCGTCCGGAAAGTTTTCGTTTTCGTTCGGGTGAATTTGTGATGATTGGTTTGCCAAATGCAGAAAAGCCAATTTATCGTGCTTATTCGATTGCAAGTCCATTTTGGGATGAACAGCTTGAGTTTTTTTCAATCAAAGTTCCAGGAGGGCCGTTAACCGAACATCTACAAAAAATTAAAATTGGTGATACAGTTCTCATGCGGAAGAAATCAACAGGAACGTTGGTTCTTGATGCTCTTGTTCCTGGAAAGCGTCTTTATCTTCTTTCAACAGGGACAGGAGTTGCTCCCTTTGCAAGCCTTATTCGTGATCCTGAAACCTATGAAAAATTTTCAGAAGTAATTCTTATTCAAACCACTCGTGAGAAGGATGAGCTTGCTTATGCGAAAGATCTTGTTGTTTCTTTGCAACAAAATCCTCTCATTGGTGAATATGCGCAACAGTTAAAATTTTATCCTATGACCACACGTGAATCTTCTGAGCATATGGGGCGTATTACGCATGTTATGGAGAGCGGCACTTTTTTTGAGACTACTGGTTTACCAAAAATTTCTCCCGTTGATGATCGCGTGATGATTTGTGGTTCTATGGCGATGCTAAAAGATTGTGCAAAAATGTGCGAGTCTTTTGGCCTTGTTGAAGGTGCCAATAATTCTCCTGCCACATATGTTGTAGAGCGCGCTTTTGTGGGATAGGAAAGTTATTTTTGGGGGGGGGATGTATGAAAAGTTGTGTTTTTTGAGATAATTGGGCTACCAAAAATTTCTCCCGCTGATGATCGCGTGATGATTTGTGGTTCTATGGCGATGCTAAAAGATTGTGCAAAAATGTGCGAGTCTTTTGGCCTTGTTGAAGGTACCAATAATTCTCCTGCCACATATGTTGTAGAGTGCGCTTTTGTGGGATAGGAAAGTTGTTTTTTTGGGGGGGATGTATGAAAAGTTGTGTTTTTTGAGATAATTGGGCTACCAAAAATTTCTCCCGCTGATGATCGCGTGATGATTTGTGGTTCTATGGC
>NZ_JBEPLI010000015.1:0-34853 GCF_040545155.1 Bartonella silvatica
AGGCATCCTATAGAGATGTGTTGCAAAATCCTATTCCCTCACTTTTATTTACGCATCCCTCACTTAAAAAAACATATGGAAAATCAATAAATTATTTTTGATAAAAAAAAGCATGGTGCCCGGAAGAGGATTCGAACCTCCACGCCTCGCGGCACAGGTACCTGAAACCTGCGCGTCTACCAATTCCGCCATCTGGGCTTAAAATTTATCTAAGCTTGTGAAGCAGTTCTGTCAATAAAATTATAAAGTTTATTTTTAGGTTTAAAGTGATTGGGCTGAATGCCCTATATTCACGACAATTTAGAAATTCAAAGTGTGATGATTTTCTTTGATGCAATTGTTGAGTCAGCATTGAATGTATAGATTATAGGAACAGCCGTTGCTAATTCTTGAGAGATAATTTCTTCACTATCGAGACCTTCTAGTGCCATAATAAGAGCACGAAGAGAATTACCGTGTGCTGCAACCAAAACAGTTTGAGAGCGTAAAATATGCGGTTGGATATGGTAAAGATAGTAAGGCCAAACACGTGCACCAGTATCGCGTAAGCTTTCCCCATTCGGTGGGGCTATCGTATAGGAGCGGCGCCACATTTGCACTTGTTCTTGCCCACATTGTTGGCGGACCTCATCTTTATTCAGACCAGAGAGATCACCGTAATCACGTTCATTTAATGCTGGATTTTTTATCAATTTCAAATCGGGTTGTCCCATTTGTTCTAAAATATGTTGCGCCGTCTTTTGTGCGCGCTGTAAGACTGATGTATAAGCGGTGTCAAATTTTAAACCAGCTTCTTTTAGTTTTTTTCCTGCTGCTATTGCTTCGGTATGGCCTTTTTCTGTCAGATCAGGGTCTTTCCAACCAGTAAAAAGGTTTTTGAGGTTCCATTCACTTTGTCCATGGCGGATTAATACAAGTGTGCGTTCCATTATGGATTTCCTATATTATATTGGCTGTTTAAAATGCATCGTCTAATCCCAAAACATCATGCATGGAATAGAGCCCATTTTTCTGTTTTTTTGCCCATAAAGCTGCTTTTAATGCACCATTGGCAAAAATAGAGCGTTCTTGTGCTATGTGTGAAAGAACGATACGTTCATTTTGACCAGCAAAAGTGACACTGTGGTCGCCAACAACTGTTCCACCTCGTGAACAGGCGAAGCCAATTGCACCCTTTTCACGTTTGCCTGTATGTCCATTGCGCTCGCTAATATTAACATCCTTCAATATTACATTGCGCCCTTTTGCTGCCGCATGCCCAAGAAGAAGAGCTGTTCCAGAAGGAGCATCTACTTTGTTAGCGTGATGCATCTCGAAAATCTCAATATCAAAATCATTGGCTTCTAATGTTTTGGCTGCTCTTTTTACAAGGTTTGCTAAAAGGTTGACTCCAAGGCTCATATTTCCAGATTTCACAATGGTTGTATGTTTTGCAAAATTTTTAATCTCTGTTTCTTCTTTTTTGCTAAATCCTGTTGTTCCTATAATATGAACAAGACCTTTTTGAGCTGCCCAGTTAGCATAAAATACACTGGCTTGTGGCTGGGAAAAGTCTAAAATACCTTCAGTTTTAGAAAAGGCACTTTCCGGATCATCAGTGATGCGAACACCAAGAGCGTTTGATTTAATCAATATACCGGCATCTTTATTTACAAAAGACGATCCTTTACGTACAAGAACGGCACAAAGCTCTACATCTTTTCTCTGCTGAATAGCTGTAATCAGCTCACGTCCCATTCTTCCATTCGCACCAACAACTGTAAGGCGCATATTTTTCTCCTTATGCTACTTTACTCGTTAGTATAAGCAAACTATTTCCTTCTTTCCAAGGGTTCTTTTCTTTTATAGAGGAAAATTTTTATTTCTTTCGTTATATGAAGGAATTGTTCGTCTACAGAAAAGCATGATAAGAAATACTGTTCATGATAAAGTAAATAATTTTCATGCTTTATATAATCAGCTTTTTAACATGAATTAGGTAAAATGGAGAATTACAAGTCAATATTACCATGTTATGTATTATATACTTGCCATTAACATTATTAAATTTTCTATACTTAAACAGTTTTTACGATTCAGCATGAAATGGATAAGATGATAGGATATTCTTGGCCATCTGCATTCGTTATAGATAAATGTAAAAAAATAATGCAAACGATCTCACTTATGCTGCAGCAGGATATGCTATCGGAAAAAATGAGTTTACATAAGCAAGGCAATAGAATGCACGTAAAATAATATCAATAAAAATAGCATTTTTATTGATATTATTAGGTCGTCAATGATGAAAATTCCTATAAAAATGCTATGAGAGAAGAAAAATATAATAAGTTAATGCCTAATAAAGTTTTTTATTTTAATACATAGCTTGAAATTGAACTTATTCATTACAATAAATATCTAAAAAATTAATAAAAATACTATCATAAAAAATTCACTTTTGGTTTTAAAGCGACATCATCAGAATTTATCACTCTTTATATAGTTTTAATTATTAATTTAGAAAACACTCATAATAAAATTGTAAGTACATGTAGAAATATATTTTCTATAATGTGAAAAACTTTTTTGGTAATATTTGTTTAACTAGTTGATTTAAAATAATAATTATTTTTTAGATATTGAATAAGCCCTCTAAATATCGTAGATCTTTCTCGTTTCAAATAGCTCTATGATGAATCGAACAAAACTATTTATGGGGATATGATAAGCTAAGTGACTGTATGAACTAAAATTACTTTAGAAAAGCATAAGAATATCTTTTATAAATCTATTGCAACAAAACGAGCTAACACTCCAGTGATGATGCCAATTTTTTAAAAAAGCGCTTAAAAATCAAGATCCGTGTAATGAGGGCTTGCTACAATTCCCCGAATGCGGTCTGTTAAAAGAGAGCGGAAAGAAGGGCGAGATTTAATTCGCGTATACCAGCCTTTGGCAGACGGGGATTGTTCCCAGTCAATTTCTCCCAGAAAATCAAGTACCGAGATAGAAGCTGCTGCTGCGAGATCTGCGTAAGATAATTGAGATCCCACTAACCAATCACGGGATGCACAGAGCCAGTTTAAATAGTTCATGTGCGGTAGGATATTAGCACGCGCATTGCGTAAGACTTGTGAATTTGGAGCGCCTCCACCAATAGCAAGTGGCATTTCACGTTTATAGATTCGTTCTCGTACAATATGGCGTGTTGCTTCAGATTCAAATTTATTTAAAAACCAGTCATTAAGACGACGGATTTCAGCACGACTTAAAGGGTTTTCTGAAAACAATTGATGTTCTTGTCGTAAATTCCCATGTGTTTCATCTAAATACTCATAGATAACACCGGCTCCCGATAATGGAACTTCATGTTCATCAAGAAGAACAGGAACTTGACCAGCTGGATTTAGTGCGAGAAACTCATGCCTTCTAGCCCATTCATGTTCTTCAATTAATTGAGCGGTAATGCCATATTCTCCAAGAACAAGGCGTATAAAGCGAGAAGCAGAGGATAGAGGCGAGTGAAAAAGTGTCAACATAATCTGCACTGTCAAATAGAGTTGATGAGAATCTTTCAAGTAATAGAAATTTTATAAAGGTGCTTTGCTAAGAGTACAAGTTGATTAGCAGAAGCTCGTTTTTATGCTTAATAAACTCTTAACAATGGAAATATATTCTATACGATAATTGTTTGCAAAATAGCCGTACGCAATTCTTCTAAGCCCAATGCTTTTTCTGACGATGTTACAAGAAGTTCAGGATAAGCCGCTGGATGTTTAAGAAGTTTTGCTTTTGTTTTTATAATCAATTGTTCAAGGTCGTTTGATTTTACTTTATCACTTTTAGTGAAAATGATTTGATAAGACACAGCTGCTTTATCAAGCAGATCCAAAATATCTGTATCGTTCTTTTTAATTCCATGGCGTGAATCAATCAAGACATACACACGTTTTAAAGTTGTGCGTCCTCGTAAATAGCTAAAAATCAAATCTGTCCATGAATCAACTATACTTTTAGGAGCCTTGGCAAAGCCATAACCTGGCATATCAACCAGCGCTATAGGGGGAAGATCTCCTGGTTTTCCACTAAAACCATCAGGTACAAAGTAATTAAGTTCTTGAGTTCGTCCAGGTGTATTGGAGGTGCGTGCCAAGTTTTTTTGTTGGAGGAGTGCGTTGATGAGAGAGGATTTTCCAACATTGGAACGCCCCGCAAACGCGATTTCTGGAGGACCTTCCGGAGGCAGAAAGCATATTTGGGGAACACTACGAATAAAAACCCAATGATCAGAAAAAATTTTCAAAAGGGGTGAATATTTTCTCATTCATGCACTTCTTTTTTTGAAGGTCTTCTCCACATAGATTTAAGATTATCGAAAAGCTCAATTTTAACACCTTGGCGCTTCATTATAATACCTTGCTGTATCATCGATAATATATTGTTCCATGCCCAATAGATGACAAGACCAACAGGGAAGGACGCAAGCATAAAAGTAAAAAGGACTGGCATCCACGTAAAAATCATAGCTTGTGTTTGGTCTTGTGGAGCTGGATTCATACGCATTTGTAAAAACATCGTTATCCCCATGATTAAAGGCCATGCACCAATCATAAGAAATGTTGGAGTTGTGTATGGTAAGAGACCAAACAAGTTAAAAATAGAAGTTGGATCTGGTGCTGCTAAATCTTGAATCCAGCCAAAGAAAGATGCATGGCGCATTTCAAGAGTAATATAGAGAACTTTATAAAGAGCAAAGAATATTGGAAACTGAACCAGCATTGGCCAACAACCGGCAAGAGGATTAATTTTTTGAGTTTTATATAGTTCTATAATTGCTTGTTGTTGTTTGTTTCGGTCATCTGGATATTTTGCTTTTATCTCCAATAAGAGCGGTTGTATAAGCTTCATGCGCGCCATAGATTTGTAGGATTTATTGGCGAGAGGAAAGAGAAGCGTTTTTAAGATTACCGTGACGAGAAGAATGGCAATACCAAAATTGCCTGTTTGCTTATAAAGAATATCAATGAGAGAAAACATAGGTTTTGTGATGAAATCAAACCAGCCCCAATCAATTAAAAGAGCAAATTTTTTTATTTTCAGGTCATTTTGGTAGTGATTTATAACTTCAACTTGTTTTGCACCAGCAAAAAGGCGATTTGTAATGGTTTTTGTTTCATTGGGGGCAATTGTTAAAGCTGTGCTGAGTAAGTCAGATTGGTAATGAGTTTGCAAGCGATCAAAATAAATAAAGCGGCTTGTATATTCTTTATCTTGTGGGGGAATAACGGCTACAGCCCAATATTTATCAGTAATACCAATCCAACCTCCTGTTACTTTAGAAAAAGTCATACTTTTCTGATTATTATCAGGATTGGGGTCAAGTTCTGCTAGATTTTTGTATTTCTCAGTTTTGAGTGAATCACCGGCAATAGCGATCATACCTTCATGAAGTAAGTAGGTTGCATTTGTATTTTCTGGTGGGGCAGCACGTGCAACGCGGGCATAAGACGAGATATAGATTGGTTTATCAGCCTCATTGTTAATAGAATCTTCAATGGTAAACATGTAGTGATCATCAACAGAGATCATACGACGGAAGGTTTGTCCTTGCCCATTATGATAAACTAAAGTAACGGGCGTTGAAGGCGTTAGCGTCGTATTAGTTCCTTCTATTTGCCATTGTGTGTCAGATTGCGGTAGAGCCTTTGCTGACAAAACTGCGCTTGTAAAACCAAACTCAGCAAGATAGGTTTCCGTGAATCCTTTGGGGTTGAGCAAAGCAATTTCGGGTGATTTTTTATCGACAGTCAGACGATACTTTTTGAGTCGAAGATCATCAAATTGCGCACCAACAAGATTAATGGAGCCTTCAAGTTCATTGGTTTTTATGGTAATGCGATTTGTTTTAGCCAATACAGCATTCCTGATTTCAGGAGTCATCTTGTGATCAATGATAGGGGCTAGTTTAGGTGTACCTGCATCAGAAAAATTTGTACTAGATGTAGAAGGTGTTGACTGTTGTTTTGACAATTGCTGTGTAATAATTTGTTTTTCTTGCAACTCAGCTTGTTTGGGGGCAACATGAAGAAACTGCCATGCAATAAGTACTACGAAAGATAATCCAATGGCGATAAAGAAATTGCGGTTATATTCCATTCATACTATCCTGTTGCCGTTATGAGTGTTGTGTTTTTGGTTTTATTCGTTGGTTTAATTCATTGATTAAAGATGCAAAAGACACATGAAGCACATCTGGACGTGCTACGATGACATAGTCGGTTCCTGCTTCCATGTTATTTGTCACACCAATCCTTACCGCCTCACGCAAACGCCTTTTGATTCGATTACGTTTAACAGCATTGCCGTTTTTACGTGTAACAGTAAATCCTACACGCACTACGAGAGGAAGTTCATTTTCTTCCGTTTTTTGACGGGACTTCACTTCGAGTAAAAATAAAGGACCACGCCGTTTTTCTCCTGTACGCACAGCCAAAAAATCCGCTCTCTTGCGAATGCGGCAAGGGGGTTTTTTCTTCATCAAGAGCGTTTCGCAATTTCAATAAATGCCTGCAAAAGCAGACATTGGAGGTTTATAACGAAAGCTTTACAACAGAGAAACAATAAAACGATTCAACTATTGTAAAAAAATAAATGGTCAAGCTAAATGCTTAAGCGGATAACCGCCTACGTCCACGAGAACGTCTCGCGGCGATGACTTTGCGGCCACCAGTCGTTGCCATACGTGCACGAAACCCGTGGCGACGCTTACGAATAAGTTTAGAGGGTTGGTAAGTACGTTTCATTTATTTAAATACCGCAGAGTACGGCCCTTCTTAATTCTATGAGCAGTTATGCTTCTAGATGTACAATCTTATCCCATCATACGATAGTTCATTCATAAGGAAAAATACAAAAAAGTCAATCTTAGATTATTTTTCTTCCCCTTTTAAAAATACAAAAAGCGTCATGATAATCAAAGTTTTTGTTTGTAACACTTTAAAAAAATAAGGAAAATAATTATTTATTACAGTAATAGAGTTATTCCTTTTTCAACATGAGTAGACCTTTAAGATATTAAAGAAGGCAAGGAAGAATCGTGAATTATGATTGCATAGCTATAATGAAAGTGCATTTATTTCAGCATAAAAAGTCGGTTCAATTTTGTTTCTTAAAAGCCTTTAGAGGTTGTTATGATAATGCATTATACGATAAATATATTTAATTGGAGTCTTATGACTTGAGTTTTTTTATTGTTTTAAAAGGGATATGATATAAGGCAGGTACATTTTATACTTCTTATAAAGCGTGAAGTCTTGAGGAGTTGCGGTGCCGTGTTTTTTATCCTTATTACTGTATTTTTAAGAATTGGTACACTAATACTGAGAGAGGAAAGAAAGTGAGCCCTATCACAAGCGAGGCTGTTCGCAACGCATTGCATAAAATTAAAGGACCAAATTTTGAAAGTGATATTGTATCATTGGGGCTTCTTTCGGAAATATTGATTGCTCATGGAAAGGTTTTCTTTTCTATTACAGTTCCAGATGGACGCGTGCAAGAATGGGAAACAGTCTGTCGTGCCGCTGAAGAAGTCGTATGTGCTATGGATGGGGTTGAATCTGCTGTTGTTACACTTACAGCAGAAAAAACTCCAAAGATTCCTTCTCAAGTGCGTAGAAGTACGGTTTTTTCTGGGCCTAAACGTGGAGCTGATAGGCTGCCTGTAAAAATGCCGGTAGAAGGTGTTCGGCATGTCATTGCAGTCGCTTCTGGAAAGGGGGGAGTTGGTAAGTCTACAATGGCAATAAACATTGCCTTAGCTTTGCAGGCCGCTGGATTTAAAACAGGTTTAATGGATGCCGATATTTATGGTCCATCTTTACCACGTTTAACAGGACTCGTGAACAAAAAACCACAATTCATTGATGGAAAAAAACTTCAACCCCTTAAAAAATTTGGTCTTAAAATGATGTCGATGGGTTTTTTGATTGAAGAGGAAAAACCAGTGGTGTGGCGCGGCCCCATGGTTATGGCGGCGGTGACACAATTGCTGAGAGATGTGTTATGGGGGACACTTGATGTTTTAGTGGTTGATATGCCACCGGGCACTGGAGATGCACAACTAACACTTGCTCAACAAGTACAATTAACGGGTGCATTAATTATTTCTACGCCGCAGGATCTAGCATTAATTGATGCGCGTAAAGCAATAGAAATGTTTATGAAAGTCAATATCCCTATTTTAGGGCTTATTGAGAATATGAGCTATTTTATTGCTCCTGATACGCGCAAACGCTACGATATTTTTGGTTATGGTGGTGCGCGCGCAGAAGCGAAACGTCGAAATGTTCCATTCTTAGCAGAAGTACCACTTGATGCAATTTTACGTTCGTCTTCAGATGATGGTGTTCCCATTTTTGTGGCCAAACCTGATGAAGAATACGCTCAAATTTATCGTATGATTGCTGATCAAATAAAAAACAAATTTCTTTAAGATTTTGCCTTTAATTCTTGCTTTTTGTGCTATTTACAAAGAATGTGAAACAAGACCTTTGGAGTACTGCTTTTTTTATGTTTATGAAGCAGTGAGCTAACATTATTATTGTCTTTTTTACTTTGTCATATTGTGTTTTTTTAGCATTAAAATACGTATATATTAAGCATGCATGGGAATCTTTTAAAAACTTTACTGTAGTATACAAGCGCGATAGTCTCTTTGTTTTTATAGAGCGTTTTTTTATGTTGCATGCAAAGACTTGAAATGAAAAGATTGGCAAGATTGGCATAGCAGTTAAAAATATACAAACCTATAAATTATTTTGATCAATTATTCTGCAACACTAAGGGCTATAGGGCGAAGCAAAGATACCGATATTAGTATAAAAATACGCTACAATTAAAGCAACATTATATCAAATGTGATCTTAAAATCATTGATTGAAAAAACAATATATTCAAAAATAAAATGATATTTCATGCTATTGAAAATTATTTTTTGAATTTTTTTGCCTTCATTTGATTATTGTGAAGCGACTGAAAAGAGTACAGCATGAGATGTTTTGGTGTGAATGATATATTCAAAGAAATTACAGGGAATGGCTGTTGTTGGAAGATGTTTTATGTTTGTTTGGTGGGGTATTTTTAAATGAATAGGGTTTATTGAAAACAGATGATAAGAATAATTTGAAAGATGTGGTTCTTATTGCAGAGAAGAGAAGGCATAAGATGTAGCAATGAGAGGCGCTTTTCTTACCTTTAAAGTAAAGAGTTTTGAGAAAATGGTAGGGGATGGTGTAAGGGGTATCCTGATGATTGATTTTACTGATAGTGCAATCATGATGAGCAAAATGTGTTATGGCACAGAGAAAGGCTAAGAAGGTTGCAAAAAGCGTTGATGAAAAAGTCGTTGATGGGGAGCAGATGATTGGAGCAAGTCATCTTGTGGTGACATGTATCATAATTGCGTGGTTTATTTTTGAGTGGGGAAAAGAAAACTGGTAGAAATGAGCGATATTCGCGGATAAAGGCTTTGGTAAGAGTTGATGAAGAGGGGGCTAGTTATGAAAGAAGAGTATGAGTGAAAAAGCATATTTTATAGGTTCTCATGCTTATGCTGCACCTGCCATAGAACCGGCATTATATCTTGTGGCAACGCCTATAGGAAACCTTGCAGATATTACTCTTCGTGCTTTGCAAGTGATTGCAGGCGTGGATATTTTAGCTTGTGAGGATACGCGGGTGACGCGTGTTTTATTGGAACGTTACGGTATTAAGACTTCTCCCTTTCTTTATCATGAACATAATGCACAAAAGGCAGGACCAAAGTTATTAGCCGCTTTATTAGAAAATAAAAGTGTAGCACTTGTATCCGATGCTGGAACACCACTGATTTCTGATCCTGGGTTTCGTTTGGTTGAAGAAGTGCGCAAAGCTGGTCTCAAAATTATCCCAATTCCTGGTGCATCTGCACTTTTAGCTGCTCTTATTGCGACAGGGCTTCCCACGGATAGTTTTTTCTTTGCGGGTTTTTTGAGTGCGCGCAAGGCACAACGTCAAAAGCGATTGGAACAATTAAAAAATATTCCTGCGACCTTGATTTTTTATGAATCGCCGCATCGTCTTATTGAAACTTTAAAAGATATGATTTCTTTTTTTTCAGCTGATCGTCCTGCGGCCGTTTGCCGTGAACTAACAAAAAAGTTTGAAACTGTCGATGTTTCCAATTTAGGTGCTTTGTTTGAAAACTATAGAAAACAGGACCATATTCGGGGTGAGATTGTTGTTCTTGTGGGAGGAGCGCTCTCTTCTTTAGAAGTGATGAGCGGTCAAGAAATTGATGAAATGTTATTAGAATTGGCACGCACACACTCTGCGGCTAAAGCGTCTGCTTTTGTGGCAAAGAAAACAGGTTTAAAAAAGCAAGACCTTTTTCAGCGGTTGAATTTTTTGAAGGAGATGTAAGATTTTAAAAAGGGGGCGTTTTATGCAAAAAGAGCGCAAGCAAAAATCTTTTCGTCGCGGTATTCGTGCAGAAAAATGGGCTGCTTGGTGGTTGCGATTCAAAGGATTTTATATTGCTGAAATTCGTTTTAAAACAAAACGTGGTGAAATTGATCTCATTGCGCGGCGTGGAAATCTTATTTTAATTGTTGAAGTAAAAGCGCGCTCGACGCTCGCTGAAGCAATGTCTGCGGTTTCTCGGGTGAATGAAAGACGCATTGAGGCAGCTACTGACATTTGGCTCGCACGACAAACAGATCGTGCTTTTTTATGTGTACGTTTTGACTTGATTGCCATTTTGCCTTGGCGTTGGCCACAGCATATTCCTGCCTTTTTTACATCTGATCAATAGGGGATTATACTATTTTAGACATATATATTGTTATAGATATAGTAGATGAAAAACATTTTTTTATATACACATGAGGTAGAAAAATACATAATAATGTGAGCGCTATGAGGAGCGAAGTATGGATGATTATGAAAAGTTTGCAACAGGATTGTTGATTGTTTTTGGAGCATTGATTATTGGTAGTTTAATGGCTATGCATATTGTATTAATGAACAAAACAGGTTTTTTGTTTGCGTTATCTGCGGCTATTCTTGGGTGGTTTTCTGCTTTTGCGGTTCTTTTTGATAAGCCAAAAGTTTATTTAGGGTTGATTATTCTATCTATGCTATGTGTTGCTTCTTCAATTAGTATTTATGTGAGTTAAATATATGGACTGTTCGTTGAACTTGTAAAAGCGAGGAGTAAAAATGAAAGTTGGCTTTTTAGGCACAGGTAAAATCAGTGCTTCAATGATTGATGGTCTGATCATGAGTGCTTTTAATATTTCTTCGATTGTCGTTTCGCCGCGTAATGCGCAAAGTGCAGAATGCCTTGCACAGAAATATGATAAGGTTATTATTGCTGAAAACAATCAGGCATTGCTCGATATGAGTAATTGTGTTTTTGTTTGTTTGCCTAACCAAATTGCAGAAGAAGTCTTGCGTTCTCTTCGCTTTCGTTCTGAGCAACTTGTCGTTTCCGTTCTTGCTATGGCAAAAATGGCAGATGTTGAAAAGTGGATTAATCATAAGGTGTATCGTGCTGTTCCACTTCCTTTTGTGGCAGAATGTAAAAATTTAACACCAATTTATCCGGACCATCCGTTTTTACGCAGTTTTTTTGATGCTCTGGGGGGAGCGTTGGTATTGAGTGCGGAAGAGCAGTTTAATCTTTTTATGACGGCTGGCTCACTGATGGGGGTTTATTTTAATTTTATCGAGACAGCACATCAATGGTTTATGACACAGGGTTTAGAGAAGCAGCAATCAGCAGATTTCCTCGCTATGATGTTTGGAAATCTCACAGATGAAATGCGCAAAATTATGGCAACGAATAGTTCTCTTCCCCTTGATTTTGCATTGCTCGAGAAAGAGTTTTCGACGAAAGGGGGAACAAATGAACTTTTATCAAATTGTTTTTCTCTCCAAGGGGGAAAAAGTGCTATAATTACCGCTCTTGAGACAACTTTGCAGAAAATAAACTCTCCCTTTTCCTCTTAAAAAAGTTAGAGAAAGATTCTTTTGATCTCATAAGATGGATGGAAGTCTATTTATTCCATTTCTGGTGGAAATAAATCTATATGATTTTATTTATTATATCTTGTTTAAGGCAAAAGAGAGTAACATTCAGTATTTTATATAGTAATTATTTAACCTATAAAGAAAATATAGTATATTTATATTAAATAATAAAAATATATTTTTTATTTTATTTGTAATAAAAAGTATTTATTTGTATTTTACAAGAGGTGTGTATAAATAAACATAGTCGTTTGATAAAAAATGGATGCAAACAAGGCAAGGTGTTTTAAATTGCTAAGATAAATCAAGGATAGCTTCTCGTATTTTTAAATAGTCAAAATACCTTTGTCTTCATTTTATCATTGATTGATAAAAACGGAACCGCAGCGTATGATTTTTTGGATCAAAAGATCACATATGTTTGAGAGTGTTTTATGATGGCAGTTACGATTGCACAGAATTTAGAACAATAATTCATTATTTTGCATATTAAATATAGGCCTCAAATATCATACTGCTTCGATTTGTTTATCCTTGATCAAATAAAGATCTTTATACCATAAAGTTGACTGGTATATGCGAAAATTTTGAGAGGAGACAAAAATGCCTTTTATGAACCTATTTTAAATGTAAGATTTATCATTATGCTCTCAGTTTTTTAGATGTTATAACTGCTTTTGCATGAAATCAATTCATGAGAAGCATTTTTTACTCCTTTCCTTCTTTATTTTTATCCACACACTCATCTCGTTTATAATGTGCAAGCGAATGATTTGATTGTTTCAAGATAAGTAGATTTGAAATAAGAGAATCTTATGATATTCAAGGTTCTCATTCATTATGAAAAAAAATAAAATAGCGTTATAAATCAACTCACTGCTGAAAAATTATGCAGTGAAAAACATATTGGGAACTTGTAAATATAATGATGGCACCGATTTGTAACAATATGTGCGTTGAAGTTATCATGCGCGGTGCTGACCTTATCGCCTAATAAAAAATAATTACATATTGAGGTAAAGGGGCCCCTCACCACCTTGCGGACAGCGCCAATTGATATTTTGGTTAGGATCTTTGATGTCGCAGGTTTTACAATGAATGCAATTTGAAGCGTTGATCACATAGGTTTCCTGATTATGAGATTCTAGCCATTCATAGACAGCGGCAGGGCAATAACGGGTGGAAGGTCCTCCATAAATTGCATATTCAGAGTCTTTTTGTTTTTCTAATGAATCTATTTTTAAATGGCATGGTTGATTTTCTTCATGGTGCGTATGAGAAAGCGCAACACTGGAGAGGCGATCAAAGGTTACAAGGCCATCTGGTTTTGGGTAAGCAATGGGAACAAATTTGTCTGCTGGCTCAAGACATTCATAATCTGCTTTCCTATGGTGGAGTGTTTTAAATAAGGAAAATCCAAATAGCTGTTGCCACCACATATCAAAGCCGGCAAGCATAATTCCATATTTTGTGCCATACTTTGCCCAGAGTGGTTTGGCATTGCGCACTTTATAAAGGTCTTTACCAATGGGGCCTTTTCGCCAACGTTCTTCGATTTCTGTGACGTCATCATGTGTGCGTCCTTGCGCAAGTGCTGCAGCGATTTTATCGGCTGCTAATATACCAGATAAGATCGCATTGTGTGATCCTTTGATACGTGGAACATTAACAAAACCAGCAGAACAACCAATAAGCGCTCCACCGGGAAAGGTGAGTTTTGGTACAGATTGCCAGCCACCTTCACTGATTACGCGGGCGCCATAGGAAAGGCGTTTTGCACCTTTTAAGACTTCGTAGAGTTTAGGATGTGTTTTAAAACGTTGAAATTCTTCGAAAGGAGAGAGATAAGGATTTTTATAATCTAAATGTACGACAAAACCAACAGAAATGAGGTTCTTTTCTTGATAATAAAGAAAACCACCACCACCAGTATCTTTGTCTAAAGGCCAACCGGCAAAGTGTTGAACCAAACCAGGCTTGTGTTTTTGAGGATCAATCTCCCAGAGTTCTTTGAGACCAAGTCCAAATTTTTGTGGTTCACGGTTTTTGCTAAGATCAAATTTTTGTATCAGTTGTTTTGCAAGAGAGCCACGCGCTCCTTCCGCAATTAGTGTGTATTTTGCTAATAAAGCCATACCAGGCATATAATTTTTTCCAGGAGTTCCATCTTTGTTAAGCCCCATATCACCTGTAAGAACACCAATGATGGCTCCATTATCATTATGAATGGTCTGTGATATGGCAAACCCAGGATAGACTTCGACGCCAAGCGCTTCAGCTTTTTTGCTTAACCAACGGCAAACACTGCCAAGTGAAACGATATAACATCCGTGATTTGATAAGATTTTGGGTTGGAGAATATTGGGAAATTTTGTAGCATGTTTTTGTTTTAGAAAAAAAAACTGGTCGCTCGTGACAGGCGTTTTGAAAGGGTGATCTTGTTCATTTCTCCATTTAGGCAAAAGTGTATCGATGCCGATAGGATCAACGACTGCACCAGATAGAATATGGGCACCAACTTCAGCACTTTTTTCAACAACTGTGACAGAAAGCTCAGGATTTATCTGTTTCAATCGAATTGCAGCGGAAAGTCCTGCAGGTCCCGCTCCGACAATGATGATGTCAAATTCCATAGTCTCACGTTGATGATGTAAAGATGTTTCCATGGTTTATAAAGCTTTCTCCAGATCTGGAATGGCTTTGCAAAGATCACCTACACGGGTGTTACCAGCAGTTTGCATGAAACAATATTCTGAAAATTTCGCTCCAATAATCATCATATCAAATTTTATATCTTTATATTGATGATGTCGAGCTCTTTCATAATTTATAAAGCTTTCTCTAATTCTGGAATGATTTTGTGAAGATCACCAACAAGGGCATAATCCGCAATTTGCATAATGGGCGCTTCTTCGTCTTGGTTAATAGCAACGATAATTTGTGCGTCCATTATACCAGCTAGATGCTGGATTGCACCAGAAATACCAACGGCAATATAAAGCTCAGGAGCAACGATTTTACCCGTCTGTCCTATTTGCCAGTCATTAGGGGCATAGCCAGCATCAACTGCTGCTCGGCTGGCACCTAAAGCAGCTTCTAACTTGTTTGCAAGGGGGAGAAGAAGTGCCATAAATTGTTCTTGTGAACCAAGACCACGTCCGCCTGATATAATAACACGTGCTGAGGCAAGATTAGGGCGATCGCTTTTATGAGTGTCTGCTTTTATAAAAGAAGAAAGATTTGGGTTGGGCGCAGGTGTTATTGGTTTAATAGGAGCGCTGTTATTTTGTAATGGGGCTGGAGTAAAAGCAGCTGTACGAACCGTTATAACTTTTTGACAATCGCGGGCGCGTACAGTTTCAATAGCATTTCCTGCATAAATAGGACGTTTAAATGTATCTGGCGTAAGAACGGCAATAATGTCTGAAATTTGCATAATATCAAGAAGTGCTGCTACACGCGGCATGACATTTTTGCCAGTACTGGTCGATGCAGCCATGATCACATCATAATCATGTGCTAATTTGACAATTGTATTTGCCATAGGTTCTGCAAGATGGTGTGCTAAATAATCGGCTTCGGCAACAAGAACTTGTCGCACACCGGTGTATTTAGCACTGTTTTTAGCGATTTCTTGAACCTTTGTTCCACAAACTAAAATATCAATATCATCGTTAATTGCTCTCGCTGCAGTGAGTGCTTTTGCAGTTTCTTCTATATTTTCTTCGGCTAATAAAAGAATTGCCATAAGTTTTTACCCTTTAATATACAGTATTATTTTTTAATCCATCATTTATCAGATATTAAATGCAATTTGCTTGTTTTAGTGCATTAACCAGCTCTGTTACGCTGGTTATTTTCACACCGGGTTGGCGGTTTTGGGGCTCTTCAACACGAAGAACCGTTAAGCGCGCTTGCGTGTCTATACCAAGGTCAGAAAGAGCTTTTTGTTCAATAGGTTTCTTTCTTGCTTTCATAATATTGGGTAGAGAAGTATAACGCGGATCATTTAATCGTAAGTCGGCAGTCATAACGATAGGGAGCGGAAGGGAAAGAGTTTGAGTGCCATCATCAACTTCACGAATAACAGTTGCGTGCCCATTTTCTATGTTGAGGTGAGAAGCAAAAGTTGCTTGTCCCCAGTTAAGAAGTGCCGCAAGCATTTGTCCCGTTTGGTTGCTATCATCATCAATAGCTTGTTTTCCTAAAAAGACCATATCTGGTTTTTCTTCCTGAACAATAAGCTTGAGAACCTTAGCAATTGCTAGAGGTTCAAGGATTTTCTCTGTTGTTATGAGGAGTGCGCGATCAGCACCCATTGCGAGTCCTGTTCTTAAAGTTTCTTGTGCGGCTTCTGGTCCAATAGAAACCAGAACAACTTCTGAAACTTTTCCCGATTCTTTTTGGCGGATTGCTTCTTCTACCGCGATTTCATCAAAAGGGTTCATAGACATTTTGACATGAGATAGATCAACGCCTGTGCTATCAGGTTTGACGCGTATCTTGATATTATAATCAACAACACGTTTGACAGCGACAATTATCTTCATAGTAATCCTCTTTTTTAGTATGATGATAGTGACAATCATGAATAACCAAATTGTTTAGAATGGAATCTCATTCAAAACCGGTTTTTTCATTATATAAGCTTTCTTAAATTTGCTTGTACTTTTTTATCATGGTTATCTATTTTATTTTTTGATGTACTTTACATAATTATCACTTTCGTTTGAATAAAAATAACGCACTTTCATTGCTAATAAATCTCTTTTTCATAACTTTGTAAAAAGGTTTTAAACGAACTTAAAGTAAAAGAGATACGGAATAGTAAATGGTATCAGAATAGTAAAATGAGGATATCCTTTTTTCGTTCCGCATGCGCCGTTTATCATTGGTTGATAGAGATGTGATGGAAAAAGAGTGAAAAAAATTAGAAAATAACACTTTAACTGAAATCTTGAGAGCTATAAAACTAAAGCTTGAATATTTAAACCTTTTTGAAAATTCTTAAAGCTCTATTTACTAAAATAAAGCATAATTTCCTATTATTTTGCCGTTCTTTATAAAAAGTTAATAAGGCGTAGTGTTGGTGATAGGATGAGGGGTAGCGTTTTTGAATAGGAAGAGCTATACGAAAGAGCAGAGTGAGAAAGTCCCCCCTTCTTTTTTTGGTATTGAGAAAAATAAGGGGCGAGAGGTGCCTGCTGAAGTCACAATGTCGGATATTGCTAGAAAGTTACGCTCTGTTTATGCGCAAATGCAAATGAAGCATCCGTCCCGTCACTTGGCATCACAAAGTTCTATAGAAGAGAGTTTTAAATCTTACTTGGATGATATTAGCCGAGCAATTTTAGCCGAGCACTATATACGTCGTCAAAAAGAAAAAAAGCTTTTTGAGAGCTTAGAGCAGCTTAAAAGTCTTGTCCAGAGTTTGCATAGTGAAAAGAAAAGTCCAGAAAAATCGGCGGTGCCAGGATATACATCTCGTTCAAATTCATTTGATTCTGTTGTGCAGAAGCTTGCTGATATGCCAAAGGAAAGAGACCAAGAGTATTCTTCGCTTCATAAAATGTCTCATATTTCGAAAAAAAGTGATGCAAATCTCACTCAAGCAAATGTTAAAAATGTGTTGCAGAAAGAAAATAAAGCTTCTTTGTCAATGAGTGCTATAAACTCTTCTTCAAAAGAAGCAGAAAGGCTTTTTAAGCATTCTACGATAAAAGAAAAGCGCTCTGATATTCAAGAATCTGATCATGACATTGAAAATGATCACTCTTCTTCAAGTGTTCAATCTCGGAGACATTTTTTTGTTTTAGGTTATTATATTAAAAAAATTCTTTGGTGTTTTTTAATCATTGCATTTATATTTGTGATAACGTTATGCTCTTATAGTTTTTTTAAAGAAGTTCGCTTTTTTAATTTTTGATGTGGTAGCCCATAGATATGGGATGCGCATTCATAACTTTACAAAGATCTCTGTGAGATCTGAAACGGTATGTGTTGCATTTAGAATGATCTTTTAAATATGCAACAAAAATTATTGGAGAAGGGGATTCTGAGAGAAAATCTCTCAGGTTATTTAGAAAATCATATTATCTTGAAGGTTCTGTAAGTGAGTATTTATTTACCAATTGCTGAAATGTCGCTTAACATGCTGATCTTGATTGGCATGGGGGTTGTTGCTGGGTTTTTTTCAGGTCTTTTTGGTATTGGTGGTGGTTTTCTTATCACGCCTTTGCTGATTTTTTATAATATTCCCCCTGCTATTGCTGTTGGAACTGGAGCTAATCAAATGATTGCCTCATCTGTCACAGGGGCAATTATGCATTTTAGAAGACGTACTCTGGATATCAAGCTTGGTCTCTTTTTAGTTATTGGGGGAGGTGTTGGCTCTTTCATTGGAATTCAAATTTTTTCTGTTCTGAAAAAGTTAGGTCAATTAGATTTAATGATTTCTCTCCTCTATGTGATTCTTCTTGGAAGCGTGGGGAGCTTGATGATTATTGAAAGTTGGCGTGATATAATGCGTCAGCGTAAGGCAAAAAAAGTCAAGGTTCGTCTTGGGGGGAGACATAATTGGGTTCATCGTTTGCCATTGAAAATGCGCTTTCGGACATCCATGATATATGTTAGCATTATTCCAGTTTTAGGGATTGGTCTTATTGTTGGGTTGTTATCTTCTATCATGGGGATTGGCGGTGGCTTCTTTATGATACCGGCATTGATCTATTTGCTGCGTGTTCCAACCAATGTAGTGATTGGAACTTCACTTTTTCAGATTACATTTGTATCTTCTTTTACGACAGTTTTGCAAAGTGTGAGTAATCAGTCTGTTGATATTGTTTTGGCTTTTTTGCTCATGCTTGGGGGAAGTGTTGGTGCACAATATGGAACAAGAGCTGGACGAAAGTTAAAGGCTGAGCAATTGCGTATGGCTCTTGCACTTTTAGTTTTGATTGTGTGTATGCGCCTTGCTTTTCAATTATTTATACGCCCTGATAATCTTTTCTCTCTGGATATTCTAATGAGATAAAAATGGGTAGATTATTTTCTTTATGCACTTTTGTCGGTTATTTTTTTGTCGCCCCTTTTTCTGCTTGGGCACATTTGGGTGTAAAGTCGGCGCTTGTTGATCAAGTGAATCACGAAACAATCCAAATTATTGTAACAACAAATATGATTATGGTTGATACACGTTTTGAGGGGCGTGATCTTTATATTGCTGGAGTTTTAGAAAATATCGATCCGTTATATTCTCGACAAAACCGTTATGATATTGTTGTGAGTTTGGAAGGGCAAGCTCAGCCGATGGTTATGCGGGAAAAAAAACGTAATATGGGCGTGTGGGTTAATACAGATTCCCTTATTTTTAAAAATGTTCCTCTCTTTTATTCTATAGTCACAACGCGTGAGATTGGTGATATCGCTGGTATTGAAGAGTATAAACGCTTAAGCTTAGGCTTATCTCATTTATCATTGCAGACGGCTGAACAAGATCAGAGTAAAGTGAAAGCTTTTCGTCATGAACTTATAAAGCTGCAAAAAGCTAAAAATCTTTATCATGAGGAGGTGGGCGGCGTTCGTTTTGGTTCTGGATCGCTTTTTACAGCGCATTTTCGTTTGCCAGCAAATGCTCCTGTTGGGCATTATCAGGCTCGGGCTTATCTTTTTCGCGATGGGCAGTTTATTGATAGTGCGACCACGAATCTTGAAATTGTCAAAGCACATATTGCTTATACGATCTTTTATGCGGCGCATAAGTATAGCTTTTTATACGGTGTTGTTGCAGTAATTGTGGCTGTTATTACGGGGTTTTTATGTCGTCTTATTTTTCGAAAAGATTAATGTATTTGAGAAAAATAGAGTCCATAGAAAAGAATGAATAGGACATTTATTTTTTATTTAAAATACATAAAAAAAGAAAAATAGGCACAACAATAAGAGCCCCTGTCATGATGACATGAAAGAAGTTTGTAAAAGTTGCAAATCCTGTTTCCCAGAGATACTCTAAAAGGGACTTTGAAAGCTTTGTTATAGTTTTTATCAAATCTAGCGGTGTGTACCCAATAGCTTTCAGAAGAATACCAACGAGAAATGAAAAGATGAATAACTTTATAATAATGGGCTTTAAGTTGCCTCCAAGAAATTTGCGCAAAGAATTGGACATATGCTCCCTTATATTTATTTTGATATATTCTGTTCTTATATGATCAAAGAATAGTGTTCTTATTATAAAGGGAAATAACTTTTTTGTTATTTTTTGCGCATTTTCTGCCTTACTATATTATGGTAATTTTTATTCTTTTTCTAAATTCACTGTGTTTTTTTATATTAAAATTAAAATAATTGGTTATAAATACAAAAATAATATAATCTCGTAAGTTTGGTGTTTTGTATAATGATGAAATTTTGAGTGTATTCAAGGTTATTCATTGTGATTAAATACTATCTGTATTATGAAATTTCATAAAAACGCTCTGCTAGAAAGAGATTAAGCCTTCTAATAAAGGCACTTATATAAATTCTAAGATTGAAAAAATGGTTCATGGTTTGAGAAGTAATAAAAACGATGAAATAGATGACAGTGAATGAAGATACACTTAGTATTTTGGGAAAAGAAATGTTTTTTTAGAAAATGAAAAGAAAAAACGTATAAAATCTTAAATAAAAAAGATATTTCTTTGAAAAAAACAAGTCGTTATAAAAAAGTTTCTGATTTCAAAGTTTTAATATTCCCTTTTTAAATAGAAGATTCTAAAGTCTGATTTTATTATTGTTACGTTGTTTATCTATACAATAACGTTTAAAAGGAAAAATCTATGAACTTGAAAAGAAAAATATTGAAAAGCAGCAGCCCTTTTGTTTCTGCTTTTCTTGCTATGGGAATATTTGCGCAGCCATTATCAGCAAAAACGCCTGCTGATACTTTGGTGATGGGCTGGAATCTCGATTCAATAAGTACATTTGATCCGGCGCAAATCAATGACCGTTATGGTAATGAAATTCTTGTCAATGTTTGTGATAATTTAGTTGAACCAGCCAAAGACAATGCAGCTAAACTTGTTCCTTCCTTGGCAAAGAGTTGGGATGTTTTAAGTGATGATCAACACACGGTTATTACTTTTCATTTGCGCGATGGTTTGAAGTTTAATGATGGTCGTCCTGCAGATGCCAATGATCTTGTTTGGAGCATGAAGCGGGTTGTTAAATTGAAGATGGCTGCTGCGGCGACATTTAATGAATATGGTATTACAGAACAGAATGTTAATAAGGCTTTTCAAGCACCGGATGAGAAAACAGTTGTGATGGAATTTGATAAACCTTATCCAGCAGAGCTTCTTCTTAGCCATTTTTCCACTACTCGTACTCTTGCCTTGCTTGATCGTGAGACAATCATGAAACACGAACAAGATGATGATATGGGAAATCGGTATTTGATGAGCCATTCTGCTTGTGTTGGTCCTTATATGATAAGCCGCTGGCGTTCTGGAGAAGCTCTTTTGTTGCATGCAAGTTCCAATTATTGGGGAGAGGCACCTAAGCTAAAAAAGATTTTAATACAGCATGTTGCTGAACCAGGAACACAACGTTTATTGTTGCAAAAACACGATATAGATGTTGCACGTAATTTGATGCCAGAGGATTTAGCAGATCTCCAAACAACAACAGATATTAAAGTTGAAAGAGTTTTAGAGCCATCTGTAATCATGTGGGGGTTCAATGTGACAAATCCAATTTTTGCCAATGAAAAAGTGCGTTTAGCGATGCGCTATCTTATCGACTATGAGGGCCTTGGAAAAACTCTTTTGAAGGATGCTGGTATTCCGCGTGCAAGTTTTCTGCCTCTTGGGACTTTTGGCGCTTTGAATGAAAAAGAAGGACAGCCTTTTAAGCTTGATCTTGAAAAAGCAAAGCAGCTTTTAACAGAAGCAGGTTATCCAGACGGTTTTGAGGCGAGCATTTTTGCAGGAGCATCACCTTATCCTTTTGCTTTACCTATTGCGCAGTCACTCCAAGATAATGCAAAGAAGATTGGAGTGCGCTTTACAATTGAACGTTTTGTAGGAACGCAGTTACTTTCGAAACTGTCTACACGTGCCTTTGATACGATTTTTTACGGATGGAATAATGATTCTGCGGATCCCCATACAATGGCTTCACGCCTTATTTACAATCCTGATAATCGGTTTGAGGCGAAAAATACAGGCTATGCTAGTTGGTGCCAGGGGTATTTTGATAAAAATATGAATCAAAAAGTTCAAGATGCATTGTTTGAAAAAGATCCACAAAAACGGGCACAAATGTATGCTGATTTGCAACGTGAACTTATGAAAAAAGGACCCTATGCTTTTATTTATCAGACATATCACACGATAGCTATGACACCTGATGTCAAAAAATGGGTTTGGAATAGTGCACCACGTATTTTTTATAGTGCAATTGAAAAATAGACATTTATCAAAAAATATAAATATAAAAAGAGTATAATTTTGCATCTTCGACGCTTTGCATAAGGATAAAGCCTTTTTAAGGTGTCGAAGATCTTTTGTTAGGAGTGAGAGTTGTTTTTATTGAATGGAATTTCAAGAAGCGCACTTTTAAAGTGAAATCGCTTTTGTCGATAAAGTATTTTCTTTATGTTAAGATTCGATATACGAACCTGTGTGAATTGAAAAATGGAAAATTTGTTTTACAAAAAAACAGGGGCAACGAATGTTGTAGAATTTACTGTTTCTGAAATATCTGGTGCTTTAAAGCGCGTTGTTGAAGAAAAGTTTGGTTATGTGCGGGTGCGGGGAGAGATATCAGGTTATCGTGGTGCACATGCTTCAGGTCATGCTTATTTTGCCTTAAAAGATGATAAGGCAAGGCTAGAAGCTGTTATTTGGCGCGGTATTATGGAAAAACTTAAATTCCCTCCTGAAGAAGGAATGGAAGTGGTTGCTGTTGGTAAACTGACAACTTATTCAGGGTCATCAAAATATCAAATTGTTATTGAAGCTCTTGAACCGACAGGGGTTGGTGCTTTGATGACTCTTCTAGAGAATCGTAAGAAAAAGTTTATCGACGAAGGCTTATTTGATGAAGCCAAGAAAAAACCTTTGCCTTATATGCCCAGAGTTATAGGGGTTGTAACATCACCAACGGGTGCTGTCATTCGCGATATTATTCATCGTATATCAGATCGTTTTCCTTTGCATATTTTAGTTTGGCCTGTACGTGTTCAGGGGGAGACGAGTGGGAGGGAAGTGGCTGCTGCTATTGAAGGTTTTAATGCGCTTCCTTTCGGAGAGCTTATTCCAAAGCCCGATCTTATTATTGTGGCACGGGGAGGAGGAAGCTTAGAAGATTTATGGGGATTTAATGATGAGGCAGTTGTTCGTGCTGTGTATGCATCTGTCCTGCCAGTTATTTCGGCAGTTGGTCATGAAACGGATTGGACTTTGATTGATTATGTCGCTGATTGGCGAGCTCCAACTCCTACAGGAGCAGCGGAGAAGGCTGTTCCTGTTAAGCTTGATCTCGAAGTCTATGTATCGTCTCTGGGGGCACGTTTGCGTAAAGGGATGGTCCGTTATTTTGATTTTCATCAACAAAAATTGCGTGCGATTGTGCGAGCCCTCCCAACTGCTGATCAACTCTTCGCTTTCCCAAGGCGCGGTTTTGATGAAATTTCAAGTCGATTACAACGTGCTCTTTGTGTGAGCTATGATAAAAAGCGTTTTTATTTTCATGCACTTGGTGTTCGTCTCACGTCGCGTTTACTGAATACTGAAAAAGCACAACATGCTACAAAGGAGTTTACGGCGCGTCTTCACCGTGCTTTTGTGCGTCATGTGGAAAAGCGACATGCTCAGGTAGAGGTTGCTTGTAGACTTTTAAGAAGCACTTCGTATCAAAATATTTTAGAGCGAGGCTTTGTTTTGGCTTTGGGGCAAGATAATAAACCCATTAAACGATTGGTTCAGTTTCCTGAGACAGGGCAAATAAATTTACGCTTTTTTGATGGTGAGATTGATGTCTCGACGCATGATCATGTTCCCAATAAATCTTCAAAACTTAAACGGTTAAAATCGAAGCAAGATGATCAAGGAACACTCTTTTGATAAGGTCAATACGGCACTTGATGAAGGGCTTCTCGTGGGAGCGGATGGGAAAGTCCGTTGTTCATGGGCCGGAACGGATCCACTTTACTGTGCTTATCATGATAATGAATGGGGCAAGCCTGTTTTTGATGATGACTGTTTGTTTGAAAAAATCTGTCTTGAGGGGTTTCAGGCAGGGCTTTCTTGGTTTACCATTTTAAAAAAAATCTCTGCTTTTCGAAAAGCATTTGATTATTTTGATTTTGAAAAAATTACGCATTATGATGAAGTGAAGCTGCAAATGTTGATGCAGAATAAAGGCATTGTTCGTCATCAAGGAAAAATCCGATCAGTATTGAATAATGCCTTTAGAGCGCAAGAAATTATAACAGAGTGGGGCAGTTTATCCCATTATTTTTGGTCTTTTCAACCACCACAATCAGAGCGTTATGAGAAGATAGATTTCCAGACACTTTTGGCTAACCCCATAACACCTGCTTCTCTTCGCCTTTCTAAAGATCTGAAGAAGCGTGGTTGGACATTTGTTGGTCCGACTATCTGCTATTCTTTTATGCAGGCAACGGGAATAGTAAATGACCACCTTGAAGGATGTTTTTTTCGATAAAGGATACGGCTGTTTCTTTTATTGAGCATGATTTATATTAAATACCGATAAGTGATGGAATATAGAAAAATATATTCTCATTAAAGGGAAGATTGAGAGCCTATTTAGCTTGTAAAGAAATAGCTTTTAGGCACTTAAGAAGCTTGCTCTTTATAGCATAAATTAGCTTTTATATTATGCTACTAAGATTGATGAAAATTGATTTATAAAATAAACACGCCACCTTTATAAGTAAATTAAATAATTTTATATTTAAAAATATCATTGTTCTATTTATTATAGGAAGCAAGTTTGGCAAATGGCAATGTGTTTTTTGTGCTTTATTGAGGGGGAGTTGAAAAAGAAAAGAATAATTGTGTATTGAGGGGATATTGTTTTGTATTTTCTGTCATTCGTATCTTAAATTCATCTAAAATCAGTTGATTTATATAACAAGATTTGGGGAGAAAAATTTATGAACTTTAAAAGAAAATTATTAAGAGGCGGTAGCTCTTTTATCACTGCCTTTATTGTCATGGGGATGTTTCCGCAACAAGTTTCTGCAAAAACCCCCGCTAATACGCTCGTGATGGCTTGGAATCTTGATGGAATTAGTACATTTGATCCTGCACAAATCAATGATGTTTATGCTGGTGAAATTATTCTCAACGTTTGTGATAATTTGGTTGATAGTGTTCCAAATGATGCAACCAAATTTGTTCCGCGTTTAGCAAAGAGTTGGGATGTTACGAGCGATGATCATGGCACAACAATTACCTTTCATTTGCGTGATGATTTAAAATTTAATGATGGTCGCTCTGCCAATGCCAATGATCTTGTTTGGAGTATGAAGCGCGTTGTTAAATTGAAGTTAGGTAATGCGTCAACCTTGAATGAATATGGAATTACAGAACAGACCGTTGATGATGTTATCCAAGCGCCTGATGAAAAAACGATGGTCATGAAGTTTGCTAAACCTTATCCAACCACGCTTCTTCTTGATAATATTGCATCTCGTTATGCCGCTGCTTTACTTGATCGCAAAACACTTATGAAGCATGAAAAAAATGGTGATATGGGCAATCATTATTTAGCAGCCCATTCTGCTTGTGTTGGACCTTATCAGATAAAGAGTTGGAATCCAGGAAAAGGGCTTATGTTGCGTGCCAGCTCTCATTACTGGGGGGATAAACCTAAACTCAAGCAGATTTTAATTAGTCATGTTTCCGAGCCCAGCACACAGCGCTTAATGTTGGAAAAACATGATATTGATGTTGCTCGTGATTTACCGTCAGAGGCTTTAGAAACTCTTCAAAAAACAACAGATATAAGAGTTGAAAAGATTTTACCGCCCCTCATGATGTATTGGGGCTTTAACATGACCAATCCTATTTTCTCGCATGCAAAAGTGCGTTTGGCAATGCGTTATCTTATTGATTACGACGGTCTTGGGAAAACGCTGCTGAAAAATGTTGCGATTCCACGTGCAAGTTTTCTCCCTCTTGGAACTTTAGGGGCTTTGGATGAGAAAGAAGGTCAGCCCTTTAAGCTTGATCTAAAAAAAGCAAAGCAGCTTTTGACCGAGGCTGGTTATCCTGATGGATTTGAAGCGAAGATTTTAGTATCGGCAGCTCCTTTAGGAGAGACACTTGCTCAGTCTATCCAAGACAATGCTGAAAAAGTTGGTGTTCATCTTAAAATTGAACGTTTGGCAGGTGCGCAGTTATTTGACAAAGTTTATGCACGTGCTTTTGATACAGTCGTAATGGGATGGAATAGCGATTCTAGTGATCCTCAAACGATGGCATCACGCATTATTTATAACCCTGATAATCGGTTTGAGGCTAAGAACACGGCTTATCCCAGTTGGCATCAAGGATACTTTGATGAAAATATGAATCGGTTGGTTGAAGACGCTTTATTTGAAAAAGATCCTAAAAAACGAGTAGAGAAATATGGCAATTTACAGCGTAAGCTGATGCAAGAAGGGCCTTATGCTTTTATTTATCAAAAATATCAAACTGTAGCGCTTTCACCTTCTGTCAAAAAGTGGGTTTGGAATAGTGCTCCCCGTATTTTCTATAATCTCATTGAGAAATAAATCTATAGTAGGCAGTTTTGAGGTAGAGGGTAGAGGGGTACTCCTCTACCTATTCATGGTTTTATCATTTGGAGTTGAAAATTACGAAAGATGAGAAGTGACTTAATTTATGGCTTCTTCATTTTTATCGATATTGGTAAATGTGGACTATTGGGTCGCTGGATATTATAGATTCTAGAATTTTCTAAGACTGATAAGGACGTGACTTTGGTTTTGTGTATGTTTTTTATATGAGCTTGAAGATATATTATGCTGTTATGAGATTATAATTTTTTTGTTTATAAAGGGTGAGATAAATTGCGTGACGGGAAAATAAAATGAGATTAAAACAAATATTCAAAAATTATTGTATTTTACGATGGGGCGTTGTTTTTTTTAATATTTTTGTACCATCATTAGCAATGTGTATCCCACCGAAAGATACTTTGGTCATGGCATGGAATATGGATTCTATTAGTAGCTTTGATCCAGCGCAAGCGGTTGAAGTTGTAACGAGTGAACTGTTGACAAATATTTGTAGTGCGTTAGTGCAGTATGATAAAGATGATCCCACGAAAATTCGTCCTGCCATGGCAAAGTCTTGGGATGTTTTAGATAATGGAAAGAGAATTGTTTTTCATCTTCGTGATGATTTGAAATTTGATGATGGAAGAACGGCGACAGCGCAAGATCTCGCATGGTCAATGCAGCGAATTATTAAATTAGGGTTTAGTTATGCACAATCTTTAACGGATTATGGATTTACGGAAAAGAATGCTGCAGCAAATATTCAAGCTCTTGATGATAAAACTTTACAACTAAAGCTAGACAAACCTTATCCTGTCCAACTTATATTAACAGTAATTGGTCAGTCTTATGCATCTGCTTTGCTTGATCGCAAAACGGTTGAAGCAGAGAGCATCGATGGTGATATGGGTAATAAATATTTGTCTACACACTCTGCTTGTGTTGGTCCTTATAAATTGGTACGCTGGCTTCCAGGAGAAAAAGTCGTATTACAGGCCACAAAGCATTATTGGGGGGAAGAAGCTAAAATTAAGAATTTTGTCGTGCAGCATGTCGCTGAATCGGCGAGTCAGAGGCTTCTTTTAGAAAAGGGGGATGTTGATATAGCACGTGACCTCTCTTCAGCGGATGTTTTAGATATTGAAAAACAAGGAGGGTCAGTTAAAATTAGCCGCGTACTACGCCCACAGATCATTTATTTATCGTTGAACAATAAGAATCCGGTTTTTGCTAATGAAAAAGTAAGGTTGGCACTTCGTTATCTAATTGATTATGAAAGTCTTGGAAAAACTATTTTAAAGGGGATTGGAATTCCACGTGCAACTTATATGTCATTGGGTGTTCCGGGGGCTTTGGATGAACAAGAAGGGGTACCATTTAAGTTAGATTTAGAAAAGGCAAGACAGTTAATGAGTGAGGCTGGTTATCCGAACGGTTTTAAAGCAAACCTTCTTGTTGGCAGTCTTAGTTATATGTCATCTGTTGCACAGTCTATTCAAGACAATGCCAGTAAAATTGGTATCAAGTTTGTCATTGAACAAATGGCACAAAGTCAACTGTTGAATCGCGTGCGCAGTGGGAATTACGATACTGCTATTATGGGGTGGGGGAGCGCTGATCCTGATGGACATCCTGCTTCATTAAATCATGTTTTTAACCCTGATGCAACATTTACAAAAAAACATAATATGTATTTGGCTTGGCGTGCTGGATATTATGATGAAAATGTCAATAAAATGGTCATGGATGCTTTGTTTGAGAAAGATCAAAATAAGCGCATCAGGCTGTATCGTGCTTTACAACACTATATTTTTGAACATGGTCCTATGGTCTATTTATTTCAGACATACTATACCATTGGTATGGGGCCTGCAGTAAAAAAGTGGGTTTGGAATAGTTTTAGATTATACTACAATGATGCAGAGAAATAAAAACAAGCATATCATAAAAATTATAAAAAGCTTATAAAGCATGCTTGATTAAGCTTTTC
This sequence comes from Bartonella silvatica, assembly GCF_040545155.1. Classification (NCBI taxonomy): domain Bacteria; kingdom Pseudomonadati; phylum Pseudomonadota; class Alphaproteobacteria; order Hyphomicrobiales; family Bartonellaceae; genus Bartonella; species Bartonella silvatica. Next base: position 28,839 of record NZ_JBEPLI010000015.1, read on the forward strand.
TTTATTGTATAAAAAGGGTATCAGCTTTATGTTTTGTCGCTATGGAGGGGGATATTATAATGGTTTTCCCATTTTCGGAATCTGAAGAAGCAGTATCACAGGAGAAAGAAGCTCTCCCTATATGGGGGTTTCTTTCTAAGGGACTAAAGCTGTTTATTTCGGTTTTTGTGACGTTGCTTGGTTTGATAACAATCACTTTTTTTATTGGTCGTATTCTCCCTTTAGATCCCATTCTTGCTATTCTTGGTGAGAATATTAGCCAGGAAGCTTATGATACCATGTATCATAAGTTGGGTTTTGATCAGCCATTGATTTTTCAGTACTGGAGTTATCTTAAGCATGTCTTTATGTTTGATTTAGGGGATTCATTAACTTCAGGACACTCTGTTGTCGAGGATATTGCTCGTGTATTTCCGGCGACGTTAGAGCTTGCGACGGTTTCCATTATTATTGGTACAGGTTTTGGCATTCCACTTGGCGTTTTTGCAGCTATGTATCGTGATTCATTTATTGATTATTGTGTCCGTATTTTTACATTGTTGAGTTATTCAACACCAACTTTCTGGCTTGGATTGATGGCTCTCTTGGTATTTTATGCTAAACTGAATTGGGTTGGTGGTCCAGGACGTATTGATTTTATATATGAATATTCCTTTGAACCTAAAACAGGCTTTTTTCTTTGGGATACGGCGACGCAGGGGCAATGGGAGGCGTTTGGTAATGTTTTGAGCCATATTATAATGCCAGCTTTAGTGCTTTCTTTTGGTACTATGGCTTATATTAGTCGTATGACTCGTGGTTTTATGATTGAACAATTAAATCAGGAATATATCATTACTGCGCGTGTTAAGGGATTATCATGGGGGCGAACAGTTTGGAGACATGCCTTTCGTAATGCTCTTGTTCAAGTGATTACTGTTGTTGCGCTTTCTTATGCCTTTTTATTAGAGGGGGCTGTGTTAACAGAGACAGTTTTTGCTTGGCCGGGTTTTGGGCGTTATTTAACCAACGCACTTTTGGCAGGAGACATGAATGCAGTTGTCGGGTGTACACTGCTAGTAGGGTGTCTCTTTATTGTCATTAATTTATTTTCCGATTTACTTTACCGTATTTTTGATCCAAGGACACGTTGAATATGATGATAACTCATAACGATAAACCACGTTTTTTATCTTCTTTGAGATGTTGGTTAAGTGGATCTGTTCCACAGTCAGCAGTCCAAGCAAGCGTACAGAAATTCTATCATCTATTGGTTCGTTTTTTTCATAGTCTTTCTGCTCTATTAGGTATGTCCATTATTTTGATTGTTATTTTATGTGCAATTTTTGCTCCTTGGATTGCTACACATGATATTGCAAGCAATGATCTTATTCATCGTTTGCAACCACCGTCTATGGTGCATTATTTTGGAACAGATGAGCTGGGACGTGATATTTTTAGTCGTTTGGTTTTTGGGTCACGTATTACACTCTATATTGTTTTTCTGACCACCATCATTGTGGGACCAATAGGACTTGTTGTCGGTACCATTTCTGGTTATCTAGGCGGGTGGGTTGATACTGTTTTTATGCGTATTGTTGATGTTTTTCTCGCTTTTCCAGGTTTGATTTTAGCTCTTGCTTTTTCAGCAGCTTTAGGACCAGGTATTGAAAATGCAGCCATTGCAATTTCAATTGCTGCATGGCCACCAATTGCGCGTTTGGCACGTGCAGAGACCTTGACTATACGTTCCTCAGATTATGTTTCAGCAGTTCACTTGCAAGGTGCATCTTCTTTACGAATTATTTTGTTACATGTTGTGCCGATGTGTGTTCCTTCTGTCATTGTTTGGTTAACATTGAATATGTCTGGAATTATTTTGACAGCTGCAGGACTTGGTTTTTTAGGCTTAGGTGCTCAACCGCCCAGTCCTGAATGGGGCGTAATGCTTTCGACAGGTCGTGAATTTATGATGACAAACTGGTGGTTGGCAGCAATACCAGGTTGTGCAATACTGTTTACAAGTCTTGGCTTTAACCTGTTAGGTGATGGGCTTCGTGATATATTGGATCCGCGCAATGGATAAGAAATTATTAGAAATAGAAGATTTACGTGTTGCTTTTCCTACACCACGTGGGATTTCTGAGGTTGTGCGTGGTATTAGCTTTTCTATGGGAAAAGAAAAAATTGGAATAGTGGGGGAATCTGGTTCTGGAAAATCGATGACAGGGCGAGCAATTTTGAAATTAAGCCCCAGCGCAGCAATCGTCAAAGCTAAAAAAATGTGCTTCAGTGGTATTGATTTATTGGCGGCGAGTGAACCAGAGATGCGGTCTATTCGAGGAAGACGAATTTCGATGATTTTACAAGATCCTAAATACTCACTTAACCCGTTGGTGAGAATTGGTGATCAGGTCATGGAAGCTTATCGTATTCATTACCGTGTTTCAAAAGCAGAGGCACGGGAGAAGACAATTTCTATGCTGGAATCTGTTCATATTCGTAACCCTGAGCGTGTAATGCGACTATTTCCTCATGAAGTATCTGGTGGTATGGGGCAGCGTGTGATGATTGCAATGATGCTTATTCCTAAACCAGATTTAATTATTGCAGATGAGCCAACTTCTGCACTTGATATTACAGTAAGACGCCAAGTTTTATCTGTATTGGATAAGCTTGTAACAAAGTCTGGAACAGGACTGATTTTCATCAGTCATGATTTAAATATGATTGCTGATTTTTGTGATCGTGTTTTTGTTATGTACGCTGGACGTGTATTAGAAGAATTGCCTGCGTGTGATTTGTCTCGTGCTTGTCATCCTTACACTAAGGCTTTGTTGGCGAGTTTACCACGACTTAGTAATCCTGTTGATATTTTAGCTGTTCCTGAGCGCGACCCTGATTGGTTGTATAATCCTACAATTGTTAATGGTGTTGAAGGAGATGCTCTGTGAAAAAGCGTGATAATATACTTGATGTTTCTGATTTATCTGTAACCTTTGGGCATAGACATAAGGCCGTAAGAGTTGTGAAAAATGTTAACTTTCATATCAAACGTGGTGAAGCTTATGGTTTAATTGGTGAGTCGGGGTGTGGAAAATCAACTATTTTAAATACATTAGTTGGGCTTATTCCACATTATAGCGGAAGTTTTGTATTTGATGGAGAAGAGGTTGCGGAAAAAAGAGATAAGCATTTTCTACGTCGTATTCAAATGGTTTTTCAAGATCCGTACTCCTCTCTTCATCCAAGGAAAATGGTTCATACAGTTCTTTCAGAATCTCTTAAAATTCATGGTATGGATAATCCCAAAGAACGCGTGCGTGATGCTTTAGATTCTGTTGGTTTAGACCCTTCATTTCTTTATCGTTATCCGCATGAACTATCTGGAGGACAAAGGCAGCGTATTGCTCTTTCGCGGGCTTTAATTGTTGAGCCAGAGGTTTTGCTACTTGATGAGCCAACATCTGCGTTAGATGTGTCAGTACAGGCCGAAATTCTAAATTTGTTGAAGTCATTACGAGAAAGAAAAAAGCTCACTTATTTGATGGTATCCCATGATCTTGCTGTGGTTGCACATATCTGTGAGCGTGTTGGAATTATGCATAAAGGAATTATTCTTGAAGAGCTTAGCAATGATGATTTGCGAAATTTACATGCACAACACAATTATACAAAGATGTTTTTTGAAGCAACTATTGAACCGGTTGTTCATAGAGAAGCAATAGCCTGATGGGGCTTATGCAGTCATAAAAGCGTTATTATTATTTTAGCGTTCAAGATCGTCCCTTCAAAGCCCTTTTAAAGTTTTTTTGACTGACAGTGTCAGACTTATGAAAGTGTGCCTATGTTATTATGGTCTCTTCATTGACTTGGAGAGCAACATGGCAACAGAGTTTAATCATGGTATTCGTATTATTGAGGCTGGTGAAGAGCTACGTCCCCTAGCAGCATTTGATCAGAGCGCCATTGGTGCGGTTGTCACAGCCCCTGATGCCGATGCACAAACTTATCCCCTCCATGAACCCGTGCTTCTCTTTACGCATGAGATAGACAAAATCAAAAAGCTTGGGCAAAGGGGCACGGCTCTTGATGTGATTAATATCGTGCGCGCGCAAGGCATAGAATCTAAAGTTATTCTTGTGCGGGTGGAGGAAAAATCAAAAATTTCTCAGACCCAAACCGAAATGGTGGGTTCTCACGCTACTTTGATTGGTGTGCATGCTTTGACCCATGCGCGGGGGCATTTGGGTGTGGAACCTGGGATTTTGCTGGCACCAGCTTATAGTGCAGGGCGGATTGAGAATGGCAAAAACCCCGTGGCAGATGCCTTAGAACAAGTGGCAGAAAAGCTGCAAGTCATTGCCGTATTTGATACGGGGGGAAACAACACTGAGGAAAGCCCCAAGTTTCGTGCAGACTTTTCCTCACGCTTTTGTTATCTGATTGCCCCTTTGTGCGCGTGGCAAAGAGTGAGGGTGGTTTTAGTATTAAGCCAGCAAGTCCCTTTGCGGCAGCAATGTTTCTCAAACGCGATAAGCAAAAGGATGGTGTTTTTTGGTCACCCTTTAACCAAGATGTTAAAGGTATTTTAGGCACAGCACGCCCCATTAGTTATTTTGATGGCAAAATTGATCATGAAGCCAATCGTCTCAATCAAACCGATATTGCTACCTTTATTCCCGCACGGCTTAGCCAAAATTCTCATGGAAAAATAGCTGCCAATGGACGTATTTTATGGAGGAAACATACCACTTCTAGTGATCCGCTCTGGCGTTTTGTCAATGTGGTGCGCACCCGTGCAGTCCTAGAAAAAACCATCATCAACAATTTGCGCCCTTTTGCCAATGACGAGAATCTCACCGGTCAACATGTTATTGCCATTACTCGTTCTCTCACACAGTTTCTTGATGATATGATTACTCGTGGTGCTCTGCTTGGTGGACGTGTCTGGTTTGACCGTGATCTAAACTCCAACAGTACTTTACAATTGGGAAAATTGCGGGTGGAATTTGATGCAGAAGAAGTGCCTCCTCTGGAAGACTTAAGCTTTGGCAGCCGTCGCAATAGCGCTTATTTTGACCGGTTGGCGCAAGATATCCAAAAGAAAATGACCTATCAATTTGGCGATACACTTGAAACTTATCGCAAAGCAGCAAGGAGTGAAGCATGACTTTACACATTGTACGCGGTTTTACGCTAATTGTTGATGATGATGTGAATCTTCATCTCGATCTTGAAACGCTTAAATTGCCCACGCTGGAAGAAATCATAGAAACCTATCAACCAGGCGGTTCTGATATGCAAATTGATGTGAGCGGTCTTGGTGTGAAAGCTCTCGGTTTGCAAATGAAAATCCGCAGCCACACCCCAGAAGTGATTGGTATCTTTGGTGGTCCTCCTGGTCTTCGTCATAAATTTACCGGCAAAAAACATGTGGTGTCTGAAGAAGGCGGACGCGAGCATGAACATTCCATTGATGTCACGGGGCGCTTGGTCAAGGTGGATAGCGAAGGCTTAACGGCTGGAAAAGCCACAGGCCATGATTGCGAGATCAAAAATATTTGGGACTATACGGAATTTTGGGATGGTTCTGTTTTGCACCGCTTTTCCTTTAAACGGGGCGGTTGGCTTGTGCGCAATGGACAAGAGATCGGTGAACGGCGCCGCTCTATTCTCAATTTATAGGAATTGATCATGACAAGTTTACAAACCAGCCTTGATATAGAGCTCCAAGTTCCCCTTGTTTATAAGGAGAGTGATGGCAAAGAATCTCTATGCAAGAAACTGACCTTTTATCGCCCCACTTTTAAGCATGCCAAGCAATTAGCGGTGCTCATTGGACCACAATTGACAGAGCTGCTGCTTCCTGAGTTTGGAGAGCAAAAAACCACTTTGAGCAATGATGTGCTTATAACGAAGCTTTCTCAAGTTTTGTTCTCATATAGATTCACATTATGCATAAAAACACAATAAAGTCAATATGTTGATTGCAATTATTTTATATGAATCCACTTGAGAATCCATCTTTTTATA
>NZ_JBEPLI010000016.1:0-34501 GCF_040545155.1 Bartonella silvatica
TATCCACACATTCATCCCACTTGTTATGTGCAAATGAGTGGTTTTGATTGATTCAAGATAAGCAGGTTTGAAATGAGAGAATCCTACGTTATTCGGGATTCTCATTCAATATGAATAACGCTAAATTATCATTATAAATCAATGCGTTGCACACATATGCACCAATGGCCATGAAACCGGCATGACCAAGAGAAAACATACCGGTAAAACCGTATATTAAATTTAGTGAAATTGCTAATATTGCATTAATCGCAATGAGATTAATGATGCGAAGTGTGTAGTCATTAAAATGATTATCAGCGTAAAATAAAAAACCGATAAGAATAAAAATACTGATACACGATAGAAAAATCGTAGCTGATTTTGCCATTAGATTTTCTCCTGGCTTTTTTTGCCCATTAATCCAGTGGGCATTACCAATAGAATCAAAATCAATAAAATAAAAGCGAAAGCATCTCGATATCCAGAGAGGGCTGGAAAGAATGCGACAATCATAACTTCAATAAAACCCAGTAACAATCCCCCTAACATTGCTCCTGGAATTGAGCCAATACCTCCAATAACAGCAGCAATAAATGCTTTGAGTCCAGGAAGAACACCCATATAAGGTTGAATTTGAGGATATCGTAGTGACCACATAATCCCTGCAATTGCAGCAAGCGCTGAGCCTATCCCAAATGTAAATGCAATAACTTTATTAACAGACACCCCCATCAAACGTGTTGTTTCAATGTCGTGGGAAATTGCACGCATAGCAAGACCAGGTTTTGTTTTATGGATAATCCATAGAAGTACAATAATGAGAATAAAGGCAACAATGGGAACAATTAAAGACATAGGTGCAATTCTAATGATTCCTTCTGATCCGGGTTTTAAATGCCATAGAAATGGAATGACAAGAAAATCTGGTTGTTTGACACCTTTTGGAATACCGCTAAAGAGCACAGTTGCAAGATTTTCAATAAAAAAGGAAACGCCTATTGCACCAATAAGTGCTGAGATTCGTGGAGCATGGCGTAGAGGTTTGTAGGCCAATTGGTCAACGGTAATTCCCACTGCACTTGTGATAAAAATCGAAAAACAAAGGGCAAGAATCCAAATTGGTGTAAAGTCCTGTGGAGAAACTTTTAAATAATAAATGATCCCCAAAATAAGAATTAAAAAAACAGCAGTCCAAAAAGCTGAAGGGCGTTTCTTAAACCCTATAAACACAGAATAGTAAATGAAAATAGCGAGTAACAAAAGAAGAAGTGCCGCCCAAGCAGGCATAAAGTTAATTGTGGAAAAGAAAACAAAATATGCTCCCAGCATAAAGATATCACCGTGAGCAAAATTAATAAGCCTCAAAATACCGTAAACCATGGTGTAACCAATAGCGATAAGTCCATAAAGAGACCCTAATGCCAGTGCATTAAAAAAGTACTGGATGAACATTTCAGTGCTCATCTCTCATCCTTCCACATTTGTTAATTTATACAGGATTAAATAAAAAAATCTCTAAATTTGAGTTGAGAAAAAATCCTCAACTCATTCTTGTATATGGACGAGTAAAACTTCTTTTTTAAAAAGCAGGTTTAACTTCATCTAAATAGACGCGTTTCCCATTTTTTATCTCAATGATACCAATGGGAATTTTAGGGTTATGATTTTCATCCATGGTCATATCACCAAAAGGGGTTGGAAAGTTCTTTAATTGGCTAAGCGCATGAGTAATTTTTTCACGATCAGCGCTTCCAGCATTTTCAATCGCTTTCATGAACATCATATAGCTCGTATATCCTAAAACCGAGTTTATATTTGGCTCTTGATTAGGATAAGCTGTTCTCCATTCATTTGTGAATTCTTGTGCAGCTTTAGACATATTCGGCATATCCTCACTGTAGGGAAGTGTTGTGTGTAAGAATCCTTCTGCAGCTTTTCCCGCAATTGTAATCGTTTCTGGATTGTCCATAGCATCACCACCCATAATTTTAAACTTTGCACCGAGTTCACGCGCTTGCTTCATGATGATAGCACCTTCAGAAAAGTAGGATGGAATAAATAAAACATCAGGTTTTTGTGCTATAATCTGCGTAAGAACAGCTGAAAAGTCCTGATCTCCAGAGGTATAATTTAAATTTGAGATAACCTCACCACCTAACTTTTTAAAAGTGCGCGTAAAATAGCTTGAAAGACCAATCGCATAATCACTTGATATATCTTTAAGAATAGCTACTTTTTGAGCATGTAAATTTTTTCTTATATAAGTCGCAATTCCTATTCCTTGGTAAGAATCAATAAAGCAAGCGCGAAAATAATATTTCTTTCCTTGTGTAACAAGCATATTTGTTGAGGAAGTTGCAATACTTGGCGTTTTTGCTTTCTCAGATATTTCGCCGCCTGCCAATGAGAGTGAAGAACCGTAACTTCCGATGATTCCATTCACTTTTTCACTTGCGGTTAAACGCATAACAGCATTGGCAGCTTCTACTTTATCAGATTTATTATCAATAATAATAAGTTCCACTTTACGTCCCAAGACTTCTGGAACTTTTTTATGCGCCAATTCTATGCCTTTAATTTCGAGCTGACCTCCAAATGCATTTTGACCACTTAACGGAAGATAAACACCAATTTTGATGGGATCATTTGCATAGGCACTTCCTACAAGTGTCATAACGGCTGCGACTGTGGTAAGGATTTTCTTCAATTGCATCACGCACTTTCCCTAATTTGATTGTAGTTTTTAACCTTATCTTGAACTTTCTCATCACGCAAGTTACACATTAATGAAAACAGTATTGTGTGAAATTTTATATCATCATTTTTTCGAGGAACCTTTTGTAAGGCATATGATGTGTATGATCAAACATTTTTTGATATATAAGGTTTGATATTAACAAAGGAACGACGACAATGTGGGGAAATCTTATCTTGGGGCTTGCGTGTTGATGCAAGAGCAATGTTAACTTAGCGTTAAAGAATCAATATTGTATAACTTAAGAGCTACAGGATCACGTTTTATTATGACAAGTAAGGATGCATTAAAAGATTGTTCTCTATCTGAAGATGGTGTAGGTGCTTGTGGTGAGATTATTGAAATTAGTGGTGTCATTAAGTGGTTTGATGGTAGTAAGGGGTATGGATTTATTGTACCTGATTTACCTAATTTTCCCGATATATTATTGCATGTTACGGTGATGCGTAGGGATGGTTTTCAGACAGTTTTGGAGGGAGCTAGGGTTATTTGTGCTGTGGAAAAGACTGAACGGGGATTAAAATGTGTCCAAGTAAAGTCTATAGATTGCTCTTCAGCGGTTCATCCGTCAGAAATTCCAGCGCGTACGCATGTTGTTGTTACCCCAGAAAGTGGTTTGGAACGCGCAATTGTGAAGTGGTTTAATCGCGATAAAGGATTCGGTTTTCTTAGTCGCGGACAGGGAACAGAGGATATTTTTGTTCATATGGAAACGTTGCGCCGTTTTGGTTTAGCGGAGCTTCGTTCTGGTCAAGTTGTTCTTGTTCGTTTTGGTAAAGGGGAAAAAGGATTGATGACGGCAGAAATTTATCCAGACATAGGGATTCCTTTTTCTACACATTAAATTGACTCTTGAGGTCATACGATCTTTTCTCCTCTTAAGTAAAGAGATGCTTGCTGTAAAAACATAAACAGAGCAAGTTACAAGGGGTAGAGAACGTCTTAGAAAAATATGTGATCTGTATAGCTGTAGGGCGAGTGGAGCAGTTGTTGGTCTTATATAAAGAATAATAAGAGGCAGTAATTCTCTTATTTTATTTTTGATTCTTAAACTTCAAAGTTAAAGCGCAAGAATCTGTTGTGATGGAGATAAAAATGCTACGGCCTTTTAAAAAATGGTGCATCGTTATATCGTCTCTATTTTTTGTCTTATTATCTTTGTATTTTGTTTTATTAGAAGTGTTTGCGGCTGTAGCAAAGAGTCCCATGGAGCTTCCTGTTCATCCAATTCCTTTAAAAGTACAAACGGAACAAGGTATTGTCTCCTACGATGTTGAGATTGCTTTTACACAATCTCAGGCGGAATTTGGTTTAATGTATCGCACAAATTTTCCACATGATCGTGCAATGCTCTTTAGACAGCAGGGCAGTCAGTGGTCGGAGGATAATAAAAAACTTTTTATGTGGATGGCAAATGTACCTTTATCCTTAGATATGATTTTTTTGAATCATCAAGGAGTTATTGTATCAATTGTTGAAAAAACGTCTCCATTTTCAACAGATACTATTTCATCAACTGTACCAGCAACTTTTGCGCTTGAAGTAAATGCTGGTGAAGTTTCCAAAAAACAAATACAGAAGGGACAGCGTATTTTTCATCCGGTTATTTGTGGAACATGTGAGGAGGATGTAAAATGACAGCGGAAGACATTCGTTTTTTTGAACATGATGGTTTACGATTTGCTTATCGAGAAGAAGGGCAGGGGGTGCCCATTTTATTAATTCATGGTTTTGGGTCTTCTGCACGTGTAAATTGGTATGCCACAGGCTGGTTTCGGACTCTTACAAAAGCAGGATATCGCGTTATTGCTCTGGATAATCGTGGACATGGAGATTCAATTAAAAGTTATGACTCTTCTTTTTATACACCTCAAGCAATGGCTGGAGATGCGGTGAAGTTGTTACAGCATTTGGAGTTATCTAAAGTGCATGTCATGGGTTATTCCATGGGAGCTCGAATTAGCGCATTTATGGCTCTTTTGTATCCAACATATGTGCATAGTGTTATTTTTGGTGGTTTAGGTATTGGTATGGTAACAGGAGCAGGGGATTGGAAACCAGTTGCTGAAGCTCTTTTGGCAGATAATATTTCTACTATTACCAATCCTCGTGGTTTAATGTTTCGTAAGTTTGCTGATCACACTAAAAGCGATAGGCGTGCTTTGGCTGCTTGTGTTATAACATCAAAACAGGAGTTAACAGCATCTGAAATTTATAAAATTAAACAGCCTGCACTTGTTGCTGTTGGTTCATTAGATGAAATTGGCGGAGAGGCAGAACCATTAGCAGCTTTGCTACCTTGTGGTGAAGCATTATCAATTCCTGAGCGAGACCATATGCTTGCTGTAGGAGATAAGGTTTATAAAAAAGGCGTTATCGATTTTCTTTCTCGTTATCCTATTAAATGATAAGCAAAGTTTTAATATTCACACAACGCGGCATTTTATTCTTGAGTAAGATGAAATATCGATGGGGAGTTTGGCCGTTATGATATAAGTTTTTATAAAAGAAATAAAAGGGTAACCAATGGTTTTGGTTAGTTCTTGTATCTTTATATAGAAGTCGAGTTCTCTTTTGCAGATTAAAAGAGTATGTTTAGCCTCTAAAAAAAGCATGTTTTTTAGTTATAGAATAGGATTTTTTTTGAGGAAACATAACAGATATCAGGGGGAAGAGCTTTTATTTTTTATAGGAAATAAAAAACTATAAGTGGTTGATTAATATTTGTTAGAATATACTTGTAAAAGTAGGAGGGCAAATTGAGAATAAGATAAAAGCTGTTTAAAAGTTATCATTTTCTAAATATTTTTTTACTTTTGAATCCATACCTATATATTACTCATATGGTAGGCTTTTTTAGTAAAGATTCTTCAGAAGTGTATTAAAGTAGTGCATAAGTATTATAAGTGGGAACTATATTGTTGTTATTTTTGCAGAATTAAGAAGTGCCTTTATTTGTTATTCATAAATTAAGTTAAAAGATTAAAAATGAGGAGAGCATAGTGAATGCTGATGAAATAAAAAAACTTGATCGTTATTTTAAGAATATATTCCAAAATTCAGCATTGCAAGTGAAAGCACGACCTAAAAAAAGTGATTCTTGTGAGGTTTATATTGGAGATGAGTTTTTAGGTATCATCTATCGAGATGAAGATGAGGGTGAACTATCCTATAATTTCTCGATGGCTATATTGGATATTGATTTAGAAAAATGATTGGTTGTGAGTCATTGAATATTTTTTCTATTTTTACAAGGTATTGATTTATAATGGTAACTTACTGTTTAGTATGTTGAATGAGAGCCCTGAATATCGTAAGTTTCTCTTATTCCGAACGTGTTTATTATTGAAACAATAAAATCCATTCGTTTGCACGTCACAAGCGGGATGAGCGTGTGAATCAAATTTATATAAGAAAGAGAAATAGCTCTTATGAACTTATCATAGCCAGGGGTGTTACAACACCTATGAGCTGGCAAATAGTGTGATGGTGCGGGCTTACTTCTCTATAAGCGCAAAGATGAAGGTTTTGGGTGGATTTTACAGTATACCCTTCATGGGTGCCGTCGCGAAATGGGTTTAGGTGCTTTGAGAGATGTTTCTTTAAAACAAGTCCGTGAAACTGCTACAGGGTTGCGTGCTGTTTTTCGGAAAGGGTTACATAAGTTTCTCTTTTTTTAGGCTTGTGTAACCGTTCCGTCCGATAATAAGGTGATCATGAATAATGATCCCTAATGCATTTGCAGCATCTTTTAATCTATATGTCATTGTTATATCTGCTTGAGAAGGTGTTGTATCACCAGAGGGGTGATTGTGAATGAGAATCAGCCCTGACGCAGATAACTCTAAAGCTCGCGAGATGACTTCACGAGGATAGACGGGGGTGTGGTCAATCGTTCCAGTTTGCTGCACTTCATCAGCAAGTAAACCATTTTTTTTATCAAGAAATAAGACACGAAATTGTTCACGTGTTTCATGCGCCATAACGGCTTTACAATAGGCTAATACTTTATCCCACGACGAAAAAATATCGCGTTTAAATAATTCAGCACGTGCAAGACGTCCGGCAATATCTGAAATAATTTTTAAATCGATTGCAGACGCTGGACCGCATCCTTGAACTTCTTGCAGTCGATGAATATCAGCGTTTAATACATCAGCTAATGATCCAAATCGTGTAATCAAGTTCTTAGCTATGAGCTTTGTATTTGCTCGGGGGATAGTGCGAAAAAGCAATAACTCAAGGTATTCATAATCTTCAATTGCGCTTCCTTTTGATTTTAAATAGCGTTGACGAAGACGCTCACGGTGCCCTTGGTAATGCTTATGTGTCTGTGAATTTTTTTGCAGCTTTTCACTTTTTATGTCTGGGATCGGATTAAAAGAGGAATTTGATACTAATGCAAAATGGTTGCTTTGATTGTCTCCCTTTTTATTTATCTTTTTAGCCATGATTGTTCTACATTTATTTAGGCATATGAATTTGGAATATAAAAAATATTTTTAGGAGACTGCGTAAAAATTTCGTAGCCTTCATTTGTTACACCAATTGTATGTTCATACTGTGCAGTAAGAGAACGATCACGGGTAACTGCTGTCCAGCCGTCAGATAAAATCTTAACTTGCGGTTTTCCAAGATTGATCATCGGTTCAATTGTAAACATCATGCCTTGTTTTAGCTCTATTCCTTCTCCAGGATTTCCATAATGTAGAATGTTGGGTGCATCATGAAAAAACTGACCGATTCCATGTCCACAAAAATCTCTTACAATTGAACAACGCTCAGATTCTGCATAACGCTGAATGGCAGCACCGATATCTCCTGTGGTCGCACCAGGTTTGACGACAGCAATGCCCTTCATAAGACTTTCATACGTTATTTTTAGCAGACGTTCTGCAGCACGTTTGATTTTTCCAACAGGGTACATGCGGCTTGAATCGCCATGCCAACCATCAAGAATAAAGGTCACATCGACATTTACAATATCACCTTCTTGTAGGGGTCTTTTATTCGGAATACCATGGCAAACAACATGATTAATGGATGTACAGCATGAATGGCTGTAACCATGATAATTTAAATCAGCAGGAAGCGCTCCTCTCTGAGCACCAAAAGTAAATACAAAATCATCAATTTCTTGTGTGGTAAGACCAGGCTTGATAATGTCTGCAAGTGCATCGAGACATTCTGCAGCGATACGACCAACTTGACGCATTTTAGCAAAAGCATGTTCATCAAAAATACGGATTTTTCCGTTTAACTTTAAGGGTATTTTATTATACTCAATATATTCAGTCATGGCTTTTTCTATTTTCTATTTTTACGCGTTGAATCGGAAAAATACCTTCTTCACTTACGTGACATTTTACAGCATAAAATTCTACCCCTTCTTTTAATGCCAAGTCAAACATGCGTCCATAGATTGGATCAAGGTCATGGCAGACTGAAAAAGTTGAGCAGTCTTCTCGTTGAATTATGTAAAGCATAACGGCTCGTTTTCCTTTTTGCACGACTTTTATGAGTTCTTCAAGATGACGTGCACCACGTTTTGTTTCTGTATCAGGAAATTCTGCCACTCCCTTTTGACGAATGAAATGGACATTTTTAACTTCTAGGTAACAGTCAGGGAGGATGCTATCACGTAAAAGAAAGTCGATACGCGATTGTTTACCATAGTTTTGTTCTCTCAAAATTGTTTTGTAGGCATTTAATTCTGGTAAAAGTCCATTTTGAATAGCTTCTAATGCAAGCTTGTTAGGCAAATTTGTATTGACGCCAACTAAGGTATTATCAGATTCGACGATTTCTAGTCGATATGCATATTTTCGTTTAGAATCATTGTTATATGAAAGCCAAATATTGGCATTTGAAGTTATTAACCCAAGCATTGACCCTGTATTAGGAACTGATACAGTAGAGATGCGTTGATCATCCCATTTTACATCAGCAAGAAAACGTTTATAACGACGAATAAGTTTTGCAGGAAAAAGTTTAGGAACAAAGAGCATATTTTTATAATTTAACGCAGATTATAACTTATAAATATAGAGTAATTCTTTCTAAAATATAAGAAATAAAGTTTTAAAATTTTTTGTTAATTATTTTTATGAGCATTTTTGAATTAACGAGGTATTATTGATTAGAAGCTGTTATCAAAAAGATTATTTCTTGGAAGATACTATAAAATGAAGTTGCATTCAAAAAAAATCAGTTATAGGAGCGTAACGTATAGAATTAGGTAGAATTGATGGCTGGAACCAATAAGAAGCGTAAAAATTTAACAGATGGTCCAATTATTATTTTAGTCGAACCACAGTTGCCTGAAAATATCGGTATGGTAGCAAGGGCAATGGCAAATTTTGGACTCTCTAAGCTTCGGTTAGTTAAGCCACGAGAAGTTTTTCCAAATGAAAAAGCTATAGCTGCAGCCAGTAAAGCCGATCACGTCATTAATGATGCCGTCGTTTTTGATACATTGCATCATGCGATTGCAGATTTACATTATGTCTTTGCAACAACAGCACGTGAAAGATGTGGTTTTAAAAGTGTAAAAAGTGCTGTTGAAGCAGCGAGAGTATTGCGTCAGCGTGAGAGCCTTGGTCATAAAACGGGTATTTTATTTGGAAGAGAACGGTGGGGATTAGAAAATAATGAAATCAGTCTTGTTGATGAAATTATCACTTTTCCCGTTAATCCTGCCTTTGCATCACTCAATATTGCGCAAGCGGTTTTGCTTATGTCCTATGAATGGATGAAATCAGGTCTAGAAAATGTGAGTGATACGGCTTTTCGCGCGGTAGAAATGGAGCCTGCAAATAAAGAAACATTTCACGGTTTCTTATCTCAATTAGAAAGGGCTTTAGATATTCGGGGATATTTTAGACCTTTAGAGCGCAAAGAGGTCATGCTTGAAAATCTTCGTTCTGTTTTTACGCGTGCTAATTTTAGTAATCCTGAGGTTCGTTTGTTGCGGGGGATTATATCTTCATTAGATCATTTTTCTCCTAAATTTCCGCGAGGAAGTGGTGCACCTGTAGAACGTGAGCGTAAAAAAATAAAAACAAGTGTGAAAACTGATGGATGAAAGACCTATCCTTTTTTTTGATAGTGGTATTGGTGGTTTAACAGTATTGAGAGAGGTGCGCGTCCTTATTCCTGAAGTCCAATTTATTTATGTTGCTGATGATGCTGGCTTTCCTTATGGTAATTGGGAAGAAAATACTTTAAAAGACAGAATCTTAAAGCTTTTTACAGATCTTTTAGCGCGTTATAACCCTGCCTTATGTGTGATCGCTTGTAATACTGCTTCTACACTGGTGATCGCTGACTTAAGACAAAAATTCCCCCATATTCTTTTTGTGGGAACGGTTCCTGCAATTAAATTAGCGGCTGCACGAACAAAATCTGGTTTTATTTCAGTTTTAGCGACTCCTGGAACAGTTAAGCGTGCTTATACACATGAATTAATTCATTCCTTTGCGGCGCAATGTCATGTTCAACTTGTAGGAAGTAAAAAACTTGCTGGGTTTGCTGAAGATTATTTACGTGGGGATCCGGTTGATCTAGCAGAGTTGCGTCATGAAATTGCTCCGTGCTTTGTTGAAAAAAATGGCAAATATACTGATATCATTGTTTTGGCTTGTACACATTATCCTTTTTTGATCGACTTTTTTCGTGAAAACGCTTTGTGGCCGGTTGAATGGATTGATCCAGCAAAGGCGATAGCCAAACATACGAGATTCTTATTACCAGAAAGAATGAATCACAAGAACATAGAGAGGCGTGAAGATTTTGCATTATTTACATTGCAAAATGTAATGTCTTCAACAAAGTATTTGCTAAAAGAATTTGGCTTCAATATTGTGAAAAGAGTTGACTTTAGGGGATAAGATCAATAAAGCTATTTTAGCTGTTTTCTTTTGAGGAAATGGTATCCATTGACGTGTCCCGTGGATAACTTTACATATTTTAATATGTTAGGGTTTCCTGTCAGTCTTTTAATATAAAGGCAGAGGAGGGCGCGTTTCCTTGAGATCTTACTGAGGGATCTTGTGTTTTATTTAAAAAGGAAATGCGATGAGTAAGCGCGAAACAACAAAATATAAAATTGATCGTCGTATGGGAGAAAATATTTGGGGGCGCCCAAAGTCTCCTGTGAATCGCCGTGATTATGGTCCAGGGCAGCATGGGCAACGCCGTAAAGGAAAGCTTTCTGATTATGGTGTACAGTTACGTGCCAAGCAAAAACTGAAAGGGTTTTACGGTGATATCTCAGAAAAACAATTCCGTAAAATTTATGAGGAAGCTGCTCGTCGGAGAGGTGATACTGGTGAAAATCTTATCGGTCTTTTAGAGTCGCGTTTGGATGCTGTTGTTTATCGTGCAAAATTTGTACCTACAATTTTTGCCTCTCGACAGTTTATTAATCACGGTCATGTCAAGGTGAATGGACGGCGTACAAATATTCAATCTTATCGTTGCAAGCCTGGTGATGTTATTGAAGTTCGTGAAAAGTCAAAGCAGCTTGTTTTGGTATTGGAATCTGTACAGTTGGCAGAGCGTGATGTACCAGAATATATTGAAGCCGATCACAGTCAAATGAAAGCAACGTTTACTCGTATTCCCGCTTTTGCAGATGTTCCTTACGCTGTACAAATGGAACCAAACTTAGTTGTTGAGTTTTATTCTCGTTAATTGTTCTATGTGAAATATTATTTTTTCTGTTTTCTTATATGTATGAATATTATAATTCTTTATAGCTTTTGACGCGGATAGGTGCTCTTTTTTATAGGGTACTATATCAGATTTGTTGTACTATTTTATGTTAACATAACTGGTATAGTTCCGTTTTTTATTTACTTGTCTTATTTTGTAAAGCAACAGAGTATCTGTTTACGCTGTGTTATGTCTGTCGTTGTTTCTATCTTTACAGAGCGCGCTATTTATCAAGAAGGATTGTAGTATTATGGATAATCTTTCAGTTAAATATCAAGAAATGGAAGAAGATGTAGAAAAAGCCAATCCTTTGACGGGAAATGTTGATGATTGTCATCCAATGTTTCGGATTGCTCCTTCAACGGTGGAGTTTAATAAACTGCGCAAACGGCTTTTACGCCATATACGGCAGGCATTTGATGATTTTTCTATGCTTGCTTCAGGAAAAAAATGGCTTATTGCCTTATCGGGGGGAAAAGATTCTTACGGTTTATTAGCACTTCTTTTAGATTTAAAATGGCGCGGTCTTTTACCGGTTGAAATTCTCGCATGTAATCTTGATCAAGGGCAGCCCGGATTCCCAAAACATATTCTTCCAGACTTTTTAAATTCTTATCATATTCCATATCGCATTGAATATCAGGATACCTATTCTGTTGTTACAGATAAATTAGCTTATACGCAGACATATTGTTCGCTTTGTTCTCGGTTGCGGCGTGGTCATTTATATCGTATCGCACGTGAAGAGGGATGTTCAGCATTAGTTCTTGGACATCATCGAGATGATGTTTTAGAAACGTTTTTCATGAATTTATTTCATGGTGGCCGATTAGCCGGTATGCCTGGAAAGCTTAAAAATGACGAGGGAGATCTTTTTGTTTTACGTCCTCTTGTGTATGTTGCCGAGGAAGATATGGAGAAGTTTTCCCAAGTGATGAAGTTTCCCATTATTCCTTGTAATCTTTGTGGTAGTCAAGATGGTTTACAACGTAATATTATGAAAGAAATGCTAAAAGATATCGAAAAAAAAATGCCAGGACGTAAAGATACAATGATTCGCGCTTTAACAAACGTTCGTCCAGGTCATTTACTCGATAAAAAAATTTTTGATTTTAAAAGCTTATTATAAAATTTAATTTTTAAGTATGTTTTTAAGTCTTATCTTTAAACTGTAATGTTATAGAGATCGCAAGTATCTGATTTTTCAATTTTTACGGTAACAAATTCACCAACACGTAGTGGAGATATTTTGGTGATATATACAACACCGTCTATTTCTGAGGAATTATGTTAACGATAATCTTTTGCAATCAAGAATCGATACATGTCGAAAAAACAGAATTCCGTGATTTTGAAAAAAACGCCCTTTTTCTCTGATTCTTATCGATCAAAACCTAGAATCTTTTTCCAACTTAAAAAAGTTGAGTAGAGCTTTGCTGTTGTTTTATCATAAAGCGATGTCATCGATTTTTTTTACTTCTTTAGAAATTTTTTCTAAGCCTAGATTATTTGTGACAGCACCTTTTACTTCTTCATATTTAAAGCATTCAGCTCGTTCAATTTTGGACTCCTCTAGCTAGTTGAGGAATATATGAAGTCTTCATTTGTTTTGCTTGGAAAGTTAACAGTAAATGTTGATCGTAAAGTGAGGTCTAAACAAATTTTTTTCCATTTTTTAATTCTACGATTTGTTTTTTCCATAGAATCTGACATTTCATGTCGTGTAAAATAGTTATGAGGTATTTTGAAAAGGGATGTCCATAAGAAAGATTTTTTTATCTTAGCCATAAACTCAACTACGGTATCAACATGAAAATAAGGGTAGATTAATATATGGATATCTCCTTAATTCACGACAAAAATAAAAAATTTTGTTTCTACTGTATGGTTTTTCCAAACGCTTTCAAGATATTTATATCAACGCCGTAAGCACTCGTATCTTATAAAATAACCATAATCTCTTTTATACCTGCCTGCACAAACTTTTCAGCTTCGCGAAAAACCTTAATTGATAGAATATAAAGTAAGGTTGCTGCGCAGAATAGGGGTAATACAAAAACTGCATTGATTGAACATTCTTCAAAAATTGTTAAGTAAGCATATAGCGATGAGGTGTAAAAAATACCTTATAAGGGGAATAAATCGGTAAAAGGGTTATGCAATGGAGGAATGACGGTATGAATATCTTGTATGAGGCTTTCATAGGTTTGTAATGGTTAGTAAATTTGGCTGTATTTGAGGAATAACATCGAGAACAGCACAAAGATATCCAGTTATAATAACTTTTTCATTTTCTTTGAGGGCTTTATCAATATTGGTGCGTGACTCTTTTCGTGCAAAATCAAGAAAGCCTATTCGTATTCACAATAACAGGAGTAGCACTTTGGTGTTTGTATAAGATTTCATCATCTTCGGATCTCAATTTTGTAATAATCAGCTCAGAAACTGCCAGTGTTTTTTGATAGACAAGAGAGATAAAACAAATAGGAGGGATTCTCCGTAATAAATTCTGCCATTTTATGATGATTAATTTTTTTACTTTTTTATTAAAGCTCAAAATAAACTTTATTTTTGATATATACCACACAATATTTCATGATTTTACTCATGTAAGTGACATACTATAAAAAATGCGCAATAATTTCTTGATTAAGATATGGAGGATATCAGAAAATTTTAATATTTTCGAATAAGTCCGATAAGCACCCCCTGTATCTGTATGTGTTCAGATCTATATATGCGTGTTTCATAGTGAGGGTTTGCAGCTTCTAATACAATAGCAGCTCCTTTGCGTCTATAACGTTTTAATGTTGCTTCTTCTCTATCAATAAGTGCGACCACAATTTCACCTGATATTGCTGTGTTTTGTCGTTTAATGATGATCGTGTCTTTATCAAAAATACCAGCCTCAATCATGGAATCATCTTTTACTTCCAAAGCGTAGTGCTCACCTGAGTTAATCATATCCTTTGGTAAAGAAAGTGTATTTGTTTGTTGTAATATAGCGGAGATAGGCACTCCCGTAGCAATGCGTCCCATAATAGGAATAGTAATCTGTTTTTCTTCTTCAGCAGAATCAGGCGTATCAAAATTTTTTGATAGTTTTCTTTTATCTCTTTCTATCGTAGTTGGAGAAATATTACGCGCTAAAGACAGGTTAAATGTTATTTTCTCTGGCAGTCGAATGACCTCTACTGCACGGGCACGGTTTGGCAGGCGGCGTATAAAGCCTCTTTGTTCTAAGGCTACCATGAGTTTATGAATGCCAGATTTTGAAGAAAGTTCTAATGCAGTTTTCATTTCGTCAAAAGAAGGAGGGATACCAGTTTCTTTCATATGATTATGAATAAACAAGAGTAGCTCGTATTGTTTACATGTTAGCATTCAATATTCCAGTAAAAAGAATTAAAATATAGGTATCTGTAAACATTATAAAATTTTAATATATAAATTAAAGTAGTTTGCTATATTTTTATTTTAAATGTATTTATTAAAAATAGTTTTTTATTTATATTAATAATAATTATATATAATTGAGTGATATTTTTACATTTTAAATGAGCGACCTTATCTGAAGTCAGATTCAGAAATTTATTTTAGGGAAAAGTTAGCTCTCTATAAAGGACAAGGATTTAGGTGCACAGTTAGAATCACTTTATGCATTCTTCTCGCTTATGATAGAGTTGAGATAATCACTTTTTCATATAAACTTCAGAGTCTATAGTGCATTTTTTGTTGAAATATTCTTGTTATTTACGCTCAAAAGGGAGAAAAAAGAGAAAAATATTGATAACTACACCTAATAATAATATTTTTTTTCGAAAACTATTGACCAAATGAAAAGTGAGCCGTATGTTCCACTCAACTTCCTGCAGGTGGTTTGTGTGGGAGCGCGTAGCTCAGTTGGTAGAGCAACTGACTTTTAATCAGTAGGTCCAGGGTTCGAATCCCTGCGCGCTCACCATATTTAAATAAACTCAGTAGAACAGCAAATTGTCATCAGACATCAATGTAGATGTTTTGGTCTTGTGTTTTCAGTTGACTTACTTTTTTCATATATTGTTGTGCAGAGATGCTTGTATCTTTTTAAATTCAGAGTTTAGAAAGAATTTTAGATTATATACTGTAACGCTCTCATCGATAGTATATATTGCAGATTTTTTGTTTTATCTATGTGGAGCAGGGGGAAAATTTTTCTCTAACGAGGTTGTTTTTGCTTTTTTGCAAATAAAATATTTCATTCTTTTGAGCTATTTGTACTACCTCACCATGAGGCAAGGATAAAGATAACATTATCTCAAAAATTTTTATGAACTTTATGCAGTCAGAGATGATAAGGAAAGTCAACTCTTTTTTAGTTGTGGGTAATGTTTTCTGTAAGGATGTCAGTGGCTTTACATATGAAGAATGAGATTTTTATTCAAAACAATTATTAACAACCTCTTAATTAAAAAATATTTAAAAATCATTATAGAGTGTTTATTAAGTTATGGGAGGGGGATAAGTATTATATGGAAACAACCTAAAAAAATCTCATACTTCACGAAAAAAGCACGAAATAATATAGGAGAATGCATGAAGGGAGTATTATTTCATTTTACATATATTCATCGTCTAAAAATCTTGATAACTATAATTTTTTTGTCTTACTGTTTTTTTATTTTATCGTTAAAATTGAAATAATGCGTGTCATTTAACTTATCAAAAATTTGTATGAAAAACTGTGAAAAGCCTCTTTTCTTTTTATTCACCGGTTATGTTACACAATTCCTCTCCACGTCTTTTTACGTCGATTGATGATTATAAAGTATATAAACTCGTATTTGATCTAATAATGATTGAACATCATTATTTGTCCTTAACGCTATAGAATCTCAAATCTCATATAAGGAGATAAGAAACAGCGATAGCACTTAGAAGCCTATAAATGTTGATAATCAGTAATATACCTAGAAAAGTGAAATTTTATAATTTCAGTTTACAGTCGTAACCTCTCATATAAAATAGACTTTCAAGTAAAAAATAATAAAGTTTTTTCTATAATTTTAAATATGCTATTATACTCAAAAGTTGCTCCATATTTTTTATCCACCTTGATTAGTCAAAATGTGTATATAATCTATAGATAATTTTGATGTGTATTTGCCAACTTTATTTAAAGATATTAGAAAAATAATAGTTTGGATCAGATGTACAAAGCGATAATATCATTGTTGATTAAACAACTGTAGCGATCTCGTATTTTCTGCTGTTAGGGTGATAAAAAGAGCTTCTAAAATAAACAGTAACTCTTTTGCATAAGCTTGTTGTGTTAAACACACTAAAGATACTTTTGCTTTTAATAATACATTTTAATGTGAAGTATATGTTAATGTAACACATTGACTTTTAAAGATAATATATCGTTATTTCTATTGAGGTAGAGACCCGAATATCCTAAATTTTTTCATTTGAAATCTGTGTATGTTGAAACAATCAAAATGACTTGCTTGCACATCACGATTGGGATGGGTATGTGAATAAAAACTGTATAAGAAAGGATTAAAATGGTTCTTATGAACCATCTGGATGCGAGGGCTGTCATAACACTTACGGGTTAGCAAATATAATGATAGCGCCGGCGCGCTTCTTTCTTTGTAAGTATAAAAATGACAGTGCTCAATGGATTAATCATTGTACTCTTCACGGGTGTCGTTGCGAAATGGATTTGGGTATTCCTTGAGAGATGTCTCTTTAAAACAAGCTCGTGTAATGTAACCTAATAGCATTTTATTTTTGCGTGAGGGACGTGATCCCATTAAAAACGTGAAAAACAAAAGTGTGCGGCAATGCATCATTTCTATTCTTTAAAAGACGTTGTTTTTAGGTGCTTTTGAAAGTCATCAAGCTGAATTAAAAAGAGATAGTAAGGTTCGTGATTGGTTTTCACCCTTAATAAGCTCTTTCTGATTAGAAATTAAAAACAGGAGCAAAATAATACATTGATTAGTTATTGATGAATTATGAAGCACTGTTTTTTTTAGTATTAAACTGAGTTATGAAAAGTGAGCATCTTATTCGCTTTTTGTAATATTTTTTTACAACCATCCGATTTCTTTATAGTGTTGCGATAGATATTCGCGGTTTAAAAAATCAATAACTATCTTTAGCTATATATTAAAACTTTATGCGTATAAGGTATCTTGTTTCAAACAGATAAGCCAAGAATGTTTGAGAATAAGATGATGATTATAAAACAACATTCTCTCGGGCAGTTTTATTATTTTTCTGTGAATCTGTTGAAGTAGAGAGAAAACCTTTTAATATATTTGAATCCCAGTACGTTTAAATTATAGGAAAATAATGTTAAATCTATAATAGAAGAATTACACTGAACGTGTTTATAAGCCAAAATTTTTTATTTCTTCTAAACTTTAATAACAATATGATACCTCTTAGAGAAAGAATTTTAAAATAAATTCTTAAAAACTCCTGAATGATTGCAGTTGAATTGTTGGCAATAAAGCTCCAATAAATTGAAGCTTTGTTGCATAATTTTTTTATTGCTTTAAGCTATACGTTTATCAATAGAAATATAATCACGCATGGCATGACCCGTATAGAGTTGACGAGGACGACCAATTTTTTGTGCGGGGTCTTCAATCATTTCTTTCCATTGTGCAACCCAACCGACACTACGCGCTAATGCGAAAAGAACGGTAAACATTTCAGTTGGAAAACCTAAAGCTTTTAGTGTTATGCCAGAGTAGAAATCGACATTTGGATAAAGCTTTTTCTCAATAAAATACTCATCATTTAAAGCAATTTTTTCAAGTTCCATAGCGATATCAAGAAGAGGATCATCTTGAATATTGAGTTCTTTTAGAACGTCATGGCAAGTTTTTTGCATGATTTTTGCACGTGGATCATGATTTTTATAGACACGGTGCCCAAATCCCATAAGACGGAAAGGATCATTTTTGTCTTTTGCGCGTGCGATGAACTCAGGAATCCTTTCAACGGATCCTATTTCTTGGAGCATCTTTAAACATGCTTCATTGGCACCCCCATGCGCAGGGCCCCAAAGACATGCGACGCCTGCAGCAATACATGCAAATGGATTGGCACCTGACGATCCTGCAAGACGTACAGTAGATGTAGAAGCATTTTGTTCATGATCGGCATGAAGAATGAAGATTCGATCCATTGCTTGAGCGAGGACAGGATTTGTTTTGTACTCTTCACAAGGGGTAGAAAAGCACATACGAAGAAAATTTTCAGCGTAACTAAGATCATTCTTAGGATAAACAAATGCTTGCCCTATGCTGTATTTATAAGCCATAGCAGCGAGAGTTGGAACCTTCGAGATAAGGCGAACAGAAGCAATCATTCTCTGTTTAGGGTCTGTAATATCAATAGAGTCGTGATAGAATGCAGACATAGCGCCAAGGCAGGCAATCATGACAGCCATAGGATGCGAGTCGCGACGAAACCCATGAAAAAAACGTGCGAATTGTTCGTGTACCATTGTGTGCTGCATAATACAGCGATCAAAATCATTTTTTTCTTGTTTTGTTGGGAGCTCACCGTAAAGCAAAAGATAGCAACTTTCGAGAAAATCTCCTTTTTCAGCTAATTGGTCGATAGGATAACCACGATACAGCAATATTCCTTTTTCCCCATCAATATAAGTGATTTTAGACTCGCAAGAAGCGGTTGAAGTAAAACCAGGATCATAAGTAAAAGTATCTGTTTCTTTATAGAGAGAAGCAATTTCAATGACGTCAGGACCATTAGTGCCTTCGCGCACAGGAAGTGCTATTTTTTTATCATTCACTATAATATGTGCTTTATGTTCAGACATTGAATATTCCTTTCACAGATTCTTTACTCCTAAAAATTAAAACACTGTCTTGTCAGATAGGGAGGGATATAATTAAATCTTCTTCTTACCTATGTTGAAGAACAGATTTACCCTAAAAGTTGGCTTATGCAATCTAAAAAGTATTTTTAATTTGCTATTTTACCAAATAAATATGTATTTCAAGGAGTTAAAATAAACATAGTTTTTAGTTTGCTTTGATGTTTTTGTATTTAAATATTTACAGGGCGTAATGTCCACTCCTGTTTTACGATTATGTCGCTGTGGTAAGCTGGTCACTAATACGGTTAAGAGTTTCGTCTTTTCCCAATAAAATAAGAACATCAAAAACCCCTGGTGATGTTGAACGCCCTGTGAGAGCGGCGCGAAGTGGTTGGGCGATAGACCCAAATTTAAGATCTTGTGTTTGCGCATAAGATCGAAGAACTTCATCTAAAGTTTCTATATCCCAAGAGTGGCACGCTTTCAAGCAAAGATAAACACCATTCAAAATAGCTCGTCCATTTTCATCTAGCAGAGCTTGTGCTTTTTCGTCAAATTTTAAGGGGCGTTGCATGAAAATGAAAGAGGCATTATCAATAAGTTCAGATAGTGTTTTTGAACGTTCTTTTAAGCTGGGCATAGCTTTTAGGAGTTGGCTATGGCGTTGTTCATCAAGTCGTTCCATTATTTTTAGTCCCTCTTCAGTCTCCGGTAAAATATTAAGGGTAGCATCAAATAGATTTTGGTCAGTGCTCATACGTATATAATGAGCGTTGATGGCATTAAGTTTTTTGAAGTCAAAACGTGCCGCACCTTTATTAATATCATCGATATCAAACCAGGAAATCATATCTTCGATTGACATGAGTTCATCATCACCATGACTCCAGCCCAGACGGACGAGATAATTTCGCAAAGCAGCAGGGAGATAACCCATTGCTCGATAAGCATCGACACCTAGAGCGCCATGCCGTTTTGATAATTTTGCACCATTCTCACCATGAATAAGTGGAATATGTGCCATCACAGGGATATTCCACCCCATTGCATTGAAGATGATCGTTTGGCGGGCTGCATTTGTAAGATGATCATCACCACGTATGATATGTGTTATTCCCATATCATGGTCATCGACGACAACGGCATGCATATAAGTGGGTGAACCATCGGAACGTAAAATAACAAAATCATCGAGGTCTTTATTAGGAAAGCGAACATTACCTTGAACGCGGTCATGCACAATTGTCTCACCATCTTGCGGTGCTTTAATGCGAATAACAGGTTTGATATTTTTAGGAGCTTCAGAAATATCGCGGTTTCGCCAACGTCCATCATAACGTGGCGGGCGACCTTTTGCACGGGCGCTATCACGCATTTCAGCCAACTCTTCAGGAGAAGCGTAACAATAATAAGCTTTGCCATTTTTTACCAATTGTTCAGCAACTTGGCGATGACGTTCTGCTCGTTCAAATTGCGAAATAGGAGCTCCATCATAGCTAAGCCCCATCCAGTGTAAACCATCTATAATGGCTTTCACGGCTTCTTCTGTTGAACGCTCTCGATCCGTGTCTTCAATTCGTAGCAGCATTTTACCACCAGTATGTTTGGCATAAAGCCAATTAAAAAGGGCTGTACGAGCACCGCCGATATGAAGGAAACCTGTTGGTGATGGAGCAAAGCGGGTAATAACGGACACGGACTTCTTCCTTTAAATTAAAAGATATTATTTATAGGATTCTGCGGAAATATTATGTTAGCATAGATGACAGGGGGTGCAATAGCCGCATTGCATGTAAAGTGGGGATTTGCGGATGTTTAGTCAAAAGAAAGTTAAAGGTGTTTTACCCATAAGCGGTAAGTTAGAAAGAAAAAAGCTGAATCTGGTAGGAAGGGATGTTTTTTCTGCACATTATGATCTAACGAACAGAAATTATTACAAACAAGAGCTCCTTTTATTGATACCTTTAAGAAAAGCAATAGCGTCTTTCTGGAAGTGGCTGAAAGATTGCATAACCAAAGAAGTCTCTTTGGGAATAAGTTTCTCTTTGATTTTAATCTTTTTTTCCATAGGCATCATTTTTTATTTTAATTTAGAGCGGGAGCCCAGTTGGAAACAGTTTGGTGTATTCGTAAGTATCTTCATTGGAATATTATATATTTTACGCTCATATCGAAGAGTGTGGATTACCATAGGGTTTCTATTCTGTATTATATTAGGTGCTTTGGCTGCAAAAATAGAAACATGGCGCATGTCTACACCAATGTTGAGTGATGATATCGTCACGATGTTAACAGGAAGAATTGTTTCTATTGAGCCAAAACAAAGAGGAGGGTTTCATTTAGTTCTGGATGTTTTGAAGATGAAAAAACCAGTACTGCATCATGATCTTCATCATGTCCGTTTATCAGCAAGGCATTTGCCCAACGGATTGGTAATCGGTGATGGATTGTATGGAAGGGTCAAGCTTCGTGCATTATCTGGACCAGTCCGCCCAGGAGGTTACGATTTTAGTTTTCATAATTACTTTAAAGGGATTGGCGCGCAGGGGTTTTATCTGGGAAAACCCATTAAGATATTTGTTCCCTCGTCTCATACAATATTGCGTATTATTTTGCAGAAAGTCGAAAATTTACGCATGAACATAACACAAAAAATTCATGTGGCAATTGGTGGAGAAAAGGGGGGCATTGCGGTTGCTTTGATAACAGGACAGCGGGGTGGCATTTCAAATGATACAAATGAGGCATTGCGGACGGCTGGATTAGCGCACATTTTATCTATATCAGGTTTGCATATGGCTTTGTTGAGTGGAATCATTCTTGGAAGCGTCCGGGGTTTTTTAGCATTTTTTCCGGTTTTTTCATCTTATTATTCTGCTAAAAAAATGGCGGCTATGATCGCATTAGTGATAGCGGGTTTTTACTTACTCTTATCTGGTTCTGCTGTATCAGCGCAGAGAAGTTTTGTGATGATTGCTGTTATGTTGGTTGCTGTATTATGTAATCGTTTTGCTATCACAATGCGTAATTTTTCTATTGCGGGTTTAATCGTTTTGACAATTTCACCGCATGAAATATTAGGACCTAGTTTTCAAATGTCCTTTTCTGCAACTGCAGCTTTGATTGCTTTTTTTGATTACTGGAGTAGGAGGGCATCTTTTCGAGTGGGAAAAACAACGCCCTCTTATGTTGGAGCGGGAGTGTTTAATTTTGTCTTTTTATCACTTTTTTCAACAGGCGCATCTTCACTTATTGCGGGAAGTGCCAGTGGAATTTACGCCGCTTACCATTTTTCTAATATTGCATTTCTCAGTATTATCAGTAATGCCTTAGCTTTCCCCATTATCTCGCTCTTTATCATGCCTTTTGGATTAATAGCGGTTTTTGCAATGCTTTTTGGGTTTGAATGGGGACCCCTCCAAATTATGGGATTTGGTGCTGATCTTGTGATAAAAATTTCTTATGTCATAAGAGCTCTTTCTCCTGCTGTCAGTCCTGGGTTTATGCCATTATCTGTTTTGGTTTTATTGAGTATAGGTCTGGCTGGGCTAATTTTTTGTAAAACATCTATTAGATTCCTTTTTGTTTTTTTTATTTTAGCGGGTATTTACGTTGCCTTGGTGCATTCACCTGTACAACTCATCATAGCAGACAGTATGAAGCTTGTAGGTGTTATAAATGAAAAGAATTTATATATTGATCGTTCGCGTACTTCTAGGTTCATAACATCTATATGGAAAAAATCATTTCGTGTGGATGAGATAGTCAAACCAACAAAATATGGTCCTTCGTTTCATGGCCAGTTCATTTGTGATCATCATATGTGTACATCCTTCTTAGAAAATGGATTAAGAGTGGTTGTTTTACGTAAAGAAATACAGAAATGCGTAAAAGCAGATATTATGATTAAGACATTTACAATGGATAATCAAACATGTAGCAAGAAGGCAAAGATAACATTGACTCCCCGACAATTGTTATCGCGAGGGAGCGTAATGATGACCAAAAGTGGAGATATTATTTGGTCTTCAATGGGGTTTTATAGGCCGTGGAATAGGCATAGACAACAGTATTTGAAAAAATTATAGCTTCTGTTCATTTTTCATCTTTTTCATATTTAGGCTTAGACAGTGAAAGAATATGAAATGATGAGGATACTTTTTATGATGATTGATTATTTTACAGGGTATCAAATTCAGGAGAATTGATCAATTTTCAAAAAATAATAAATTTTTAATATTTGAATAATTTATAAAGCTGTGAATTGTATCTTATGTATGGGGCTTGTGAATAGTGGGAAATAAACGAAAAATGTTTATTGAATGTGGAAAATGTCAATAACTTTTAAAAAAATGAAATTATTCATTACTCTATGCCAATAATGTATTGTAATCAGCGTTTTTTCCACTAAAAGATGACAAACAAATCGATGGAAAATTGAGGGAATAAATCGTTTTTTATCAACCTATAATAACTTTTCGTTGATTGGTAAAATGTAAGGTTACTCATGAATGTTCAGAAGTTAAAAAAAATGGCGGCTGTTAAAGCGCTCGAGTTTGTTGAAGATGGTATGTATCTTGGTATTGGTACAGGCTCAACAGTAAACGAATTTATTCATCTCCTTAGTGAGCGTGTTGCCGCTGGGCTGCGTGTGATTGGTGTTTCAACCTCACGATACTCTGAACAACTTTGTCGTCAACTTGGGGTACCAGTCACAACTCTGGAACAAATATCTGAATTGGATCTTACGATTGATGGAGCGGATGAAATTGGCCCCAATATGACTCTCATTAAGGGAGGGGGAGGGGCATTATTACATGAGAAAATTGTTGCCGCAGCATCTCGCTCTATGTTTGTTATCGCTGATGAAACAAAGATGGTAAAAAGTCTTGGAGCTTTCCCACTTCCGATTGAAGTTAATCCATTTGGTATGCATACGACACGTAAAGCCATTGAAAAAGTTGCTGATGGTTTAGGGATGTCTGGGAAGGTTGTATTGCGAATGAGCGGAGACAATCCTTTTGAAACGGATGGTGGTCACTTCATTTTTGATGCATCTTGGGGATTTATTTTGCAGCCAAAACTATTATCAGATATGCTTCTTGCAATTCCTGGTGTTGTTGAGCATGGTCTTTTTTTGGGATTAGCTTCACGTGCTATTGTCGCTATGAGCGATGGACAAATAAAAGTTTTAGAATCATTTGATTTTTAGAGAAGACAATTTGCATGATGATATGTTAGTACATAAAAAGATATTGCAGATTTCAGATGAAATAATGAATGTGAATTATAATTAGTTATCGGGGTAATCATTAAATGAACAAAGTATTTTCTTTTCAGCGTTTTGTCGTATGTTTTTATGCACTCGCTATTTTGATTTTTAATATTGGAGTGATTTATGCACAAGGTGTAAGTGAGCAGCATTTAGATTCAGCGAGAAAAGCCATTAGTGCTATTCGTGCAACGGATCAATTTGATAGCTTTTTATCAAATGCAGCACGCGATCTTAAAGATGAATTGATCGGTGATGATCCAAACTTGGCAACAACTATTTCTGATATTGTCGATAGACAGGCTCTTTCTTTGACGAAACGGTATTCTGATTTAGAAAAGGAAATTGCTCATGTATACGCAAAATATTTTACACAAAAAGAACTTGATACAATTACGGCATTTTATAATTCGGATACTGGTAAAAAGTTTTTGAAAGAAGTGCCAAGTCTTGCACGTGATGCTTATTCTACATTTGATTCATGGCGTTCTGTTCTTGTCCAAGATCTTATAAAAAATGTGCAAAAGGAGATGTCTGAACTTAATTTAAACGACTCCATTACCCCTATAACATCAACTTCCTCGGAAAATAAAAAGTAATGTAATGAAGGTCATTTAATGTACGATTTTCTACTTATTTTGAGACGGGCAGTTTTCCGCTGTCTTTTAATCAAAATAGATTTTTTATGATGCTGCTTTAGAGAGGAATAGCATTTAAAAATAAAAAATACTTTTATTTGATCATAAATGACCATAGTTTTATTATTGCAAGGCATGCGGGAAGGAATAGTTCGTGGGATCTTTTGATTTTGATTTATTTGTTATTGGAAGTGGCTCTGGTGGAGTGCGGGCAGCACGTCTTGCTGGAGCACTTGGTAAGCGTGTTGCTATCGCTGAAGAATATCGTATCGGAGGGACTTGTGTCATTCGTGGTTGTGTTCCCAAGAAATTGTATGTTTATGCTTCACAATATGCAAAAGAGTTCCGCAAAAGTGTTGGTTTTGGATGGGAGTATGCTGATCCAATTTTTAACTGGGAGAAATTAGTTGCAGCTAAAAATGCAGAGATATCACGGTTAGAAGGGCTTTACCGCAAGGGATTAGAAAGTAATAATGTCCATATTTATGAAAGCCGTGCTACTTTTGTAGATCATCATACACTAGAGCTCTCTGTAACGGATCAAAGGGTGAGTGCGGAAAAAATTTTAATCGCAACAGGGGCAAAATCTGCACCAAATACAGCAATAAAAGGGGGGCATTTTTGCCTCACTTCTAATGAGATTTTTGATCTTAAGGAACTTCCGAAATCGATAGTCATTGTGGGTGGAGGATATATTGGTGTTGAATTTGCGAATATTTTTCATGAATTAGGTGTAAAAACAACGTTAATTCATCGTGGTGATTTAATCCTTCGCAATTTTGACCATGATTTGCGACAGTTGCTTAATGATGTAATGATTGAAAAAGGAATTTCTATTATCTATGGAGAGACAGTTTCTGAAGTACTCTCTACAGAGAATTATTATGATGTTGTTTTATCGAACGGGCAAATGATTCGTGCTGATCAGATTATGTTGGCGATGGGGCGTATACCAAATACAGCGGGTTTAGGACTCGAGCGGGTAGGTGTTCAAGTGAATGAGGATGGTGCAATTGTTGTCGATGAAAGAATGACAACAAATGTACCGCATATTTGGGCTGTTGGTGATGTAACGGGTCATATTCAATTAACGCCTATTGCAATCCATGATGCAGTCTGTTTTGTTAAGACTGCATTTGAAAATACTCCTACAATACCTGATTATAATCTGATCACAACAGCGGTTTTTTCACAACCTGAGATTGGAACTGTTGGTTTATCGGAAGAAGAGGCGCTACAGCATTATAAGCGTCTTGAAGTTTATCGTACAGTTTTTCGTCCTATGCGCAATGTTCTTTCTGGAAGTTCAGAAAAAATGTTTATAAAGCTCATTGTTGATGCTGAAAGCCGTATTGTTGTAGGTGCACATATTTTAGGAGAGAATGCTGGTGAGATGGCACAGATCTTGGGCATATCTCTCAAGGGAAAACTAACAAAAGATATTTTTGATGAAACGATGGCAGTACATCCAACGATGGCAGAAGAATTGGTAACCATGTATAAACCAAGTTATATTTATGAAAATGGAAAAAGAATAGAAACTTGAGCTGTACATGTTACGGTGTGCGGTAAAGCTTTTTATAATAAGTTGTGCGTTTAAGCTCTGGAGAGAGTGCAATGATAAAAAAATGGACACCTAACTCTTGGAGAGCAAGGCCAATAAAACAAAGTCCAATTTACCCAGATAAATCTGTGTTAGAAGACGTAGAACAAAAGCTGCAGAGTTATCCTCCTTTAGTTTTTGCAGGTGAAGCACGTAGTTTAAAAAATGAATTAGCAGCTGTAGCACAAGGACAGGGGTTCTTATTACAAGGTGGAGATTGCGCTGAGAGCTTTGCAGAGCATGAGGCTGATAATATCCGTGACTTTTTTCGTGTGTTTTTGCAAATGGCGATTGTTTTAACCTTTGGTAGTTCTAAACCGGTTGTTAAAGTTGGTCGTATTGCTGGCCAGTTTGCAAAGCCACGTTCTTCTGATATGGAAAACAAAGAAGGGGTTGAACTTCCTTCTTATCGAGGCGATATTATTAATAGTATTGAGTTTGAGGTGGGAGCGCGTGTTCCTGATCCGCACAGAATGTCTATGGCTTATCGCCAATCTGCAGCAACACTCAATCTATTGCGTGCTTTTTCACAAGGGGGATATGCCAATTTAGAAAATGTTCACGAATGGATGTTGGATTTTGTTTCTAATAGCCCACAAGGTGAGCGTTACGAATTATTGGCAGAGCGTATTTCTGAAGCAATTGATTTTATGCGTTCTATAGGAATTACGTCAAAAACGCATTCTGCATTACGTGAAACATCTTTTTATACCAGCCATGAAGCGCTTTTACTTGGTTATGAAGAATCTCTGACGCGGATTGATTCGACTTCTGGAGATTGGTATGCAACGTCTGGCCATATGTTATGGATTGGTGATCGGACACGTCAGATTGATCATGCACATATTGAATATTGCCGTGGTATTAAAAATCCACTGGGGTTGAAGTGCGGTCCTTCTATTGATCCTGATGAGCTTTTGAGATTGATTGATATTCTAAATCCTGAAAACGAACTGGGGCGTCTGACACTCATTACGCGTTTTGGTTATGATAAGGTTGAAAATTATCTTCCTAAACTAATCCGTGCAGTTGAGCGTGAGAAACGTAAAGTTATATGGTCTTGTGATCCAATGCATGGCAATACAATTACTGCCAATAGTTATAAAACGCGTCCATTTGATTATGTTTTAAAGGAAGTCGAAAGTTTTTTTGCAGTGCATTATGGAGAGGGGAGTTATCCAGGGGGGATTCACATTGAAATGACAGGGCGGGATGTAACAGAATGTACAGGTGGGGCGCACGCTATTTCTGTAGAAGACTTATCGAGTCGTTATCATACGCAATGTGATCCACGATTAAATGCAGATCAAGCATTAGAATTAGCTTTTCTTGTTGCGGAGCTTCTTAAAAAAAACCGTCATACTGATTCATTGGTTCTTGCTGCCAATAGTTAGGAAAAAATGTATGATATTTTTTACCTGTTTGTAAGGGAGGAGTCTAAAGCATATTTTCGATAATGAAAAACAGAGCTGTTGTTGCTAGACTGATAAAATGATACAAAAGTTTATGATAGATGATTTTCGTGTTGCAATTGCTCAATTAAATCCTGTTGTTGGTGATATTGAAGGGAATTTTTCTCTCGCTGTGATGGCGTATCAAAAGGCCAAAGAAGTGGGAGCGGATCTTGTTTTGTTCAGTGAGCTTTTTATAAGTGCTTATCCACCAGAAGATCTTGTTCTTAAGCCTTCTTTTATAAAAACATGTGAAGATGCAGTTGAGAAATTAGCAGAAGTAACAATAGGGGGGCCGGGGATTATCATTGGTCTTCCTTTAAGCCGTAATCATAATATTTACAATGGCGCTGTGCTTCTTGATGAAGGGCGGATAATTTCTGAGAGTTTTAAGTTCGATTTACCAAATTATGCTGAATTTGATGAAAAACGGCTATTTTCTCCTGGTCCACGACCTGAGCCACTTGTCTATCATGGGATAAGATTGGGAATAATGATTTGTGAAGATATTTGGAATGATCCTTCTCTTTGTGTAGATCTGAGTAATAAAGGTGCTGAGATCATTTTTGTGCTTAATGGATCTCCCTACGAGCGTAATAAAACCCTAAAACGTATAGAAGTGGTTCGTGCGCAAGCACTTCGATCGGGTATTCCTATTGTTTATGCTAACCAAGTTGGTGGTCAGGATGAGCTTGTTTTTGATGGGGGGTCTTTTGCATTAAATGGACAAGGTAAAATAATGTTTCAAATGAAACATTTTGAAAGTCATATTTCTGTAAGCCATTGGCAACGAAAAACAACGGGATGGCGCTGTATTTCTGGTCCAAATGAAGATCTTCTCAGTGGGTTGGCAGCTGATTATCAAGCCTGTGTGTTAGGCTTGAGAGATTATGTTAATAAAAACCGCTTTAAAGATGTTATTCTTGGTCTTTCAGGAGGTATTGATTCTGCTCTTTGTACGGCAATAGCAGTAGATGCTCTTGGCGCGGAGAGGGTTCGCGCTATAATGATGCCTTATCATTATACTTCGCAAGAGTCATTGAAAGATGCTAAAGAATGTGCATGTCTTTTAGGGTGTCGTTATGAACTGATATCCATTGTGCAACCTGTCGAGGCTTTTTTGAATGTAATGGCACCTATTTTTGTAGGGTTGCCGCCTGATGTGACAGAAGAAAATCTTCAAAGTCGTATACGCGGAACATTTTTAATGGCACTTTCTAATAAATTTGGTTCAATGGTCGTGACAACAGGCAATAAATCAGAAATGGCAGTAGGATATGCAACACTTTATGGTGATATGAATGGAGGATTTAATCCTATTAAAGATATTTATAAAACACAGGTTTATGCATTAGCTCAGTGGCGCAATAAAAACCATTTGCAAAATTTTCTAGGACCAGAAGGAGCCGTAATCCCCTCCAATATTATCGAAAAAGCACCTTCTGCAGAGCTTAGGGAAAATCAAAAAGATGAAGATTCTCTTCCACCGTATCGCGTTTTAGATGACATCTTACAATCTCTTGTAGAAAATGACATGAGTGTTTGTGATGTTGTTAAACGGGGGTATTTACGGGAAACAGTTGAGAAAGTTGAACAGCTTCTTTATGGTGCAGAATATAAAAGGCGACAATCAGCGCCTGGTGTTAAAATCAGTTATAAAAATTTTGGAAGAGATCGTCGTTATCCTATTGTCAATCGTTTTCGCGATAAGAATTGAGCTTATTTTATGATAAAAGTCCGTTTTGCCCCCTCTCCAACAGGTTATATTCACATTGGTAATATCCGTATTGCGCTGTTCAACTGGCTTTATGCGCAAAAACATAATGGTGCATTTATTTTGCGCTATGATGATACAGATGTTGAGCGCTCTAAACAGGAATTTATTGATGCCATTGCCGTTGATCTTGAATGGCTTGGTATAAGACCTGATGAGGTTTATTATCAATCTAAACGGTTTAGTCGGTATGATGAAGTCGCGGAAACGCTTAAAAAACGTGGTCTTCTTTACCCTTGTTATGAAACTGCAGAAGAGTTGGATCGACGTCGTAAAATTCAGCTTTCTCGTAAACTTCCTCCTATTTATGATCGTGCTGCATTGAAATTAACACAAGAAGATAAAGCAGCATTAGAAGCACAAGGTCGCAAACCTCATTGGCGTTTTCTTCTCC
Organism: Bartonella silvatica; assembly: GCF_040545155.1. Taxonomy (NCBI): domain Bacteria; kingdom Pseudomonadati; phylum Pseudomonadota; class Alphaproteobacteria; order Hyphomicrobiales; family Bartonellaceae; genus Bartonella; species Bartonella silvatica. The sequence goes on from NZ_JBEPLI010000016.1 coordinate 30,428, forward strand.
CTAATTTTGAAAATAATCCGTTACAAACAAGGCGGACAGAAGTTTGTTGGAATGATGCGGTAAAAGGAAAACAGACAATTGATTTGTCCTCTCTTTCGGATCCTGTTTTAATTCGTGAAGATGGGAGTTACCTTTATACATTGCCTTCTGTCATTGATGATATAGATATGGCCATTACACATATTATTCGTGGAGATGATCATATTACAAATACAGGTGCTCAGATTGCTATTTTTAAAGCTCTTAATGCAGAATTGCCCGTTTTTGCTCATATCAATTTATTGACGACAGTTTCTGGAAAAGGGTTTTCAAAACGTGATAATGATCTTTCTATTTTTTCTTTGCGGAAGGATGGATTTGAATCGATAGCTGTTCAGTGCCTTGCTGTTTTGATTGGAACATCGCAAAATGTTCACCCCTATCCTAATCAAGCAGCTCTTTTAGAACATTTTAGCCTCCAAGATAGTTCAAGATCAGTTGCAAAATTTGATACTGCTGATCTTTTTACATTAAATAGTCATCTTGTTCATGAGTTAACTTACAAAGAAGTTAAAACGCGACTTAAAAATATTTCTATTGATGGAAAAATGGCAGAGAATTTTTGGAATGCTGTAAGAGGCAATATTGACAAGGTGAATGATGCGGCTTTGTGGTGGAAAATTATTCATGAAGATACTCATTTTGATAAAGTCGCACTTGAAGATCGTGCATTCGTGCGTCAATCACTTAATTTTTTGCCTGAAGGCACATTTAATGATGACAGTTGGAAAATTTGGACAACGATCTTAAAAAAAGAAACAGGTCGTAGCGGGAAAAGTTTGTTCATGCCATTGCGTCAAGCATTGACAGGAATGGATCATGGACCTGAGATGGGGAAACTTTTGCAGCTTTTAGGGCACGAAAAAGTAGCAGAAAGATTGCTTATTCAAAGTGATTAAGAGCGGCGTTTTTAAGATTATCTTATCGGTTTTTGTATTATAAAAAACAGAAACTCCTCAATTTAATTACGGGTTTTTATGAGCATAAATGCTGGAATATTGTCTCCAAATCCAAGAGGAGATAAATCTTCACTTTTTCGAGTGCGATGTTGTTGAAGTGATTTTATTTTATTACGGGTGGCTTGACCACAATCTATTTTATCGTCTTTCAAAGATTTTTTGGGTTGCGCAATATGTTCCTTCTGAGGCGCTTTCTTTGACGACTTTTGCGTTTTTTTCTTTAAGATGATATCATCTTCTAGAGTATCGGTTGTTAAAGTAGAGAGATCTCCATTAAGCCATTCAATTTTTTCATTACTTATTTCTTCAATAGCACTGATATATTTTTGATCAGACTTTATAACGATTGTAAAAGCTTTTCCGCTACGATTTGCACGTCCTGTACGACCAATTCGGTGAATGTAATCTTCAGCATGTGTAGGCACGTCATAGTTAAAAACATGACTCACAGCTGGGATATCAAGTCCACGGGCAGCAACATCAGAAGCAACAAGAAATTTAATTTTATTGTTCTTAAAGTCAGTTAGTGTGTTTGTGCGTGAGTATTGATCCATATCCCCATGCAGTGCCCCGACACTAAAATTATGCCTGAGAAGCGATTTAAAAAGTTCAGAGATATCTTTTTTCCGATTACAAAAAATAATAGCATTTTTAAGTTCATCGCCTTCAGTGTAGATAAGTTCTCGCAAAACAGCTCTTTTATCCCACGACTTATTTCCAGATTTTACGAGCCATTGTGAAATCGTTGTTGCGGCTGAAGAGGCTTTTGTAACTTCAACGGACACTGGAGAATGTAAAAACTGCTTTGTTAGTTTGGTAATTTCTGGTGCCATTGTTGCGGAAAAGAATAGAGTTTGGCGTGTAAACGGGGTTAGTTTACAAATGCGTTCAATATCAGGAATAAATCCCATATCCAACATGCGATCAGCTTCATCGATAACGAGAATTTCAACGCCCATTAAGAGTAATTTACCGCGTTCGAAGTGATCGAGAAGGCGCCCTGGCGTTGCTATAAGAACGTCAGCGCCTCGTTCAAGTTTACGATCTTGGTGTTCAAAAGAAACACCACCAATTAAAAGTGCAACATTTAAGCGATGATTTATTCCATATTTATCAAAATTCTCTTCAACTTGTGCTGCAAGTTCTCGCGTTGGTTCTAATATGAGCGTACGAGGCATTCGTGCTCTTGCGCGGCCTTTTTCCAGAAGTGTGAGCATAGGCAAAACGAAAGAAGCTGTTTTTCCTGTTCCTGTTTGGGCAATTCCTAAAACATCTTTTCTTTGTAGCACATGGGGAATTGTTCCACTCTGAATAGGTGTTGGAGCTGTATATCCTGCTGATTTTACGGCTTTAATAACTTTTTCCGAGAGACCTAAATCATCAAAACTATTTAAAGGTGGTATCATTTTTCTATCAATTGCTCTGCAATTTTAACTTCGCTATTTGAATTATTCGTAACATCAAGTCTTTTATTCTATTTTGAAAGGGTAAGGCTTCCTCACAAAAAAGTAAACTATAACAGCCATATACACATAGGAAACATAATACAATCATTAATAGCGAAATTGTTCTGATAAAATACGCTCATCCCATGAATGATTAGAGTCAAAAAGAATTGAGGCTGTTACTTCTGTTGCTGTTGAAATGGTAACGGAATGGACAGATTTAACCTCAACATTATCAGCAGCAGCATTTACAGGGCGTTTTTCAGGTTCAAGCATATCAAAGCGTACTGTTGCCGTATTGGGGAGCAATGCTCCATGCCAGCGTCGAGGGCGAAAGGGACTCACGGGAGTGAGTGCCATAAGTGGGGCCATGAGAGGCAAAATAGGTCCTTGTGCTGATAAATTATATGCGGTAGATCCTGCTGGTGTGGCAACGAGAACGCCATCGCAACTTAATTGTTCCATGCGTATATTGTCATCAATGCTAATACGAATTTTTGCTGCTTGATAAGATTGACGAAAAAGCGAGACTTCATTGATGGCGAGTGCTTCAATACGTTCTTGGCATTCAGTTTTTGCGACCATGCGTAAAGGATGAATTTCTTTTTTATGCGCTGCAGCAATACGATTTGGCAATTTTTGTTCATGAAATTCATTCATAAGAAATCCTACAGATCCTTGATTCATGCCATAAATAGGTTTTCCTGTGCCCATGACATCTCGTACTGTTTGTAACATTGTTCCATCACCACCGATTGCAATAACAACATCAGCCTCTTCCAAAGAAAAATGGCTGTAAATAGAAATTAGTTTATGAGCGGCTTTGACCGCTTCCTCAGTTTCGGCAGAAATAAAATGAAAGCGATCTGGTAATGTAATCATTAAGAATTATCCTGATAGTCACAATTCATTTTTAACGTATTTTGGGGGAGTTTTGAAGCTGTATATAAAACAGTTTTTATAAAAAAATCATGATATATAAAAAGTTAGTTGTTTAAAATAATATATCATACCTAGATATGATAAAAAATTATATCATAATACAAGTCATAAAAGAGTATTTTTTTGAAGAATGATAATTCATCATTGAAGCTAAGAGTATGATCAGTTAAAAGGTCATTACTTAGTTGTTAGCACCCGTAGCTCAGCTGGATAGAGCGCTGCCCTCCGAAGGCAGAGGTCACAGATTCGAATTCTGTCGGGTGCACCATCATTCAATCAAGTTGGTCTGTTATAATCAGAGTATGAGCATTTTGGATCCTTTGATTCCATTGGTTGATATTTTACTTACTTCAAGCTTTTTTGTATATTTAATTGAGAAACTATCTTTGTTTCACTCTTTTGTTTCTAACGTTCCGTTCTTCAATTGGAGTTATTTGTTCCCGTGTCTGGCGACAAATAACAATTGAATCACTCAATATATATGAGTAATAAGGGAGCGTGCGTGTAAATCCTCTTCTAAAGGACATTGAAAATCTTGAGGTAACGAACAAATCACAAGGGACACCAATCATAGGGTCTTGTTCAGGCTTTGGGGGCTTATTGGTTGGCAATGGTCCAGTGCAATGGGCATTCGCAGGTCTTATGGTTTTAGCCGCTTGTACAGGTCTGGTGATTGTAGCCAAGCGTTT
>NZ_JBEPLI010000017.1:0-28592 GCF_040545155.1 Bartonella silvatica
AAGTTGATTATGGGGGATGTTGTTGATGGTACTTTCATGGCAAGAGGGCATGTTAAAAATATTTATTTGGGAAGAAAAAAATACTTTATATGAAACCAATAAAAAGTAAATTTTTTTATAGTTAAAGTATTTATATATTATCTGTTAATAAATAGAAAATAAGGTTATATTTAAATATCAATTTAAAATTTCAAAGTGTGCTTTTCTCCCATGAATCATAAATATACACTGCCATTCATTATATTTATAATATGTTTATCAACAGGAGGTCTAATTTCTACAGATATTTTTCTTCCGGCACTTGGAGAGATGTGTCAATACTATAAAGTGTCTCAATCTCAGATCCAGAATACCATGGCGGTTTTTCTGTTTGCATTAGCGGTGGGGCAGCTCATTTATGGACCACTGAGTGATAATTTTGGGCGAAAAAAAACACTTCTATTTGGCTTATTTTTATGGTTATTCACTACATTTAGTGTCATTTATACAGAGAGTATCCATGCTTTTCTTCTACTGCGCTTCTTACAAGGGCTTGGGGCTTGTGCAGGGCTTGTGTTAAGTCGTGCTATTATCAATGATTTATTGGATAAAAAAGAAGCAGGAAAACTTTATTTGATTGTCTTTCCCTTTATTGGAATGTCACCAGCATTAGCACCTTCAATTGGGGGGATATTATTACAGGCTTTTAATTGGCAAGCGACTTTTATCTTTTTAAGTTTGTTTATAGTTCTAACCATTTTTTTGTGTTTTTTTGTGTTTAAGGAAACTGTTCCACTTCAAAAGCGTCAGCACTTTTCTGTTGTTGGATTTATGCAGGGGTGTTTGGGAGTTTTTAAAAATAAGCAGTTTGTTTTTTATGCACTTATTCCATGTTTTTCTTACGCAGCTTATTTTGCTTATATTGCAGAATCACCTTTTTTACTTATGAGTTTTGGATTATCACCAATACATATTGGCTATAGTTATATCAGTGTTTCTCTTCCTTATGTTTTGGGGAATCTTGTGGCGAAGTGGTTTTTTAAGCGAGAATCTATGGAAAGAACTGTATGGCGTGGTTATATTATTTTTGTGATAGGAGGCGTGCTGTTTGGCTTACAAATGTATGTAAGCCCGTGGCCCCTTGTGACAAGTTTTGTCGCCATTGCTATTCTTACTTTTGGCAATGGTTTTTTATTGCCTTTAGGGACAGCGTTGGCTATTGCTTCGCACCCGCAAGCTGCTGGGGCTGCTTCTGGTGTTATGGGGGCTTTACAATTAGGCAGTGCTGCCTTGAGTGCAGCAGTTATTGGAAAAATATCTGGGCATAGTCCACAAACCATGGCCGCATTACTGGCTGGGTGTTGTTTGCTTGGCTTTATAATTTATATTCGCAAAGCATATGATTTTATGCGTTTAGAAATAGACTAAGTGATATAATAATTTTGCATTATTATGCTCGAATGGAAGTGATTCTAGTTGAGAGTGGATTTAAGTGAGGCTGATTGCATTATATTTAAATTTTTCTATTACCTTAGTTTAAATGATTGCGTAATGGGTCATAATAAGTAGTTGTTAGGGGGGATAAGTTTTTCACAATAGAGTTTTTTGATATGTCTGCGTTTTAACGACGGTAGAGAAACTGTTATTATAATTTATATTTTAAAACAGGAGAAACAAATAGGATATCATATTACCATTTTTCCTACGATGTTTGTTTGTCATCGCGGTGTTTTTGGTTCTTTATTTACAAAGATACGTTGGGCAAGGAGACTCGAAATGACTTGATCGGAATAAATTCTCTCTTTTTCATCATGATGCTATTTTTTATCATGCTCTGCTGCAAAAATTTTGTTTTTTATGGTGGGGAAATTTGAAAAATATTTGAAAGAGTCTTCAATGTATAACGATAAAGTCATTGGGAGTTCCCATCTTTAGGTTTACAAAGAAGTAAGCCGGCACCATCATGATATTGGCTGGTTCATGGGTTTCTACAGCTCTTGCTAAGATAAGTTCATAAGAGGCATGTTTATTCCTTGCTTATACAGTTTTACCTACACACTAATATCACCTGTAATATGTAAGCGGATGGTTTTGGTTGATTTAACAAAAACAGGTCTGGAATGAGAGAAACCTGTGATATTAGGGACGTTTATTCAACATGAGAAAAAGTGCATTATTTTTATAAATCAATATATGATATCTTATGGAATTGTTATGGTTGAAATGTTGGTATAAGTATTGATTTGGTTTCCAAATATTCTAACTGTCCCAGACTATCCAGATAAATTTTTGCAACGATAATTTAGATATATTCCTAATTTGTTGAAAAATAAAGATTTGTTAGGAGTCCTAGAAACACTCAATACTTTTATATTCTGCTTTGTTTTACAAGTATTTACCTCACTAAATAGGCTAAAAGATTATCAATTATTTACTTTTCTAAAAAGGACTATTGCCTTTAATATGGAAAAAATTTTAGAGAAATTAAGATGGCTTAAAAAAATAGTTTAAGAAGAGTTCTTCATAATATGTTTTTGAGGGAGCTTATAAGTTTTAATTTTTTGAACCCTTAAAAAGAGCCTTAAAGTCCATAAATTATGTGTAATCTGGGGAAGGCACCATTATTTATGCTGGCTTTATTGTGTAAAGTGGTGAAGCTATAAAAAACAGTTCGGTAAGTAACAATGGTTTGTCTGCTAATCGCAAACGAGAACGGCGTGCCCATAATTCACCTTGCCGGCCAATATGAATGTAATCGCGGGTTAATTGACCACTATTAAATAAATAGTGTCCCAATGGTGTCGTTCCCAAATGCATTAATGCTTGGTTTTTCTCAAGGAGAGTTTCTTGTGGAATAATGGTGCGTCCAAAAAGCCACGGATGATTATCTCCCATCAATATCACTTCACGTAGCCAATAACGCGCACTCTTAGGAAGATGTTCTGCTTCTTCTTTTTGTAATTTATCTTGCGTAATAAAACATTCACGTTGTGGCTCTACACGGAGGCAGGAACAGTATTTTTTTAGTCGAAGGGTCATGGATCCTAATTCCATGAGCCAATCACGAACGTTTTCTGGTATGAGAGGCTCTTGATCAGAGAGCCACTTTATAGATGGCGCAATGGAATTCTTGGAATCAGACATCATTTTTCTCCACATCTAAAACCGTATTCCGCATGCTATGCTGGATAATATAAATAAGTACTTCCTATAATGTAGAAATACAAAAGCAGCAAGATTTTAAATGGAAAGAGAGAAGAAAACTTTCCGCGAAGAGTATTTTAAAAAAGCTATGTAGAAAATATATTGATGGATTACATCTCCATAAAAAAATAAGGTGAATAATCTATTGCGCTTTATCTAAAGCCCTTTCATATGATGCCTTATGGAACTTTCTTGATGAGGGGATTGGAAAAAAACATTTAGTACTTTTAAAATTTGTTTGTAATGCATATGAAAAGAGGTATTTATGTGAGACGTTCTAAAGAGGAATTACAACGTGTTTCACATAATATGTTCAACGTTTTAGAACTCGAAAATGTTATAAAACCATTTGAATTCCGTACAGAAGGTGATTCCATCATATATAATGACAATATGATGGATGAAGATTTAGACAGTCTTTCACAACAAAGAGGTGATGCTGAATCTAAAAAGGTAAAAAATATCTTATAGAAAACCAAGTATTTATAAAGCTGCTAATGATAAAATATGTGGTTATCTCATTCCTTTATCAATGGCAAACCAATATAAATCAGTTTCTTTTCCTCACGTTAAGACAATTATGCTTGAAGAATATATTTGTGCACAAAACAAATATTTAAAAAATGAACCAGAAAAATTAATTAGTTTATGTGAAACCATCTTTAGACATAGAGATAATGGTCGTATCATATGTCTTGGTAATAATATCTCTCAATTTAATCCTTATTTCGATTACTTTAACCTAAACAATCATTATAAAACTGAATTCACTCATTACAAAGCTAAATCAGTTCAAAATACAACATATGGTTCCAGCATACTATCAAATAAAGCACTACGAGTTCCATCAGATGATTTTAGCTATGTTGATAAAATGAAATCAGTGGGCAAAGAACCATTCATCAATTTGATCATAAACGGGCATGAAGTAGCTGCATTTTTTGCAAATGAAAAATTATTTATCAAAAAAAGGGAGAGTTAATGGATATGCTCCGTATAATATGGATCGTGGTGTTTTGTATGAAAATACAACAAAAAGAAAAGTTTCAAAAGATTATTCTTTAAAATAATTGGCTACATTTATTAAAGATGGTGATATAGCTTTTGAAACAGTGGCAGTTAAGAGCATAATGGTGCCTTTCATTAAAAAGATGTGACCTTTATAATTGTATTACATAAATGCATTCAAAGTTTTTTGAATGAGAAAAGGGTAAGTTTTGTATATTGATTAGAAATATGATAATATTTATCATACAGTGAGTTATTTAATTGTAGTGCAATTATAGTAATTATGAATTATTGTATAGATATATTTAAATATAAATTATTTTATTTATGAAATACTTTAAAAATTATATTAAATTACTTTTGAAGTGTTCTTATATATTTCTGTTATTCTTTACGTATATTAGAAAAAAAACTCTTTTGCATTTATGAAATTCAGAAGAGGTTTGTGGAGGCAGATGCTATTTTTAATGGAGTACGTAATTATGAAGTCGTTTTAAAAAGAGTTAGCTGTCATTTTATAATAATATGCGGTGATTATGCTGATATTACAGTTTTGCAGGAAATGCTTAAATGGAGTTAGTGTATTGCATTATTAAAGTTTAAGTAGAGGTAAGGATTTAAGAAAAATCAATATTAAAACAAATTAAATTTTAAAAACAGTAATATATGTATGTTATCTTTATAAAAGTCATGTCAATCTTATACTTAAGGTTTGACCAATTCTAATATTAAAAATAGAGCTGTAATATATTGATTGAAGGATGATGCGTTATAAAGATTGTTGCTCCCTCTCGTTTGAGGATATAATAGCGTTGATGCAAAAATATTGCAGTTTAAGTGCTTCACTCCCACTTTCTTCTCGCAGAAATTTTTAAGATTACGGCAAAAACATTTCAATTATTTTATCTAGCATTAAAAGATCCTAGGCAAAATACTCTATGATCGAATTTTGCGCCCTACCCATATAAGAATACAAGCGCCTATAAAACCGGAAACAAGATAGCCAAGCCAGCCTGTAAAATTTACACCTAAGAGGCTAAAAAGAAAACTTGCTAATATAGCTCCAATAATTCCTAAAATGATATTTAGAAATACTCCTGTCTGACTTTTCATAAGATATTGCGCAGCCCAACCTGCAAGGCCACCGATAATAATAGCTGCAATCCAGCCAATGTTTGCGTTTTCCATGATATTTTCCTTTGCTAATAGAACTAACTAGGAGAAAATTCACTAACGTCAAGATTTATGCCTTTGTGTTTAAGATTTAGAAGAGGGCACTGCTGATGGAAGTTTTTTTTGAAGTTTTCACTTTACGGGCTTTGTAGCTAACGGAACTTATGTAGCAGTGTCATATTCTATAAAATAACAAATATACAAAACTTTTATTATTATATCAAAAAGCGCTAAAAATAACAATCATTTTTGATAAACAGAAAATATATCTGCCAAATAAATTGATAATATAGATAGTATATTTATAAGTATATCATTTTATGAATGTCCAAAATAAGCTTTGTAAAAGTAAAATGATATAACTGAAGGAACAAGAAAAATGGATTCTTTAAAACTTTGAAAAGAAACTTCCCAAGTGAATAACAAGAGTTCTTACAATTATAAATAATATTTCTGTTTAGCATTTTATCAAGAAATTGCAGTGGTTTGAATCTCTAAAAAATTAATACATCATTGTAATTTTACTGATATTTTCATTTTATTGGATGAGTTTTTATATTGATAGTGTCGTAGCGTCATGTTACTCTTACAAGGACATAGATCAGGGTAAATATTTTAGGTTTAATAACCGATAGGGCGTCATTCAAACAGTCCAAAAGTTTTAAGATTCATTCATTTGTTTGTGGTTCAGTAGGACTACGTAGGCGTGAACTTTGGAGAAGACCTTGCGCTTCTAAAATTGGATAAATCATTGAGGTTAAAAGCGAGTTTATTTGTTTTAAGTCACGTACAGTGTCAAGGTGAAGGCTCGACGATTCCACATTTTGGAGATCACCTTCACGAAGACGTTTAAAATGCTTTAAACTCATTTCTTTTTCTAAATTTCGGAGTTGATCTTTTTTCTGCACGAGCAAATGAGCGGTGTGTGTATCACGTGAGACAAGGACATTAAATGCGATATGGGCATTGGCGAGAACAATGGCGTGGAAACGAAGAAGGTCATTCCACCCATCTTTACTGAATTGTAATCCTTTTTGTTGTTTCTTTTTAACCAGCATAAGCATATTATGAAAGATAATATCGCCTGCTTGATCCAGCTTTATACAAGCTCCTAGCAGCTCTTGTGTTTGAAGGGCTTCTGTGTCGGACAATTTTTGTCCAGACAATCGTGCGAGATAAAGTTTAATTGCGATATGCTTTTTATCCAATACAGTGTTCAGCTGGTTGAGCTCACGGATAATATTGGGATCAGGTTTTTCATAAAGCTCCATAATTTTTTCGAGCATAATATCCACAAGGTCACAAATATGGATGACCTCACGCATAGCATTAGAAAGTGCTAAAGTTGGGCGTTCAAGAACACTGTCATCGAGAGCTGTTTGATCAGATAAATTAAGCATTTTGTCAGTTGGTGCTTTTTTTGTACTTATGTGAACAATTTTTGCAGTTAGTTTGAGAACCCATTTTGAAAGTGGTACTCCCGCAAGGAGAATAAAAATATTAAAAATAATATGAGTATTTATAACTTGAGTAGAGGTATTATTGCCCAGCCATGTGATGGGGGGTTGAAAGATGAGAAACAATATAAGAACAAGAATAGAACCAGCCCCGCGCATGAGTAAATTGCCCAAGGGAATCAGGCGGGTATTAGGAGAGGCGTTGCGTGTTAAAAGCGGTGCTATAAGAGAAGAACCAAAGTTAACGCCAAGGACCATTATAACACATAATTGTGAATGGATAAGATCGTAGTTGGCGAAATTGACGAGCAAAATAATTCCTGCGATGGATGAATGTAACAAGTAAGTTAATATGGCTGCTAATAAAAAAGTAGAAACAGGATCGGTTGAAAGGTAATGAATAATGCTCGGTAAAATGGCACTGTCACGTAAAGGTTCTGTGGCTGTGCTTATCATTTGTAAAGACAAAATCAAAAGACCAATGCCTATAAAAATACGTCCTATTTGACGCCAATCACGCTTTTCAGTTGTCATGAAAATACAAGTACCAATTAAAAGGCATAGCGGAACGGCGATCGTTAGATCATAGGAGAGAATTTTAACAACTAATGCTGATCCTAGTTCTCCTCCTCGTACAGCCATAAGACCTGCTAGTCCTGAGACAAAACCAGATTCAACAAAAGAACCAACAAGGAGTGTTATTGCTGTAGAACTTTGTAAAATCATTGCTGAAAAAAGTCCAAAACTTATAGCAAATAAAGGCCTAGATATAACGTGACGCATTTTATATTTAAGCGTATCACCATATGCACGTTCAATACCTGTGCGCACCATGCGTGTGGCCCAAAGAAGTAAAGAGACTGCACCTGCAAGATGAAGGAGTACCAGTGAACCATTCATGATACTTTTTCTTCCGCTCCTCTTACATCTCTTATATAATGAAAATCGTGGCCACTTGGATTTTGAAAAATTTTGAGACCAAAACTAGGAAGAATAGAATAAAGGTGATCAAAGATATCAGATTGAATCCCTTCATATTCCAGCCAAACAGTTGTGTTGGTAAAGCAATAGATTTCCAATGGGAGACCATTCGGGGTGGGGGGGAGTTGTCGCGCCATTAGAGTCATATTTTGTTCTATGTTGGGATGTTTTTCGAGGTAAGAAAAAATATAAGCACGGAATGTTCCAATGTTAGTTAAACGGCGAGTATTGGCTAATACATCATTATTTTTATTCAGATGCGTGTTCCATTCATTAATTTCTGATATTTTTTGTGTAAAATAGTTTTCTAATAAATTAAATCGGGAAAGATATTCTTGTTCTTCTTTTGTATGGAAACGGATGCTTGATTGATCAATAAAAAGTGACCGTTTAATGCGCCGCCCACCGGCCTCTTCCATACCGCGCCAATTTTTAAAAGGGTCAGTTACAAGTTTACGGATGGGCACGGTCGTGATTGTTTTATCAAAGTTTTGTACTTTAACAGTATGGAGTGCAATTTCAGTAACATCACCATCTACATCTAAACTGGGGATTTGTATCCAATCACCAACACGGACCATATCGGTGGAGGAGATTTGGATTCCTGCAATGAGAGAAAGCAAGGTGTCTTGGAAAATCAGCATGAGGACGGCAGCCATTGCACCAAGACCGGATAAAAGGATAAGGGGAGAGCGGTCAATTAATGTGGCTATCATCAGAATGGCAGAGATAGCAAAAAGCGCAATTTTAGCGATTTGAATATAACCTTTTATTGGTTTTAGACGTGCTGTTGGACGTTGTTCATAAAGGACATTAACCACGTTAAGAAAAGAAGAAACGGCCAAGGCAACAACAAAAATAATAAAGGCATTAGCAACGTTGTTTATAACCGTACGGAGTGCATCAGGCAATGTTGGAATAAAGTTAATGCCGATTGAAAGAGTAAAGGCTGCAATAATATTTGATACGTACTGAATGGTATGCTCAATATCAGCGTTTGTATTTTTAGGTAGAAAAAAAGAAAGTCGTTTTGCGGCGTGAAAGAGCAGGTTTTTGGCTAAAAAATTGACTAAAAACGCAATGATGATAAGAATAATGATCCAAGCAATGGATTCTAATAGCGGATATTGAACAAGAAATTTGATCACTTTTTTTACGCTCCATTTTTGAAAATACCGGGGTAAACTTTTAAAAAAATCTTCAACCACTTAAGAGGGATTATTGGAATTATGCTCTAAAGTCGTTAAATATGCAAAAAAGAATTTTAAAACTCTGTGAGAGATAATGCACTTTTCATCTGATTTCCTTGATGAGCTTCGTACGCGATTACCAATTTCAACCGTGATTGGACAAAGGGTGAAGTTTGATCCCCAAAAAAGTAGACCTTCGCGAGGAGACTTTTGGTGCTGCTGTCCATTTCATAGTGAGAAGACTCCAAGTTTTCATTGTGATGATCGTAAAGGTCGTTACTATTGTTTTGGTTGCGGTGTGAGTGGTGATATTTTTACTTTTCTTTGTGAACTTGATGGATTGCATTTTTCAGAAAGTGTAGAGCGCTTAGCTGACTTGGCAGGAGTAAAATTACCTCTTTTTGATTCACAAAGTCATCAAGATCAAATAAAAAAAGCTGATCTTTATGATGTTATGAAAATAGCTGCTGATTTTTTTCAACAAAACTTACTTACGAGAGAGGGTATGGAGGCGCGTCGCTATCTTGATGCGCGTGGTGTATCCCCAAAATTGGCAGAGCGTTTTCGAATTGGGTTTGCTCCCATCAGGCGTACAGCTTTGCAAGAGGCTTTAAGGGTACGTGGGGTTTCAATGAAACAAATGGAAGATTGTGGACTTCTAAAACTACGTGAAGATCATACGGTTTCCTACGACCGATTTAGAAATCGTATTATGTTTCCTATTGAAGATTTACGTGGGCGTATCGTTGCTTTTGGAGGACGTGCGTTAGAAAAGGATACACCAGCAAAATATCTTAATAGTCCTGAAACAGCTTTGTTTCATAAGGGAAATATACTTTATAACGCCGCAGCAGCACGAAAAAATAGTCGCCTAGCTCATGATAAAAATTTTCATCCACTCCTTGTTGTTGAGGGATATATGGATGTCATTGCGTTGACAAAAGCTGGTTTTGAGCGAGTTGTTGCCCCTTTGGGAACAGCTTTAACGGAAACGCAAATTGGGCTTTTATGGCAGATAGAGCCTGATCCTATTTTATGTTTTGATGGCGATAATGCTGGTTTAAAAGCTGCTTTTCGTGTTGTGGATCGTGTATTGCCTCTGTTAAAGGCAGGGGTGTCTGTGCGTTTTATTTTGTTACCACAAGGTAAAGATCCAGATGAAATTATCTCTACCGGTGGTACAAAACTTTTTACTTCTTTTATAGAACAGGCAACGCCATTGATTGAGCTTTTATGGTGGCATTTTACTTATGGAAAGAGTTTTGAAACCCCAGAGGAACGAGCATCACTGGAAAAACAACTGAAACAGAAAATCTTTACGATTAAAGATGAAGATATACGTCGTTATTACTTACATGACGTAAAGAAACGGCTTTTTGATTTTTTTCGTTCTTCTTTTTCGAAAAAAAAGGATATAGAAAGATATCGTTCATCTCCGCAAAATAGAGAATTAAAAAGTCAGCCTTTTTCTGTTTTGGCAAACTCCGATATTGTACGTAACTCTTCACAATCTATCCCCTTGCGTGAGGCTGTTATTTTACTTATTCTCGTTTACTATCCTGAGTTATGGCATGAAAACTTTGAAACTCTTATTGAATTGGAGTTACAAAATAAACAATTAATGTATTTTCATCAGTCTATGTTAGAAATTCTTGGTGATCAGCAGCTTCATAATAAAAAGACGATGATTGCGCTCTTGGAAGAAAGAGGGCAAAAAGCCTTGTTAGAACGTATGAAATATCTTGTGTATCATATTGGTATGCGCGCGGTTGTTGGTGGAGCACCTATAGAAGATGCTCGTGCTATATTAAAGCAGGCTATATACTTGCATCTTCGAGAATACCACCTACATAAGAGATTACAAGATATTGAAGAACAACTCATAGAAAACCCTAACAGTGAGGTTTTCGATCTGTTTCGTGAGATAAAAAGTGAGCTAGAGCAGATGCGAGCAACAGAAGCAGTCATTGAAGGATTCGGAAGTTGGTTGGATGAAAAAATAGACAGGAATAAGCAAGATACGATAAAATGATTCGCTTTTTTGATGCGAATCAGTCACCTAGAGTTTAAGGTAAGGAAGTTTATGTAGAGCGACATTTTATAAAGAATAACGATTAAATTTTAGGAAAAGCGGGAAATTGGTTTTTACGGTAGGGTATAGAGATTGTCTCAGAAAGGCTGAGAGGAGTCGGGGAAACTTCTGGGGTTTTCCCGTGTTTTTGCGTGAATGAAGGGTGTATGTGAAATGTATTCTTGCACATAATCATCTCCTCTAAGAGGGGGGTGTTATGAGGAACTGTTCATAAATTAGGTGATAACACAAAAGCTGGTCACGGAGAAGCTGCGTGAGTGATCGAGTGGAGTTACAGTATGGCAACAAAGGTTAAACAGAAAAATAATGTAGAAGTAACAAGCCAAGAAAATTTGGATAGTCCTCTTCTTGATTTTTCTGATAGTGCCATCAAGAAAATGGTTAAGCTGGCCAAAAAAAATGGTTATGTGACGATGGATGAATTGAATGCAGTTCTTCCTTCTGATGAGGTTACATCTGAACAAATTGAAGATATCTTAGCAATGTTCTCTGATATGGGAGTGAATGTTGTTGATGATGAAGATGAGGTCGAGTCCGAACGTGATGACGAAGAGGCTACGGTTGAAGGTGGTGATTTAGTTGAAGCCTCTAGCCATGCCGTTGCAACGGTAACGAATAAACGTGAGGTAACTGACCGTACTGATGATCCAGTGCGTATGTATTTGCGTGAGATGGGTGCCGTGGAGCTGCTTTCGCGGGAGGGCGAAATTGCTATTGCTAAGCGTATTGAAGCTGGGCGTGAAACAATGATAGCAGGTCTTTGTGAGAGTCCCTTAACTTTTCAGGCTCTTATTATTTGGCGTGAAGAGTTAAAAGATCAGCGTATTCTTCTTCGTGAAATTATTGACCTTGAAATGACTTATGCGGGTCCAGAAGCTAAACAAGCCCCCATCGTTGAAGCAAGTGAAATTAATAAGGAAAAAGAAGAAAAAAAGTTTTCTAGCACGCGTAATGCAGAGGGGACAACTGGAGATCGAAGCATTGAGGATGATGAAGAAGACGAGGATGACGTTAATTTGTCACTCGCTGCAATGGAAAATGAACTTTATCCTCAAGTCATGGAAACATTGGATTTCATTGCTCAAACCTATGTAAAGTTGCGAAAATTGCAAGATCAGCATGTTGAAAGCAGTTTAGCAGAGCGTAAGGAAGGAGCCCTTTCATCTTCTCAAAAGAAAAAATATATTCAATTAAAAAGCGAGTTGATTCAAGCAGTAAAATCTCTCTCTTTAAATCAAAGCCGTATCGAATCTTTGGTTGAGCAGCTTTACGATATAAATAAAAGACTGATTCATAATGAGGGTAAACTAAAACGAGTTGCTAACAGTTATGGTGTTGGTCATGAAGATTTTTTAAAAGAATATCAAGGGCGAGAGTTAGATGCAGATTGGATGAATTACATCGCTACTTTGCCAGGACGCGGTTGGCAAGAGTTTTCTACGCGTGAAGCGAAAACAATTCAAAGTTTGAGGAGCGAAATACAAAATCTTGCACAAGAAACGGCTATTTCTATTAGTGAGTTTCGTCGGATCGTTACGCAAGTTCAGAAAGGTGAACGCGAGTCAACAATTGCGAAAAAGGAAATGGTGGAAGCCAATCTCCGTCTTGTAATTTCGATTGCAAAAAAATACACCAATCGCGGTTTGCAGTTTTTGGATCTTATTCAAGAAGGCAATATCGGTTTGATGAAAGCCGTGGACAAGTTTGAATATCGGCGCGGTTATAAGTTTTCAACTTATGCCACATGGTGGATTCGTCAGGCGATTACCCGTTCAATTGCTGATCAGGCACGTACCATTCGTATCCCTGTTCATATGATTGAAACAATTAACAAAATCGTTCGCACATCACGTCAGATTTTACATGAGATTGGGCGTGAGCCCACACCAGAAGAGTTGTCTAGCAAGCTTTCCATGCCTTTAGAAAAAGTGCGAAAAGTTCTTAAAATTGCGAAAGAGCCGATTTCGCTTGAAACTCCTGTAGGGGATGAAGATGATTCCCATTTAGGTGATTTTATTGAGGATCGGAATGCATTATTGCCGATTGATGCAGCTATTCAGGCGAATCTTCGAGATACGACAACACGTGTACTTGCTTCATTAACACCACGTGAAGAGCGTGTTTTACGAATGCGGTTTGGTATAGGGATGAATACAGACCATACGTTGGAAGAAGTTGGTCAGCAATTTTCGGTAACACGAGAGCGTATTCGTCAGATTGAAGCAAAGGCACTTCGTAAGTTGAAACATCCAAGTCGTTCACGCAAATTACGTAGTTTTCTCGATTCTTAGTAAAAGTTCGTGCATTTTAAAAACGATTTTTTTGAGCATAAATATGGATTAAAAACATATTATATTGTTCTTAAGGTGCTTCTTGAGAAAAATAGGGGGCTATATTGTGGATTGTCCGGATAAAATGAACTCTAGTCAATATTTCTCCTCGTTTTGGCATTTGTTCTATTTGAAGTGGTCGGTTTATTAAGAGATGTGATTTAAAATATTTTATTACGATTGAAATCTCTCTATTTTTGGGTAACTAAGATATGCTTTCTGTATGATGAGAGAGTTTACACGAATGACTTATATTGCAGGTTAGTGATTTATATTCCTTTATACAAGCCACAGATTGCGTGTGGATTATATTATACTGCTTTATATTGTAAAATACTTAAAGTTACATGTTTTTTATAAATGTTTATAACGAATATTCTGACTTTTTCATTTCAAGAAGATAGCGATAATTTTATGAATAAAGAAACTCCCTTTTGGAAAGTAAAAAAACTAGAAGAAATGTCTGTTTCTGAGTGGGAAAGCCTTTGTGATGGTTGTGGGTGTTGTTGTTTGCACAAAGTAGAAGATGATGATACTGGTGATGTCTATGCAACCAGTGTTGCTTGTCGTCTTTTAGATAGGGAAACTTGTCTGTGTCAGGATTATGCTCATCGTCAATCAATTGTTCCAGATTGTATAGCGTTGGATGTTGCAACAGTGAAATCGGCCCGCTGGCTTCCAGAGAGTTGTGCTTATCGGTTGGTTAGTGAGGGGAAAGATCTTCAATGGTGGCATCCACTGATATCAGGAAATTGCCAGACGGTGCATCAGACACAATTTTCTGCTCGTGGGAAGATAGAAGTTTGTGAAGATGAATTATCATCTGAAGAAGATTACCTCAATTACATCACTGGCCTTATTCACGAAGACCAGTGATATCAATTGTCTCACGCAATGATCGATAATAGAATACAACTTAATCTATAGCAAATACCATTGTAACACTGACATTATAGCCCAATTCTCCCCCTGCAAAGTTCGTACTGGTGTGGCTTGTGTCTGCTGTGGCGCGCATGAGACGTGCTGTAGGGTAATAGCTGTCATGATTTTCATTAATTTCAATGATTTTTCCTAATTTTAAATTTGCAGCTTGTGCTATTGTTTCAGCCTTTTCAATAGCTTCAGCGATTGCTTTTTTACGCGCTTTTTGATAAAAAGTCTTTGTATCAGCATTGGTAAAAGTGATACCATTAACTGAGTTAACACCCAGTGCCATTGCTTGGTCAAATATTTTACCAGCATTAGCGAGATCACGAATGCGCACTGTTAAAGA
Source organism: Bartonella silvatica (assembly GCF_040545155.1). NCBI lineage: Bacteria > Pseudomonadati > Pseudomonadota > Alphaproteobacteria > Hyphomicrobiales > Bartonellaceae > Bartonella > Bartonella silvatica. The sequence continues at coordinate 14,688 of NZ_JBEPLI010000017.1, forward strand.
GTTTGAAACATGATACAGTTTTTCATTGTTCTTTTTTTCGTGATGTTTATTTGAGTCCATTTGATAAATGGATAGACCTGATGTTTGTAAATCATTTGCTTGGATGCCATTGTTTTTAAACGCGTTTATAATATCATTCATAGAATTATTATTGGCAGCGAGTGCTTTTTGAGCCGTTTTATCTTCTGTAACAACAGCGAGATTGATAATAGCCATATCTGGTGCTGCTTGGCTTTCGCCTGTAGCAGTAACTGTAATCGTTGGTCTTTTCATTGTGTTTTCTTCAGCGTGTATAGAGAGTGAACTTGCCAGCAGTGCAAGTGCTATTATAGCTATTTTAGCTCTACAATGATTCAGGGGGTGGAAAATTATTTTTTTCATATCTGCTCCTTTATAATTTATCAGTTTACTACTTTCTCATTTTAGGGAGTTCTTGTAAAGAAATTAGGGTACTATTTAAAAAAACCGATAAAAAAAGAAAAAAGATTGATTATAATTTAGGTAGGCTCTTGTATCATAAGGCGTTTTAGTTTAGAGAGAAGCAGTCTTTGTGGGGCCTGTAGCTCAATTGGTTAGAGCCAGCGGCTCATAACCGCTTGGTTGGGGGTTCGAGTCCCTCCGGGCCCACCATTTTTTCAATCTTGTTATGAATGATGTTCGGCGTGGATGTAGCCTATAGATAGTTTCTGTATGTCTTTACTTTAAAAGTAGGATGGTGATTTTAGGGGCGCGGTCATCCAAAAAATGTTCAATAGGCAGATCAACAAAGCTAATAGCAGCGTGTTTAGCTTTTATGAGACCATATCCAAATGTTTTTCACACTAGACAATGGTTTTTGATACGTTTTTGTTTGTTATACCACGAGTATATTATGGTGTTGTAATGCGGATAACATATTATGATGATTTCATTTTTATGTGTTTGTCTTAAGTTTCTTACTTCTGCTTAAAAACATGCTTAAACTATTTGTTTTTTTGCTGGGTTAAGTGTAGAATAACTGATCAAGGTAACAACCAGTAATAAAAGGTATCATTCTTTTTCAGGTTAGGAAAATTTTTTGTACGCGACTTGAAAAAGAACCACAAACAGAATTCACAAAACGATTACGAGCAATATATTTTTCCTTAATTTCAAGGAATGCGAGAAATTTGCTAAATATTTTTATGTTCACGAAATGACTATGCACAATGATAAAATTGGTTTGCAAAATCTCCCCGCATCTATGTGAATATATAAAAATCGTTTTGGGATATCTTTAAATTGTCTCGTTACGAGTAAAGGTAAAATGTTTGTTGATACGGCAAAGATTAAAGAAACAAGCTATAAAGATTCTCCCTTTCTTTTTGAACTTATGAAAAAGCGTGGTCACATAATTTATATAATCTATAGCTTTAAAAATATAAAGCTCTCTTCTAAAGATATAAAAGATATAATGGAATAAGCGAGAGCTTTAGATGATATTATAAGAGATTACTCAAAATCTCAATGATATGGAAGAGGGCGAGTTTACTTTGTTTCTTCTCAATTAAAGTGTCAAATAGATAAAATGTTAAATAGAAGCTGAAAGCGCGTATCTAATAGTAACACAAGGCACAGCTTAATATTCATCTAAAATAAAGGTTCATTTCTTCGTATGTTAAAAAACTACGTTAATATATTGTTTTAAAAATATACAATAAAAACAGAAATGTGCCACATGGCATATATCTTTTTTCTTTTCGGAGTTTAAGGGAGAATTCAGATATTTTTAAAATTTTTTCTAATGAGTAGTTTTAATTTTTATAAAAGAAAGATAGTTTAAGATGATAGTCATTAATAGCGAAATTAATATTATTTAGACCATGTGTAAATTGTAACGGACTTTTTTTTATAATAAATTAACACAATGTTTTTGAGTCAATAAAGCTTTATTTCTCTGTTATTAAATGGCTTCATAATTTTCAGTAAGTTTGGATAAATGATGTGCGGTTAATGACTAGAGTTTACTATGTAAAGATTTTCAATAACTTTTAGGAGTGTAATGTTATCGTACCAGTCGTTCTATAACGGCGTAAATTTTGCTGTAGGTGAAGAGTTGAGCGGTATGTGACCGGTCTACATCAAAAATAGATATATCATCATCTCGTGTTATATTAGGATACGGACCGCTGTCATAGTTCATCCAACTTTTTACAGCGACATTATTATACTGATAATGATATTATCAGTATAATAATGAATTCTGTACACATTTATTATAAGTTGTGGCAAAGATAGTTTTTATCATGAAAGAACGCATTCATTGAAAGAAATATAAAAGTTTGCTGCTATACTTACCATAGGGATGTATTTTTTCGGTTGTTGTAGAAAAAACTTACTTTGTGGGAAAAGGCTGCAGTATCCCTTTCTTATGGAGTTATACTGTAGCGTAATGATTCAATATAGAAAACCATCATAGTGATTATATACTCAAGAGGGTTATTATTCAGCCTTATTTGTATATGTATTTTATAAAATTGGTATTTAGCTCCAAAAGTGTAGAAATTATGAATGTACTGATGGTATCTTTGATCAATCGTTTATCATTACGTGGACAGGGTTTTAGCAGTAGCTTCAGTTTGTTTTGCTGTATTTTTAGTGAGTGATACTCTCTGTTATCTTTTTTAGTTATTATGTACCGTATTATTGTGGCACCAGCATGTATAAAGCGATATATCGCTGATAGGTGTTTATATTTACTGTATGATTAATCATCATCATATTTGTAAATATTTTTTCCAAGTTAGAACGCTGTCTTTTTTACAAATGTTCGTACAATTTGCGTGCGGTTACCGTTAAAAATTAGTTCATTGTTTTTTGAATGATTTGCTACTGTGTTTGCGTATTATAGGTTTTCTGGCATTTTAAAGGAACCTTGAGAGAGAAGATAGTCTTGTGGAAGGTGCGTTACAGAGCTGTAGACGATATGGTTGCTCATGAAACCATATTTTTATATTTTTTTACGACATCGTTTAAAAAATATATATAATGCTATGTAGAATGAAATTGTGATATATTTTCTTTTGGAATAAGTTTTTTGTATTTTTTATGTGAAGATCAGTAGCTTTTTCAGCGATGTCTTCATGTCGATGGGTTACTGGTCTGAATCGCAAGATTCGAGTCATGTTGTGAGTGTTTTAAATAAAAAATAATGATACTCATTTTTTATAAAAAAATATGAATCTTGCGGTATTTTTGTGTTTTACAATGGTACATAACCAGCAAAATTTCATCCAATTTTATAAAACTTGTTTGTACATAACGGCTTCCATCCACTTATTACAAATATTCTTTTCTAAGGTATGGAATATGTGTAAACTCTTTAGCGTTATCCAGTTTGACGATACGGAGCATAACTATGAAGAATAACAAAAAAGTTAAGGAAACTTTATCTAATCTTATCGTGAAATGGGAGGCTTTGTCTACGGCTCAAAAACAAGAGGTATTGAAAATAGTAGAAAACTCTACAACTTCTGATCAGTCAATAGAACATTTAAAGCTTCAATCTTCTTTTTATCTCCAGATGAAATCAAAGAGATGAGCTTTAAATCTTCATCGGAGATGTTAAAACCAGTTATGACATATACGGCGCTGGCATTTCCAAGTGTGTTAAGAATAGCCATCAGTTTATCGACAGAGGGTCTTTTTCCGCCTCTTATCATTTGTTGTACGTAGTTTTGTCCACAACCTGCTGCTTTACTTATCTCAATCATTGTGCGTCCGTCACTTTCTATTAATTTAACTAAGCGTTGGAACCAATCTTTTTCAGTCTTTTTCATTTTTAGACCTTTACACATTTACGCTATAGCGTTAATATCAAACTGCGAATCTAGAATATGTGTTACAAGGAGCGCGAGAATGTCCATGCGTAGCTTTTCGCTTATGAAGGATATAGAGTTTTTTTTAACTAATAACAAAACGTCCCCATACACTTTCAGATTCGAATCAATAAAAAATGGTTGCTTAGCCTCACGGGTGTGACAAGGTGGACGCACATAACCAGGAATGGAAATGCACTTAGTGTGTTCACGGAATGTCACTGATAGTATACGCAGCATCATTATAAATCAAGATATACTCAAACATTGGCATTTGTAAGAAATTTCTGCGTTCAGATAGTGTATAAATATAATGAAGTTTCATGGTCTTAAGAAAAAAGGTCGTAGCTATAAAAAAAGTGCGAATTTGTGAGTAAATGCTGATTTTTTTCTGTTTTAATAAATTAGCTTAGAGCTTGGTAGTGTATCACATGTGTGTGTTAAAAAATTTTGAAAGCATCAAAAAAAGTAACTTTGGTTATGTTATAGAATTTGATGTTACGCCTAGCTGTGAAGGTGTATATTGGGAGAAATATTCTAGAAATCTTGGGTATTTTGGAGAATATGGATATTTTTTTGATAGCGCATGCATATATCATATATTATCTATTTTAAACACTATTCATATATATGATGATGTACAAGTATTTAGTGATGTAGTGTTTTATAGTAAATTGCCTTTTTATTATAAGGCAGAAAAACATTATAACTTTCAGGTTAGTTTCAGTGCGTACATTAACAGTTGCGTTCGTATTTATGGCAATTATCAATTTTATAGTTGTGTAGAGATTATCAAAAATTCTAAACTTTATGGAAACGTTTTAGTTTGTAGTGATGAAAAGATTCGTGAGAATAGAAAAGTTTATAACTGTTCTGAAGTTTGCGATTACGAAGAATATCGCAGTAGTAAAGAGATTTGCGTAAGGAACAGTATTCTACTTACTATAAAAGAGGTTAGGAAAAATGATTCGCGGGGGGCTTTTGTTAAGTTTATTGCGTCGTTAGTAGTATTTAGGACTATTGGCGTGTTTGTATTTTTTGTCAATAAAAGATGATAAGAGTAATTGGTATTAGAAGGACCAGATTGAAGTAGCTTTCGTAGGGCTGCTTTGCGTTCTTGGGGGGGGATAATGAAATAAAACGAAATTCATTGAAATGATCAATTTAAGGATGATTAATGGAAGTTCAAATGAGTGAAAATGAAGTTCTATTCGGAATATTGATTGTTATTTTTCTTTGCGTTGGTGTCATGTTACGGTTTATTTTTTATTATCATGACCAAGTGAGAAGTCTTAAAGAAGAGTCGAGAAAAATAAAGCATGAGTTCTTAAGAGATTCTATGAGAATAACTGAAGAACGAGATAGGACAGTTAGAGAACAAAGTATGGTGATTAAAAGACGTGACCAAGCAATTGAAAAGCTGAAAAAACAAATTAAGCAGTATGAAGAAATCATACAACAACGTCATGAAATTATTGAAGCTGAAGACGATACAAAAAGCTAGTTTTCATATTTTTCATTATTGATTACGCATTAAAATATTTTAAAAGTGTTATGGAAGGAGTTGGAAATAATAAAGAATAAGCACTCATTATCAAAACAAAAGTTTGGTTTGTGATGAGATTATCTTTTTTATCTCTATTCAAATTCACTCCAATCTATCGCTTATGAAGGCACTCAAGTTTATGAGAAAGCTATTGTTTGTGGTAGGACAAAGACCTATAGCGCACTAGTTTATAGCTACACTAAGGTTATTCAAAAATCTATATCCCCTTTATTAAATTAACCCGTTCTTTGTGATGTATATATTGCATCAAATAATATTGGATGAGGGGCATTCCATTCAGGAAATTGTGGATGTTTATTATCGTCAAATAATCTCAATCAAAAGACGTAAAAAATTGCAGTAGCAAGGTGAAAAGATACGCATTTTTTATAAAACTGTAAAATAAAAAGCAAAGTTAACGATAACCAGACAAAAGACATAATAAGGGAAAAAAAGCATTCAGAGGGTACTAAATAGGTTTATCATAGTTATAGTTTATGTGTGTTCTATTAGATTTATTATTTTTACAAAAAATATAAGACTTTAGAGGGGGATAGATTAATTTATTTAACCATAACAGCCTTATGATGCATGTTAAGATTAATCTTTTTCAAAGAGTTACGGCTAAGTGCTTGCATGTATTAAAAGTTATATAAAAACTCCTTTTTTATTAAGGCAAAATCAGCCATTTTATTGTTTATAATAAAAACATCAGGATTGTTGCTCCCTAATAAAAGCTTTATGCGTGATTTCTTTTATTTGCTCAATATTGATCAAAATATCCTGTTTTGTTGGGTAACCCTTACTAGAAAAAGCAATTTTTTGTTTATCTCCTGAGATCAAGCGCCAGTACCATTGGTTGTGAACTCCTTGAAACACTTCAAAATACATGTCCCCTACCTCATAAAATAGTCGATAATTTTCAGGATAAATTCAACTCATCTGACTACAAACATTAAGGTATATCTCTACAATAAATAGTCAATACATGCCTCTTAATTTTTTACTCTTTAAAACAGCACGCTATGACAATAATATTATTTTTAATAATAAAGTATTATTGTCAATATTCTATAAATATAAACCATGAACTATATAGCTGTTTTTTTAAAATATAGTTAAGACTTATTATTATTTTACACTAGAAATTATTTTGCGCGGTTACTATAAAAATATACCAACTCATTTACTATAAAATAAATTTTATTAACATAGAAAAATAAGAATATTCTTTTCATATTTATAAATTTGACTATGTTTTTTATCTATTTTAAAGGAATAATTATTGATTAGTGACCATCTCTTTTTGAGATATACTGCGAATGAGTAAGTCAATAAATAAGTTTAGAGTACAGGAATTCGCCATTTTTGCTTTCATATCAACCAGAGAAGTTGCAACCTTTGGGTTAAGGTTATGAGATAAGCTTTGTTTTGGAAAATATTTCTGCAACTTTTCATAAGAACTATCGATTTTTTCTTGGTCTAGTTCTTCACTATTCTCACTGTTAACAAGAATTTCTTCAAGTCCTTCAATTTTTTTGATAAAATAACTCCAGTCAAAGTTACCGTTTGTATACTCAGTATCAAACATTTTTCCCTGTCCGGTTAAAAGCCAGTTGATATTAACACCGTACAATGTGTGGTATGTTTGTAAGACACTAAGATTAGGCTCTCTTTCTCCACGTTCATAAAAAGCGATGGAGTTTTTTGTCATACTAAAACTTTTAGCGAGTGTTTCGCGTGATGGGTCTCCCAAAGCAAGACGCACATAACGTAAACGTTTTCCAAATATTGTTTTTGATTCAGTTTCAGGACGTGCCACGAATTATCTCCCTCAGTAATCATCATGGTATAAAGTTTTAGCCAATAAAGGCACACTATGTATTAATATCTTATGATATAATGTCAATATTTATAGTTTTATTTTCTCTATTTTTTTTAATTTTAGTGGATAAAAAGTCATTTTTTATCTGTTATATTGCATCTTATTTAAGATTGGTATTCATTATCCAGTAAAGCAATCGAATGATTAATTTCTTTCCCTTGTCTTTTTTGAAAAGGGTTATAAATAGGTTTTCCATATGGTTTCTATTTATTTTTTCCATTAACCAATATGGTTTTTCGATTCGCCCTATGACTTAAAGAAATAAATATTGAGGAGTGATCATGGCCTTATTAGGCTATTTCAGGTGGGCTTTTTTTTTCACAATTGTTGGCGTTTTTATGGGAGGCGCAATCGGTTGGTTTGAAACCGGAAGTATTACTGGCATTCTTAAATATTTTTTTATTTGCTGTGTTTTAGGAATTTTAGAAATTTCTTTGTCTTTTGATAATTCTATTATTAATGCTCGCGTTCTTGAAAAAATGGATCCGTTATGGCGCCGTCATTTTCTGATATGGGGTATTTTGATCGCTGTGTTTGGAATGCGTATTGTTTTTCCATTACTCGTAGTTGCTGTAGCGGCTGAGATTAACCCAATTGCAGCCATCAAATTAGCTCTATGGGAACCACATCAATATGCTAGAATCTTAACCGATGCTCATGTAGGGATTTCAGCTTTTGGAGGAACTTTCCTCATGATGGTTGGGTTGAAATATTTTTTTGACCCTGAAAAAGAAGTTCATTGGTTTCCCTTTATAGAAAAACGTGCTCAAAAATTTGGGATGTTTGTGGGCGGGGATGTTGCAATCATTCTAATTTTGATATTATTTTTTGCAGGGTGGATTGCGGCAGAAGATAAAATATTTTTTTTACTTTCTGCTCTTTATGGACTTTTGACATTTATAGGAGTCGAGGCTGTTAGTTCGCTTTTAGATTCTCCAAAAACTGCTTTAGCGACAGTTGTCAAAGGGGGAGCGGGTGCCTTTCTTTATTTAGAAATTCTCGATGCGAGTTTTTCTTTTGATGGGGTTGTTGGCGCTTTTGCCTTTTCTCATAACCTTTTTATTATCGCAATTGGTCTTGGTATCGGTGCATTTTACGTTCGCTCTATGACAATCATGTTGGTCGAATCAGGGGTTTTGTTGCATTATCGTTATTTGGAACATGGTGCTTTTTATGCGATTTTAGCACTGGCAGTGATTATGTATCTGCAAACTGTTGTATCTGTTCCTGAAATCTTAACAGGATTGGTAGGAACCTGTATTATTGGAATGGCACTTTATTCTTCTCTGCTTTTTAAGCGTCATCACTTAAAATAAACACATTTCATCTAAATCAATGGAACATATTTATGTTTTGCAAGAGTGATATAAATGAAGGGCATTTAGAGCGCCATCAAGAGTTCTATACCAGATTCATTCATTGTTTTAAGCATTCTGTTAAGAGATCCATTTAGATCAATACCAGCGCAGGCATTTAATGAGACGCTGACTTTAAAACCACATTGTATGGCGTGAAGCGCGGAAAAACCCACACAAAAATCCGTTGCTAAACCACATAAAGTGAGTTCTGTAAAACCATGTTCTTGGAGATAGACTTGTAAGCCTGTTGGTGTTTTTTGATCATTTTCAAAAAAAGCTGAATAGCTATCAATGTTTTTATTATAACCTTTTCGAAGAATAAGCTGTGCCTTTTCAACTTTGAGAGATCGATGAAATTCTGCTCCTTCTGTCCCTTGTATGCAATGATCAGGCCAAAGTATTTGGGTTCCATAGTCAAGCTCAACGGTATCATAGGGCCTTTTTTCAGGGTAGGAAGAAGCAAAGCTACAGTGATTTCTAGGGTGCCAATCTTGTGTTAAAATGACATGGGAAAAATGGTCTATAAGATTATTAATAGCGGGTAAGATAGTATCACCTTGTGGTACTGCAAGTGCTCCGCTTGGTAAAAAATCATTTTGCACATCTATGACGATTAGGGCTTTTTTTTCCGTGAACATATTTCTTTGGATGACTTTCTTTTATGATAATTTAAATGATTATATTGTTTCTTAAAGCTTTGAGATAATTTCGTGGATATTCCTATTGTTTTTATAATTATCAAGCCAAAAAAGAGGGATGGATAAATTTTTATAATTTCTTTTATAGTTTTTTACGAAGTGCAACCATTGTTTAATGGGGAATGCACTGTAGTCGCTTATTGCGACATGTTGGTGTAGAGCTTTCATGATCATTAAGCTTGGAACATCAGATCCCATACGGCGGCAGTCGTTTTTTAAGCAAAACTTAAGCCACATCAATGCAAGAGGTGAAGCCCACTGCTTTCCATAACATAAAATTGCTGAAAAAAGAGAGGGGTTTTCTACAGCGTAGTGTAAAGCCCATAGAGAAAAAAAGGAGGGAGCATAAAGAATGTTTTTTTGAGGGGGGGCTGTATCGCATTGATAATATGGTTTAATACGATAAAAGCACAATGTTATATCTGGTATGGAAAAGAGCGGTAACGTTTGATAGCATGTTTCTGGTACGGATAAAAAAATCTGTCTTTTTTTCTGTGATTTGATGTTTTTTTGCATTCAGAACCGTGAGTAGGGCTTGTGGGATGAGAAAAAATATATCAATATAGCGTGAAGAGCTTTTAGTATACGTAAATGCCTCTTTACCGTATCATAAAAAAAGCGGAAGAACTTTTTTCAAAGTCTTAACTCTTCAATACTGCACAATAGATGTGGATGTATAAAATAAAATTAATTGTAAAGAGAAATTTATGGCACGTCAATTTATCTATCACATGACTGGGCTTAACAAGATTTACGGCAATAAAAAGATTTTAGAAAATATTCATTTATCTTTTTATCCAGATGCCAAGATTGGTATTTTAGGACCAAATGGCGCAGGGAAGTCAACTATTTTACGTATTATGGCTGGATTGGATAAGGAGTATACAGGAGAGGCATGGCTTTCTGAAGGAGCGCGTTGTGGTTATTTGCCGCAAGAGCCTGTTCTTGATACGAGCAAAGATGTGCGTGGCAATGTGATGGAAGGTGTTGCAGATAAGCAGGCGATGGTTGAGCGTTATAATGAGTTAATGATGAATTATAGCGAGGAAACAGCTGATGAAGGTGCAAGGCTTCAAGATATTATAGATAGCCAAAATCTTTGGGATTTAGAAAATCAAGTAGAGATGGCTATGGCTGCTCTTGGTTGTCCACCAGCAAATGAAGATGTGACAAAACTTTCAGGAGGCGAAAAGCGGCGTGTTGCTCTTTGTCGGTTACTTTTGTCAAAACCTGATTTATTGCTTTTGGATGAACCAACAAACCATTTGGATGCTGAAACGACAGCTTGGCTTGAAAAGCATCTACGTGAATATCCAGGTGCAGTACTTTTGGTGACACATGATCGTTACTTTCTCGACAATGTGACAGGTTGGATTTTAGAATTAGACCGTGGCAAAGGTATCCCCTATGAGGGGAATTATTCTGCTTATCTAGGAGCGAAAGCCAAACGTTTAGCGCAGGAAAGTCGTGAGGAGGCTGCTCGTCAGCGTGCGTTATCGCGTGAACAAGAATGGATCGCTTCTAGTCCAAAAGGACGGCAAGCAAAGTCAAAGGCGCGAATTAAGGCTTATGACGAGTTAGTTCAAGCTGCAAATGAGAGGCGTCCTGGAGAAGCGCAAATTATTATTCCTATAGGAGAAAGATTAGGGCAGGTTGTTATTGATGTTGATAATCTCTCTAAGGCATATGGCGAGCGTGTGTTAATTGATAATCTCTCTTTTAAGCTTCCTGCTGGTGGTATTGTGGGAGTTATTGGTGCGAATGGTATGGGAAAGTCTACTTTGTTTAAAATATTAACAGGGCAGGAACAACCAGATTCGGGACAAATTCGTATAGGTGAAACGGCGCACATGAGTTACGTTGATCAGAGCCGCGATTCTTTAGCTGGAGATAAAACTGTCTGGGAGGAAATTTCTGGCGGAAATGACATCATTAAATTAGGTAAATATGAGATGAATAGTCGGGCTTATTGCGGTGCTTTTAATTTCAAGGGAGCAGATCAACAGCAAAAAGTGGCTAATTTATCAGGAGGACAGCGCAATCGCGTCCATTTGGCTAAACTTTTAAAGGAAGGAGGCAATGTTTTGCTTCTTGACGAACCAACAAATGATCTTGATACTGAAACATTGGGTGCCTTGGAAGATGCATTGGAAAATTTTGCTGGTTGTGCCGTTATTATATCTCATGATCGTATGTTTCTTGATCGATTGGCAACGCATATTTTAGCTTTTGAAGGAGATGGTCATGTGGAATGGTTTGAAGGCAACTTTGCTGAATATGAATCTGATAAGGTTCGCCGCTTTGGAGCTGATTCTCTTAATCTAAAGCGTGTAAATTATAAACCACTAACACGTTAGAGTTTCTTCCTTCATCTGGTCAGTCATCGTGCTTTATGTTCTGGTGACGTTATGTGAATAGCTATTGTCCGTCAAAGTGTGATGAAGAGTAGATATCTTTACATGTAGTTGTCCTATAGCAGTATAGGCGTTCTTGTTATCATAATTGGGAAATAGGGGGGAGGGAAGAGATATTTGTTTTTTGTAAAAGTTTCTATTCTTTGATGCAATCAAAAAAACAGTCATAATAAATGAGATGCAACTCTATGCTGTCTGCTTAATTTTCTATTTAATAGGGTAAATGGTTATGTGGTCAGCAAGGAGTCTTCATGAAAAAAATATTAAGCTTGAATGCAATGATTGAGCTGTTGAAAACAATAGCAGAAAAAAAGCATTTGCGTATTCTCGTACTGTTGTATCACGAGGACTTAACGATTTCTGATCTTAGTTTCATTCTTGGCCAGACGCAATCGTGTGTCTCGCGGTGTCTGTGTTTATTGCATGAAGCACAGTTAGTGACATGTTACCAGAAGGTAAATAGGACATATTTTAAATTTTATTATAACTATTTTGGAGAAAATTTTATTCTAGCTGTTATTTCAGCTTTATCAAAGCATGACGGGGTTTTAGCATGTGATTTTGCACGTTTGATGGATGTTAAAAATCAACGTCGAAAAACGAGGAAGGAAGAGTTTTTACAAAATGTAAGGCAGTGGGATACATTAAGGTTATCGTATATTTCAGATAACATTATAGAAAATGCTTTACTGGAAATAGTTGGTGACCAACCATTTGAGACTATCTTGAGTATTCGTATAAAGACGGAGCCTGTCTTAGAGTTATTGTCAGGTCTTTATAGCCATGCAGTTGAAGTTGTGCTTGATAGTAACGTTTTGTCTCTCTCTGTCGGAGATACAGTTTTTGATTTAGTCATTTTTCATTGGGCTTTGCATTTTCTCGAGAATCCTGAAAATGCTCTTCAGGAAGTGGCGCGTGTTTTGCGTCCTCATGGGCGTTTGTTGATTGTCGATTTTATTGACCATGAAGTTGAGCCCTCACATTCATGCAGTGCTCCTATAAAACCTAGACTTTCAAAGTTACAGATAACGCAGTGGATTAAAAATGCGGGGATTATTTTAGAACAAACCGTTAATCTTGCTTCTATGCAAAAGAAAAATAATGGAAAGCGTATACCTACGCTTTGGCTTGCACGTGATCCGCGTCTATTGATCGATGATATTAAAGATAAAAAAATAGATTTTGCATAATCATATTTGTTCATGTGTATTATTTTTTGTGTGTGGTGTTATGGCTTCAATAGAAGTAGTGAAGTAGTATTGAGGTTGTACTGTGGAGAGGAGTTTTAGGAAGAGAGTTTAGCGCATTTTGGTAACATATTCGTTCTATTAATATGATGAGTATGCATTGTTCTTCAATTTGAATGAAAATCCTATATATAGAATTTTTTATTTTAGACTTTCGAATAGAATAGATCATCCTTAGAGATTTTTTCATTAGGATAAGCAGCTTTAAAATGTGCTAATCCTTCATCAGTAATGGCATCACGCCTCTGTAAACCAGCTGTTGTGCTTTCTTCTGTAAATAAATGGGATTGTTTCTTTTTATTGTTTTTCAAGGATTCAGCATCTTCATAAATATAGCGTGGAAAGCATTGACCATTCTCTATCATTTGAAAATCAGATACTGTCTTAGTCATAAGTACAGAAAAGTCTTTCTTTGCTCCTGTACCTGTAATTTGTATCACTCTATTTTCAACCGCTTGCCCTATAGGAAATATCCGCGGCATTTGATAAACTCTTTCATTGAAAACGCGATTATAATAAAACCACTGTCGTGTAAAAGGACGGTAAAGGCTTTGTGTGAAGCATTTTTCTTCAAGTTCAAAGATTGTTTCTCTTACCAATTCTTGTTTAACATTATGACTCCAACTGATTTTTTTAGCATTCGTATTGATAAAATCATTTACAGTTTTTGTACGTGCTTTATGATCAGCATGTGCATAAGTATTATTAAAACGCTCTACTTCACTATTATAGAACGTCATCATATTATTTATGTTTTTAGATAAAGCTTCATGGCTTGAATTGTATACCCAAGCATCACGGCTAGACAATGTAAGATATAATATCAAAAAACACAATAAAGTCAATATGTTGATTGCAATTATTTTATATGAATCCACTTGAGAATCCATCTTTTTATACGTGATTCATTTGATCATTTTT
>NZ_JBEPLI010000018.1:0-28262 GCF_040545155.1 Bartonella silvatica
AGACCTTCTTGAGAAAGTTGGTAAAAAAAGAGGCATCCTATAGAGATGTGTTGCAAAATCCTATTCCCTCACTTTTATTTACGCATCCCTCACTTTAAAAAAGATATATAAAATCAATAAATTATTTTTGATAAAAAAAAGCATGGTGCCCCCAGAGAGACTCGAACTCCCGACCCCCTGATTACAAATCAGGTGCTCTACCAACTGAGCTATAAGGGCATAACTGTGAGAGGATTAGCATAAACTTATAAAAAGGAAAATAGAAAATTACCAATTTTAGTGCATATTTTAAAAAACTTATATTATAAAATAATTATCTCCTTTATTTTTACCATCGTTTGCAGTGTGTAAACACCATTTCCTATATGATTGTTTAATAAAAGCACTGATAAAAATTCACTGTTTCATTGTTAACTTAGGAAGTTGAAGATGTTGATTGACTAGAGAGGTATTTTTCTAGCCAATGAATATTATAATTACCATCTGCAATATCTTGGTTATCAATGAGATCGCGAAAGAGAGGCAACGTAGTTTTTATTCCATCAACCACAAACTCATCTAAAGCGCGCCGTAAGCGCATCATACATTCTAAACGAGTGCGCCCATGAACAATGAGTTTCCCAATCATGCTATCATAATAAGGAGGAATACGATAACCTGAATAAGCACTTGAATCAACACGAATGCCTAAACCTCCTGGTGTGTGAAAATGTGTAATAACGCCTGGTGAAGGTGTAAAATTAAGAGGATCTTCAGCATTAATACGACATTCGATGGCATGACCGGAGAAACAAACATCATTTTGTGTAACGGAAAGTCCATAGTCTGATGCAATATGAATTTGTTCATGGACCAAATCGATTCCTGTAATTTCTTCAGTTACAGGATGCTCAACTTGTAAACGCGTATTCATTTCAATAAAGTAGAATTCACCATTTTCGTAAAGAAACTCAATAGTACCTGCACCACGATATTTTAACTGTGCACATGCATTTGCAACAATATTACCAATTTTGTTTCGTTCCATTTCATTAAGTGCTGGTGATGTAGCTTCTTCCCATACTTTTTGATGACGCCTTTGAAGTGAGCAATCACGTTCTCCTAAATGAATAGCGTTCCCTTTTCCATCACCGACAACTTGAATTTCAATATGACGGGGTTTTTCTAGATATTTTTCAATATAAACTGAATCATCACCAAAAGCCGCTGCTGCTTCTGAACGGGTTGTTTGAAGAGCAACAGCAAACTCTTGTTCAGAATGAACGACTTTCATACCGCGTCCACCACCACCAGCAGAAGCTTTAATAATAACGGGATAACCAATTTCGTGAGCAATACGCAAAGCATCCGCTTCTTCAGTGACGGCGCCATCTGAACCTGGAACGACAGGAATTCCAAGTTTTTTAGCAGTTTTCTTTGCTTCAATTTTATCACCCATGATTCGAATATGCGCAGCTGTTGGGCCGATAAATGTAATATTATGAGCTTCTAGGACATCTGCAAATTTTGCATTCTCAGAAAGAAAACCATAGCCCGGATGAACGGCATCAGCCCCTGTAATCTCACAGGCAGCGATCATCTGCTGAATATTTAAATAAGAAGAACGTACCGGAGGAGGACCAATGCAAACACTTTCATCAGCAAGACGAACATGCATTGCATCACTATCAGCAGTGGAGTGAACGGCTACGGTTTTAATACCAAGTTCTTTGCAAGCACGCAAAACACGAAGAGCAATTTCTCCCCGATTAGCAATGAGGATTTTTCGAATCATAGTTGCTCCCGTTTTATTCAACAATAACAAGTGGCTCACCAAACTCAACGGGTTGGCCATCTTTAACAAGAATAGTGGTTACTGTGCCTGATCGTGGTGATGGAATTTGATTCATTGTTTTCATTGCTTCAATGATAAGCAACGTTTCTCCTTCAGAGACCTTTTTCCCTACATCTACGAAAGGTTGGGCACCTGGCGAAGGTGCAAGATAGGCTGTTCCAACCATGGGAGATGTTACCGCATTTTTCGATTTATCCTCTTGTGAGGGAGCTTCCGTTGTTGGGGCAGAAGGAGAAGATACTGCAACAGTAGGGGGCGAAACGGGGGCGTAAACCGTTTGTTCAGGAGTGATTGATGTATTTTGGCGTGAGACACAAATACGAAGTTCACCCTGTTCAACTTCAATATTTGTTAAATTTGTATCATTTAAAATTTCAGCAAGGTCACGAATAATTTTCGTATTAATGGGGGGATGGTTTGTCACGTCCATTTTTTTTGTTGCCATTTTATTTCTAACTCCTTGATCACTGAAGGGTGGCACTATTTAATCATTATGATTAAATATCTCTAGACTACGAATGATCTTTTCTAAGATTTTTTTAGCTGTTTACTTTTTAGAATTATGCTTTGCAATTTTAAACCAATATTTGCTGTGTGGAGCCTTATTTATAAGACTGTTATCCCAAAAGAGAAAGCATAAAATCATTTCATTTATGATATTTCTCATAAATTTGATGAAGGAAAGAGAAGTTATTCACTGTATATTTTCTATCGTTTCTTCCAGTATATCTTGGCTTACGGCTCCTATAAATACTTTATCACCGATAATATAGGAGGGAGTGCCCGTAATATTAAGTTGGGAGGCAATTTGAATATTTTCTTTAAAGGAAGTCTGGAGGCCAGAGTCTTTTATTGCAGCGCGTAGTTTTTTTTCATCTGCTCCTAATGAAACGGCTATTTTTATGGCTTTAGCTTCATTTGCACGACTCTTACCGGTTAAAAGTGCTTTATGAAACTGATGATATTTCTCAGGAAATTGTTTTCGAAAAGCATAGGCAACAGTATGGGCTGCTATAGAGTCAGGTCCTAAAATTGGTAAATCTTTAATAATAACGCGTAGATCTGGATACTTTTTTATTAAACTCTCTATATAGGAATAGGACATCTTACAATATCCACAATTATAATCGAAAAAATCAACAAGCACTCTCTTTCCGTTTGGATTTCCAAAAACAGCATCATGAGGAGAGTGAAAAATCTCTTTTTTGAACAAATTAATAACTAAAGCTTGATTTTTCTTTTTCTGCTCGCTTGATTTTTCTAATTTTTCTTGCAGGATAATCTGCATTTCGATCATAATTTCTGGATGAGTGAGTAAATAATCTCTTACAATTTTTTGAATATCGTGCTCGTCGACATTGACATGAGGTATAACTTTTTCTTTAAGTTTAGATAAAAAGGTAGGGTCTTCCAAAAGTTGTGTCTTTATTTTCTCTAAGCTCAAATCATTTGATGCTGCATTTAATAAAGAAGATAAAAAAATGAAAATGCTCAGCATAATTTTTGCAGAAAGTTTTGTAACGAGCATTCTTGTTCTTGAGCGTTGAGATAGATGGATCATTTATATGGCTTTATATTTTATTGTGATACTAAGAAATGATATGAAAACTATTGCTATATACAATAGAGCATTCAACCACAGTGTATATTTAATAGGTTATAGAGAAAACATCAAACTTTTTCTCTATGAAGAATTTGTATGATGCATCCTTAAGGGCATTATGTTTTTAAATGGCTGTTTTTTTTAATCAAATATCGTTTTCATTTATGATGATAACAAAAATTGCCTTGATGCATATTTATTATGGAAGAAGCATATTGTTAATTCAATACAAGAGATTGTGCGTTGACCTTTTATAGTTGCTTTATTGAGAGTACAGTGAAACAAAATTAAATGGTGAAAAGTAAATTTATGAAAATCACAATACATTATGATCTATTTATCATTGGTGGAGGGATAAATGGATGTGGATTGGCAAGGGATGCCGCTGGACGTGGGTTTAAAGTAGGATTGGCTGAGGCGAACGATCTTGCATCGGGGACCTCAAGTGCGTCTACAAAGCTTATTCATGGTGGTCTTCGTTATCTTGAGTACTATGAATTTAGATTGGTCCGTGAAGCATTAAAAGAGCGTGAAGTCATTTGGCGTATGGCTCCACATATTGTACGTCCTTTGCGTTTTCTTCTTCCTTATCATAAAAATTTGCGTCCTGCTTGGCTGTTGCGTTTTGGACTTTTTATTTATGATCATTTAGGAAGTTGGAATCAAAAACTGTGGCGCAGTCAAACAGTTAATTTCTCAAAAAAATTTTGTTCTGTACTTAAGAAAGAGTATCAGAAAGGTTTTGAATATTCTGATGCACGAGTGGATGATGCGCGTTTGGTTATTGCAAATGCTCGTGATGCAGAAAATTTGGGTGCTGATATAAAAGTGCGAACAGAAGTTCTTTTTTTAAAGAAAGAGAAGAAAAAATGGCTTATTACTCTTCGGAATAAATTAAGCGGCATAGAATATTGTGTTACGGCTTCTTATGTTGCGAATATGACAGGTCCTTGGATTAATCATATTTTGGCAAACATATTAAGCTATAAAGATACCCCTCCTGTACGACTTGTTAGAGGATCTCATATTCTAGTTCCCAAGCTTTATACTCATGATCGTGCTTATATTTTTCAAAATGGTGATGGGCGTATTATATTTTCTATTCCCTACCAAGAAGATTTTACATTGCTTGGTACAACAGATTGTGATTATCAGGGAGATCCTTCTGATGTTCATATTACAGATGAAGAGGTTGATTATATTTGTACAGCAGCGAGTGAATATTTCATAAAATCTGTTTTGCGTGAAGATATTGTCTGGACTTATTCTGGAGTTCGTGCACTTTATGATGATGGAACTTCAAAAGCACAAGAAACTACCCGTGATTATGTTTTGCAAGAAATAGGAACCGAAAATGTGCCACGGATTCTTAATCTTTATGGTGGTAAGATCACAACTTATCGCAAGTTGGCAGAAGATGCGATGAAATTTGTTGAAAAAGCACTTGGGACAAAAGGCGCTCCGTGGACAAAAAACTCAATATTGCCCGGGGGTGATTTTCCATATAATAGGCTAGATACAATTGAGAATAAGATTGCCCTTTTAATTCCAGAGTTAGATGCTTTCACATGTCGCAGGCTTGCACGCTCTTATGGTTCAGAAGCACTGGTAATATTTGCAGATGGTAAAGTAGATAAGGGAAAAAATTTTGGACATGGACTCTATGAGATAGAAGTCAAATGGTTAATAGAAAGAGAATGGGCTAAAACATGTGAAGATGTTTTATGGCGTCGTTCAAAACTTGGACTTTTGTTTAATAAGAAAGAGGTTGATGCTCTTTCTTATTATATGAAAAACCAAACGGAAAGCAAACAAGGTTTATAAAAATCCGTTTTTCTAAAATCTCTTAACATCTATTCACTAAAAAACTAAAAGCGTTTGTTGAAGTGTAATGAGGTGAGCTGTGAATATTTTTATTTGTTTTTGATTAGATTCAAAATATCCTTAATTCTATGTTGGACAGTACTGCTATAGTTGTTAGATGCATATATGTGTGGGGGGAAGGGATAGTAGAGTAGATTACTCTATGATTCCATAGGTTATTGTGTCGAAGATATGGTTATAATATCTGGAACTTCTTCTGTTAAAAGCAGTATGTTATTTTTATATTGACCTTAAAGAAGTTTAAGAACAATTGAGAAAAAAGCAATTAGAAGGTGGCACTTTTAAGTGGTCATAAATGAAACTTTTTATGTCGTTGCAAAAAGAGAAAGCTTTATATTTAAATGGAAGGCCTTTAATGGAAAAGGAAGAGTAATCATCTTATGATACTTTATGGTTCTCCACAATCAGTAAAATTTGCAGTGGCACCAATGTTGGATTGGACAGATCGACATTGCAGATTTTTTTATCGCCTTTTAACAAAAAAGGCACTTCTTTATACTGAAATGATTGTGGCTGATGCTGTAATCCATGGTGTTCGAGAAAAAATACTGGCCTTTAGTCATGAGGAACATCCGATTGTGTTGCAATTAGGGGGAGCTGATCCAAAGAAACTGGCAGAAGCTGCACAAATTGCTGAAACTTATGGTTATGATGAAATAAATCTCAATGTTGGTTGCCCATCAAATCGTGTTCAAGCAGGTGTATTTGGGGCTTGTTTAATGTTAGATCCTGATATTGTTGCAAGTGCTGTGGAAGCAATAAAAAAAGTCGTCACTATACCAGTGACTGTTAAGTGTCGTATTGGCGTTGATGAGCAAGATGAAGAATTGGCTTTAGATCTTTTCGCTCATCAAGTTTGGAATGCTGGGTGTGATGCACTCTGGGTACATGCACGCAAAGCATGGTTACAGGGATTAAGTCCAAAAGAAAATCGCAATATCCCTCCACTAAATTATGAAAGAGTTTACAAATTAAAACGTAAATATCCAAATAAATTCATTGGGATAAATGGTGGAATTAAATCTATGGTTGAGATCAAAAAGCATTTGGCTTTATGTGATGCTACCATGGTTGGTCGACAAGTCTATCATGAGCCAGCTTTATTAAAATATATTGACTTTGAAATATATGGTGAGCAGCAAAATGATCTGAGTGATAGTGATCTGATTGAAGCTATGTGTGATTATGCTGCTCAACATATCGCATCAGGAGGACGCCTTTCTCACGTGACACGTCATATGATTGGTCTGTTCCATGGGCGGGATGGGGCGCGTCGATGGCGTCAGATGTTATCAAATGATGCAACAAAAAATGATGCCAATATACATGTTTTGAAAGAAGCTTTCTCTGCTCTCATTTCGTCATAATTTATAGATTCACTTTATGTTGTGGCTTGAAGTTTCTAAAATATGACTCTTTTACGAAAATTTTGAAAAATACAGCTTTGTGGAAAGTGATTTCGTCTCTTTTAGCAAGAATGTTTAATTCTTGTGTCAAACAGTATGCTACCTAGAAATGGGAAAATATAATATAAAAATGTAGAATAGAAAATTATTGTAGTTCTAATCTATAAGTCAGTAAAATAGTTATTTTTTTGGGAAATAGAATGCAAAAATAATTTTTCTCATAATACTTAATATCTTTAAGGTTCTTTTTTGCTGTAAAAGAATAACAAACTATTCATTATCCTGTATATATGAGAAGATTCTTATTAAATATTGTAGCTTTCAGAAGGTATCTTCATGACCGTTCGTCCATTTGATGATTTTCGTGCTTTACTCACAAATTTACCGACTGCCGATGCTTTTTCTATAACCTTGGCAAAAAAGAGACAAGCAAAATTAACGCAAGCGCAAGGAGCTTTAGGAAAACTCGGAGATATTGCGGTTTGGTATGCAGGGTGGAGAGGGGAAGAAAAACCTTTCATAAAACGGCCTTTAGTTGCTATTTTTTCTGGGAATCACGGTGTTATAGAGGAAAAGGTCACCCCATTTCCGCAATCTATGACACAACAGATGGTTAAGAATTTTTCTTCTGGTGGTGCTGCTATTAATCAAATTTGTGTAACTTATGATCTTGGATTGAAGATTTTTGATTTAGCTTTGGAATATCCCACAGTAAATATCACCAAAGATGCTGCAATGGATGAGTGCAGTGCTGCTGCGACAATGGCTTTTGGAATGGAATCTATTGCTGGTGGAACAGATCTCTTGTGTATAGGTGAAATGGGAATTGGAAATACAACAATAGCGTCGGCTTTATGTTTTGCTTTGTTTGGTGGGGTTGTTGAAGAATGGACGGGAGGTGGTATGGGCTCTCAGGGAGAGTTTTATCAACGTAAAATTGCAGCAGTTAAAACAGCTGTTTCTTTACATAAGGATTATCTTAATGATCCTTTTGAAATTATGCGTCGCTTAGGAGGACGTGAAATTGCGGCTATGGTTGGCGCTATTTTAGCAGCAAGAATGGAAAAAGTTCCAGTGATTTTAGATGGCTTTGTTGCAACAGCAGCAGCAGCAGTACTTTATAAAATGCATCCTCAAGCTCTTGATCATACTCTTGTAGGACATATTTCCTCTGAACCTGCGCACCGTAAACTTTTAACAAAAATTGGTAAAGAACCGCTTTTAGACTTAAAGATGTGTCTTGGTGAAGGAACAGGTGCGGCTATAGCAGCTGGTATTGTTAAAGCTGCTGTTTTGACGCATGCAAAAATGGCAATTTTAGAACAAGAAAATTTGACCACTTGAAGGGGAAATATCTGGGTTAAAGAATCAGTTAAGAGCCTTATTCTACTGTTTTTTCTTGTAATTTTATATAATTGAGTGGCAGTTCTGTTGTATATTTTATTTGTTCGATTGCAAAAGAAGATGAGACGTCATAGATATCAATTTTAGTAATTAACTTCTTATAAAAAAGATCATAAGCCTCAATATTTGGAACAACAACGCGTAATAAATAATCAATATCTCCACTCATTCGATAAAATTCAATGACTTCACAGAATTCTTGCACAATTTCTGAAAAACGTTTAAACCATTCGTGGCTGTGTATATTGGTGCGAATAGAAACAAAAACGGTTAAATGTGCATTTACTTTTCGAGGAGAAAGGACAGCAACGCGTCGTTGAATAACTCCATCATCTTCAAGTTTTTGAATTCTACGCCAGCATGGAGTCGTTGAAAGTCCAACTTTTTTTGCAATATCCGCGACAGAGAGTGTCGCATTTTCTTGTAAAAGATGTAAAATTTTTTGGTCAAGGTGATCCATATTTCTCTCAATATATTTGGTTTATAAAAACTCGCGGATTAAGTTACGCAAATACACAATAAGCTCATCATTAAACCATGGATTCTTTTGCAACCAGAAACTATTTCTCCATGAAGGATGAGGGAGAGGCATAACATTATAACCTCGGGGTTGATGTATAGAAAGGATATGTTTCCAATCCTTAACGGTTTCTGAAACAGTTTTATGCTTTAACCCTATAATGTGCCATTTTTGCGCATAACTTCCAATAGCAAGGACAAGCTTTATTTGTGGCATTGCTTGAAATACCCTCTCATGCCATATGTTACAGCATTCACGTCTTGGTGGCAAATCGGATTTATTTTTATCATAACCTGGAAAGCAAAACCCCATAGGAACAATAGAAAAGAGAGAGCGATTATAAAACTCCTCTTTCGTGATATTGAGCCAGTTACGTAATCTGTCTCCAGAGCGATCATTAAAAGGAATAGAAGTTTCATGAACACGTAACCCTGGTGCTTGACCTGCGATCGCGATCAAAGCCGTTTCAGATAAATAAACGACAGGTTTGGGTTCATGAGGAAGGGCAGGAAGATAAAGTGGTTGTTGGATACACAAACGACAGGAGGCAATTTTCTTTTCAAGTTCTATAATTTGGTTACTGTGTGTTTTCTTCATCGGAAAATAGAGAGTGAAAAAATATTTTTATTCTGTTCGAGGATGTGCTTTTCGCCACTTTCTCGGTTTTTGAAAATTTGATTGCCATATTCCTTTTTTTTTCTTTCTAGCCTCTTCCTCTTCTTTAGGATAACTATAGTAACTTACAGCCCAACCATCACGTACAAGTGTTGCATTGATATTGCTTATTTTTTGTGTTTTACATGTTGCAAGAATGCGGTGATATTTGTCTTTTTTATTCCAGTGACATGTAACAAGCTGATTGTCTACAAGCTGTTCTAGATATTTTTTTGCTTCAAGTCCACATGGGTAACGTGTTTTCTTTTTACCGCAAAACTGCTGAAGTTCAGGAGCATCAATTCCTATAAGGCGAATCTTAGTAGAGGAAATGACGATGGAATCACCATCAATAATAGTCGCATACCCCTTGATAGATGTTGCAAAAGAGGAACTTTTTTCCTGAGTATATTTAAAATAAACTGCTATAACGATAAAAATGGTAAAAGCAGCCAAAGTACTCACACCGATCATCTTTCGGTCAAAATAAAAGAAATTTTTTTTCATAGAATTAAAAAAGCTGCAATTCTAGCATGTTTATAATCGGATGAAATTTTCTTATAAGTTCTAAAAACGCTGCTCTTTGATAAAAAATCATCTCGCTCTAATAAAAAATCTTATTTATACAATGCGCTATTCTGCTTAGGTATAAAAATAAATTAAGACCACCTTATGACTAAGACTTACCACCATAATATAGATAATAAACGACAAAAGACCAGCCAATATCTATAAGAAACACATGAATTATAAATACACCACCATCTTCAAGAAAAACCTCCCCAGAAAATAACCTTGAAAAACAAAAAAAATCTATCTGTGAGTGTAAAACCTATTGGCCAAACAGTCACTCCTATTATTTAATTTTTGTTTCTTTAAACTCAACATGTTTTTTTACAACTGGATCATATTTACGTTTGCTCATTTTATCTGTTGTTGTCCGGCTATTTTTCTTTGTAACATAGAAAAAACCGGTATCCGCGGTTGATAAAAGCTTGATCTTAATGGTTGCTGCCTTAGCCATAATTTAAGGATCCTATTTATATTAAAAATGGTATTAATTTTCTATAAAAACGTATTTTCACTGGAATTAGATTTTTGAGCAACATTAAGTATGTTCTAAAAAAAGTCAAGAGCTGATTAATTTCTTCATATGTTGTCCAAACATGCAAATGATATAATAAGACAAAAAATAAGCTATTTTTGCTAAAAAACAAAAAATTTAAAGACATATAGAAAGATAGGTGAGTTTTATTATTTAAAAGAGCTGCCAATACGCTTTCAAGAAAAAGGGAATATAACATTAAAAGTATGGGGCTTTGATGATTCATGTATCATAAAAATTTTAATGAGATTTTAGGTAGCGCAATTTATAAAGGAATAGGGTTTTCCTTTGCACAATTGCTTATAATGCTGATAGGGGTTGAGAGGAAAATAGTTAACCAGTATCATTTGTGATAAAGTGTTCAGCTATATTTTTATGAGAGGCGATAGATAGGGGAGAGGGGCTAGAGGTCTCTTAGAGGGAATATTGTAAGCATGTATTTTAGCGTTCAAAATGATATTGGAAAAAATTGGGAATAAATGACGTGTATAGGCTGTTTTAAAACTCTTGAATTTAATTTCTAAATTGCGAGAGTTACTGTATAAGAAAGTACAATAAGGGAATGGTGTGTAGTCAAATTAAAGATTTCCAATGCTCCTATTTTTTCAGATTATAAGATCTATTGCCAATTCTCATTTTAATTAGAGAGGTCTGCATAATATTTTTTAAGTGATACAAAATTACTGATCTAAAACTCTGATAGAATAATGATAATTGTCATGGTTTAATATTACATTCTAAAATAAATTCATATTGATTTTAAAAAGCAGAATTCTAGAAAGTTTAAATGCTCTCTACGCATCATTGAATATGATTTTGTAAATACTTAAGTGTGATGAAATCCGAGTAAGGAGACGGCTGCAATTATTGTAGGGGCGCAACTAACTATTGCATTATATCTAATGGAGTTATTTAAAATGGTCATTTTTCACAAGAATTAAAGCAGAAAGTGTTTTTATAGCCCATACTATTGTAGTGGTAGCGGTAATGGTTTTTCATATAGTAAAAAAATTATAATTTTATTTTCAAAAACGTATGAAGTCTAATCTTATTGGCAGTATGAATTGTTTTTGATCAATTGTTCATTTTTTAATTTCTGTAAGAGTATTATATGGTTAAAAGGTTCAATAAGTTGTAAGTATACAGACTATAAGAACTATTATGGTTACAGGAAAATGGCTTTTTTAAGAATAAAAATTTTTCTCTTATGAAGAATGTTTAATGAGCGTTTTATTTGTTTCATTGATGTTAAATTGATTTGGAAGAAAACTATTCCCACATTTTGTAGATTTTTTTACTTTATTTAATGTAAAATGATTTTTTAGAATTTTTTTCTTCCATAAAAAGTATGCTTTTGTTTTTTCTTTATAAATCTGCCTTTATGGTAAGTTTTGGGCAAAAATGCTATTGAACGCGGCTCTGTTAATAGCTCAAGGGATAAAGAGCCAGCAAAAGGTTGTACTGTTATAAGCTTGACTTCTACTTTATCACTTAATTGATAGCCTTTATGATTACGCTTTCCTACAAGAGTATGTTGTGCTTCATCAAAATGATAATAATCATTTTTAAGAGTAGAAATATGTACAAAACCATCTACATTGAGTTTATCAAGAGAGATAAAAAGACCTGCTTTTGTAACACCAGAAACACGACCTGAAAAGATACGACCAATTTTGTTGGTTAAATGGTGGGCAATAAGTCGATCAATGGTTTCCCTTTCAGCCATCATTGCACGGCGTTCTGAGAGGGAAATTTGTGTAGCAATTTCTGCAAGGTTTTGTTCTTGCCTTTCTGTTAATTGATCATTTCCTAGTTTTAGGGCTTTAATGAGTGCACGATGAACAATAAGATCAGCATAACGGCGGATTGGTGATGTGAAATGTGTATAGTTATGGAGGTTTAAACCAAAATGGCCAATATTTTGGGGGCTATATTCAGCTTGAGATTGCGCGCGTAAAACAACCTGATTAACCAGTTCTTGTTGTGGCGTATTCATGACTTTTGCTAAAATACCATTCAGGCGTGCAGATGTAAGCTCTGCACCTCGAGAGAGGGAGATTCCCAAACTTTGGAGAAAACTTCGCAGTACTTCTTGTTTTTCCAGAGAGGGTTTATCATGGATACGATAGATGAGGGGCTGATGATATTCTTTTAATGTTTCAGAAGCTGAAATGTTTGCTTGTATCATAAATTCTTCAATCAAACGATGTGCTTCTAAATGAGGTTCATTTACAACGTCTTTGATGCATCCATTTTGATCAAGAATAATCTTTTTTTCTGCGATTTCTAATGCCAGTGGTTGTCGATGATTTCGGGCAATTTTGAGGGCTTCATAAGCTTCCCACAAGGGAAGTAAAACACTCTTGAAAAAAGGAGCTATTTTTTTATTTATATTTCCCTCAATTGCTAATTGTACTTCTTGATAAGAGAGTTTGGCAACCACACGTAGCATAATACGATGAAAACTATGTTTTCGTTTGTTACCATTTACATCAAAAACCATACGAACGGCTAAAGCTGGTCTTTCTTTTCCTTCATGCAGGGAGCACAAATTATTGGAAATACGTTCTGGTAACATTGGCACAACGCGATCAGGGAAATAAACTGAGTTCCCTCGTTTTAGTGCTTCTTTATCCAATGCACTTTTCGTTTTGATATAATAAGAAACATCTGCAATTGCGACAACAATAATCCAACCTCCAGGATTTTCAAGATCTTCGTCCTTTGTTGCATAAACGGCATCATCATGGTCTTTTGCATCGGGTGGATCAATGGTGATAAGCGGTAATTGACGCCAATCTTCGCGATTATCTATACTGGCGGGTTTTATATGTTTAACTTGCTCAAGAACATCTTCGGGAAAAATATAGGGAATCCCTTTTGAAAGAAGAGCAATCATTGACAGTGTTTTTTCACTCTCAATATGTCCTAAAACGTTTTTTATTTGTGCATTTTTTAGTTCATAACCGACATTTTTTTTAACCTCTACTTCAACAAGATCGCCAGATTCTATTTTCAGTTTTGAGGATATGTTAGAGTTATCAATAATAAGCTCGTCGGTTTTATGATCTATCGGTTCTAGCCGCCATTGGTTTGTTTCTAATTTTCGAATAATACCAAATGTGCTTTTAGGGGATACATCAATTTTACGAATAATTCGCCCTGTATAAGGAGAGCTGTAAGGCGCTTTATTTCGAAAAACCTTTATAAGAATATGATCTCCAACACCGACGTTTATTCCTTTTATGCGGTGGTCATAGCGTATTTCAATATTTGGTTTTGAAGAGCTTTCCCACTTAAGAGGCTGTGCGATTAAGCTGCCATCTTCATCTCGTCCTATAATTTTTACCAGAGCAACTGGTGGTAATTTTTCTTTTTTTACTACCTTTTTACGCTGTTTTGATATGAGATGTTCATTTTTCAGCTCTCGTAATACATCTCTTAACCAAATACGAGAATCGCCTTTTAAGTTAAAAGCCTTGGCGATTTCACGTTTACTTGAGTTCTCAGGATTCTCATTAATAAAGGAAAGAATTTCCGCCTTTTGAGGTACGTTTTCCTTATTGAGTGATTGGAAATGTTGAGTTTTTTTTTCACTTTTAGACAAAGCTTATGTCTCTTTTCTTTTGGAAGAAGCTTTACGGGTTGTTTTTTTACTCGCTGCTTTCGCTGATATAAGTTCTAATGCTTCTGAAAGTGTTACACTAATCGGTTCTTTATCTTTTGGCAATGTTGCATTAATTTTACCCCAATTAACGTAGGGGCCATAGCGACCATTCCGGACGGTGACGGTTCCTCCATCTGGGTGCTCTCCTAATGTTGCCAGTGCTGCTGATGTTACTCTGTTTCGTGTTGTTTTATTTTCTTGTTTTTCGGCGAGCACTGTAACAGCGCGGTTTATGCCAATGTCAAAAGCTTCATCTGCATGAAGAAGAGGAGCAGACTTACCATCATGTGTAAGGTAGGGACCATAGCGTCCGATAGTTGCTGTGATTATTTTTCCTGTTTCAGGATGCGCGCCAACTTCACGGGGGAGAGAAAGCAAAGCTAAGGCTTTTTCAAGAGTTATATTTTTTTCTTGCCATTCCTTGGGAATGCCTGCACGCTTAGTTTCTTTACCATCCCCAAGTTGAATATAAGGGCCAAAACGACCATTACGAAGGGAAATATCTTTTCCTGTTTTAGGATCGCTCCCAAGAATAATAGGTTCATCATGGCGCATGATTTCATGTTCTTCAACTGAGTCTGTTCCAAGTTGGCGTGTGTATTTGCAGTCAGGATAATTGGAGCAGCCAACAAATGCACCATAACGCCCTAATTTTAGTGATAATTTTCCGTCTTTACAAAGGGGACAGGAGCGGACATCACTTCCATCTTCATGTGCGGGAAAAGCAAGAGGTGCTAGAGTTACGTTTAAAACATCAAGAACATTGGCGATGCGCAGTTCTTTGATGTTGGTAATAGACGCATTAAACTCATCCCAAAAATCGCGCATTACATCTTTCCAAGACAGTTTTCCATCCGATATAAGATCTAATTTTTGTTCAAGATCTGCTGTGAAACCATATTCTACATAGCGATTAAAAAAATTTTCGAGAAAAGCTGTAACGATACGTCCCTTGGCATCAGGAAGGAGTTTTCGTTTATCAATAATAATATATCCGCGATCACATAGTGTAGACAATGTAGACGCGTAGGTTGAAGGGCGACCAATTCCTAACTCTTCAAGTTTTTTAATTAAAGAAGCTTCAGAATAGCGAGGAGGTGGTTCTGTCGTATGTTGTAGCGCTTGAACTTTTTCTTTTGTAAGTGATTCACCAGTGTTTATTTGTGGCAAACGTGTTGTTTCACTTTCTTCACTGTTTTCTTCTTCTCTTGGATCCATATAGACAGATATAAAACCATCAAAACGAATAACAGAACCAGTCGCACGCAGATTTGCGTGATTTTTTCCTTGTTTAGCTCCAATTTCAACAGTTGTACGTTCAATTTCAGCAGAACGCATTTGGCTTGCGATTGCACGTTTCCATATAAGTTCATAGAGTTTTGCTTGATCATTGTCTAGGAAAGGTTGTACTTGATTAGGCGTCCGTTGAAAGTCGGTTGGGCGGATAGCTTCGTGTGCTTCTTGTGCATTCTTGGCTTTTGTTGAATAAAAGCGTGGCTTTTCAGGAACATAGTTATGACCAAAGGATTCATGAATAACTTTTCGTGCCGTCTCAATAGCTTCTGGAGCGATTTGGACACCGTCGGTACGCATATAGGTAATAAGCCCTGCCGTTTCACCATTAATTTCAATTCCTTCATAAAGTTTTTGAGCAACTTGCATGGTGCGAGAGGCTGAAAAACCTAACTTTGAAGAAGCTGCTTGCTGTAAAGTAGATGTCGTAAACGGAGGAGAAGGGTTTCTCTTCGTGGGTTTTGCTTCAACACTGAGCGTATGATATTTTGCTTCTTCTAACATAAAGCGGATTTGATCGGCTTGTTCTTGAGATTGAATGTCAAGCTTTCCAATCTTTTTTTGATTAAACATTGTTAATCTTGCTTGAAAACAATCATTTCGGATCGTTTTTAAGTCTGTTGTAATAGACCAATAATCTTCTTTAATAAAATGTTCTATTTCTGATTCACGATCACAAATAATACGTAAAGCAACGGATTGAACGCGACCTGCCGAACGAGCACCGGGAAGTTTACGCCATAAAACAGGCGAAAGCGTAAAGCCAACGAGATAATCAAGAGCGCGGCGTGCCAGGTAGGCATCCACAAGTGATGTGTCAATGTCACGCGGATTTTTCATAGCATCAAGTACAGATTTTTTGGTGATGGCATTAAATACAACCCGTTTAACAGGTTTATCCTTTAAAACTTTTTTTTGACGAAGAACATCCAGAATGTGCCATGAAATAGCTTCTCCTTCTCTATCAGGGTCTGTTGCTAAAATAAGGCTATCAGCTTCTTTGACTGCTTTTGCTATTTCATTCAAACGTTTTGTTGCAGCAGAATCTGCCTCCCATTTCATAGAAAAATCTTGATCAGGCAAAACAGAGCCATCTTTTGCAGGTAAATCACGAACATGTCCAAATGATGCGACAACTTTATATTGAGAGCCAAGATATTTATTAATTGTTTTTGCCTTTGCCGGAGATTCAACGATAACGATATTCATAATTTTACCCGAATGTTGGAATAAAAAGCTCCTTTATAACGCCCTTTCACGTGAATAGCTAATGGCAATTGGTGAAGAACACATAAAAAAATGTTTGCCATACAAAAAACATTAATATTGTACAACTTGTGATTGTTATTATTGAAATATACCCTATATGAATTTACACGATTTGTTTTTCTACTGTTAATACAAGAATATAGGGCAAAATGCTAAGATAAAATCTATTGAGAGGTAGAGGGAAAATGCTCAAGGATAGAGAATTATGTTTATAAATCACTTAAAAGTCATCCAATATATTACAGATATGTCAAAACAAATGAATCATATGGCACGTCAGGCGCGTAGCCCGCTTTTAGCATTGCTTCTGGATATGGTGGCCAAGGAAGGGCAAAGTATTATTAATAGTGCTGAGGCTCTTGGGGAAGATTCGAATTCGACAATGACACATAACCACCAGCGTGTCGAATAAGCTTTCCAGCAAGCTCTAGCTCCACCAGTAGGAGGTAGAGGCTTGGGAGTGAAACACCGGAATGGGTGCTAAGCGTGTCTAAATCGATAGGAGTTGTTGAAAGAGCAGAGAGGGCAGCTGCGCGTTCTGCATCGTCTGCGATCTCGGGAGGACTACTTGTTTTTTCATCAGGTGCGCTAAAGCTATTTTTTTCAAGCTGAAGAGAAGCTGGCTCTTCAAAAAAATTGAGTTGAGGATTCATAGAAGATGACGTTAATGGTGTAAGTATTTCTAAGATGTCAGAAGGGTGTGTGGTTAGCAGGGCTCCATCCTTGATGAGGTTGTTTGTCCCAACAGATCTTGGGTCAAGTGGAGAACCGGGAATGGCAAAAGTCAATCTTCCCATATCGGAGGCTTGACGTGCGGTAATTAAGGATCCTGATCGCAGTGCGGCCTCTACAACCAAGAGACCAAGTGATAAACCTGCAATGATGCGGTTTCTTCTCGGAAAGTCGATAGCGCGTGGTTTCCAACCAATAGGCATTTCACTAATAATGGCTCCACCGTTATTAAGAATGTCTTCGTGGAGTTTTTTGTTTTCAGGAGGGTAAATGTGATCAATTCCACCAGCCATCACTGCAGCTGTTCCTGTTAAAAGACTTGCTTTGTGTACTGTGCTGTCAATTCCACGAGCCAATCCAGAAATTGTTGTAAAGCCAGCATCTCCAAGAAAATGCGCAAATTGAGCTGCAAGTTTTTTACCAGCTGCTGACGCATTTCGAGACCCCACAATCCCAACGGAAGGTTTTTTAAAAATAGAGACGTTGCCTTTTATAGCAATCAGAGGTGGTGAGGCTTCTGTAACCTTAAGAAAGGTTGGATAATCCGGTTCTCCTATACCAATCAATTGAATGCCCAGTTTTTCGGCTTTTTGTATTTCTTCTTCCGCTTCTTCTATCGTCGTTATTCGAATAGGTGCAGAAAGACCACCTTTTCTACTAAGCTCAGGAAGTGCTTCTAAAGCATTCTCTGCTGTTTTGTAATGATCAATGAGATTACGAAAACTCACTGCTCCAATATTTTCACTACGCAACAATCGTAGCCAGTTTAAGCGTTGACGATCCGTGAGAAGGATTCCTTTATTCATAGCTGCTTAAATACCGATCTTACTTTCTTTTCCAGCGAATAGTCTACTGATATTTGCACGATGTTTTATAATGACTATTATGCTCATAGCGATCAGCATATAATATCCATAGAGATAAGGAGAGGAAAAATAAGTCAATATCGGAGTAATTATAATAGCAATGAGTGCAGATAATGAAGAATAGCGTGTGAGTAAAAAAGTTACGATCCATGAAAGAATAAAAATAATTGCGGCTGGCCAGTAAAATCCTAGGCATATACCCAAATAAGTAGCAACACCTTTCCCACCTTTAAACTTAAGCCATATGGGAAAAAGATGACCTAAGAAGGCAAAAAAACCAGCTAAAAAAACAAGAATACTGTTTTCTGTTGGAGGATTTAAAAGATTTACAACAAAAATAACAACAGTTCCTTTCAACATATCACAAAGAAGTGTGAAAGCAGCGATTTTTTTATTTCCTGTCCTTAGAACATTTGTCGCCCCAATATTTCCAGAACCAATTGTTCTCACATCACCAAGTTTAGCTAATCGCGTAAAAAGTAAACCAAAAGGGATAGATCCCATAAGATAGGATATAAGAAAGATCAGCCATGTAGAAAACTGAAAAAATATTTCACTTTCACTCATTAAAAGTCTCATTAAATTGATTGATCAAGTTTAAAGATTGATTGCCCTTTAACAAAAGTTTGGACAACACGCCCTTGGAATCGTGCCTTTTCAAAAGGGGTATTTTTTGAACGTGAATGTAACTTTTCCGCAGAAACCACCCATGGTTCCTCAAGGTCAACTAAAATAATATCTGCATGAGCACCTTTTTTGAGTGTTCCTGCATTCAGGCCAAAGAGTTTTGCAGGTGCTGTTGATAAAAGTTCAGTAAGTCGTAACAGGGATATAGTTTTATCATGATAAAGACGTAAAGCTGCACTCAATAAAGTTTCCATACCAACGGCTCCTGCAGCAGCGTCATTAAATGGTAAACATTTGGTATCAATATTTTGAGGTTCATGGGAAGAAACGATAATATCGACTGTTCCGTCTTTTATTGCTTCAGTCATTGCTATACGATCTTCTTCTGTACGCAATGGAGGCATGAGACGAAAAGAGGTACGATATTCACCGATGTCATTTTCGTTAAGAGACAAGTGATTAATGGATACTCCCGCTGATATCTTCTCATTTTGTTGTTTGCTTAAGCGTAATACGTTAGCAGATAGTGCTGTCGATATTTGTGCTGCATGATAGCGTGTTTGTGTTAATGCCGCGAGACGCAAATCCCTTTCAAGTGGGATGACTTCTGCTTCACGGGGTATTCCACAAAGACCAAGCCAACTTGCCAAGAGACCTTCATTCATAACACCTTTTCTAATAAGGTCTTGGTCTTGTGTTTCGTGCATCAATGGTACACTAAAGTCACGTGCATAAGTCATTGCGCATCGCATGACAGATGAACTTTGAAGTGTTTTTTTGCCTTCACTAAAAGCAATGACTCCTGCATCTTTGAGTAAACCAAATTCGGTTATTGTTTGTCCATCAAAACCTTGCGTTATTGCCGCAACAGGATAAATATTAACCGATGATACTTCTTGTGCTATATACGTTATGAATTTAACAAGCGCTATATTATCTATGACTGGATTTGTGTCCGGCATCATAAGGAAAGAAGTAATACCACCAGCTGCTGCGGATTGACTTGCTGATGCCATTGTTTCATGATATTCATTTTCGAGTTCTCCAACAAAAACGCGTGCATCAACAAGACCAGGAAGAATTGCTTTATTTTGTGCGTTAATAATCTCTGCTCCTTCAGGGGTTCCCTGATTTAAGGCTTCTTTTCCAGCAGCTGTAATTTTTCCATTTTCAACAATGACTGTACCAATTTCATCCATTGTACGTGAAGGATCAATAATACGGGCATTTTGAAATACAATTGGCTTTGTCATTTTTTTTCTCCACTTAATCGCAGACGCGAATCCAATAAAGCTTCCATAACAGCCATACGTACAGCGACTCCCATTTTCACTTGTGTATGAATCATACTTTGTGGTCCCTCTGCTATGTCAGATGCGATTTCTACACCACGATTGATTGGGCCAGGATGCAAAACAATACAATCGTTTTTGGCATAAGCTAAATTTTCTTTATGCAAGCCAAAATAATGGAAATATTCGCGAACAGAGGGGATAAAGGAACCTGTCATACGTTCATTTTGTAAGCGTAGCATCATAATAACATCAACATCTTGAAGGCCTTCTTTCATCGTATTGAATACCTCAACGCTCATATGGGAAATCTCTGTTGGTAAGAGTGTAGAAGGAGCGACAACACGAACACGTGCTCCCAAAGCATTAAGACATAAGATATTAGAACGTGCGACACGCGAATGCAAAATATCTCCACAAATTGCAACCGTTAATCCTTCAAGACGACCTTTTGTTCTTTTAATGGTCAAAGCGTCTAATAAAGCTTGGGTTGGGTGTTCATGGGCACCATCACCTGCATTAATGACAGAACAGTCAACTTTTTGTGCTAATAAAGCGGCAGCTCCAGCACTGCTATGGCGAATGACAAGTATATCTGGTTTCATCGCATTGAGGGTTGTTGCTGTATCAATCAATGTTTCTCCCTTTTTTACGGATGAATTGCCAATAGCCACATTCATCACATGAGCTCCCAGTCTTTTGCCAGCGAGTTCAAAAGAGGATAGTGTTCGTGTAGAAGCTTCAAAAAAGAGATTAATTTGAGTTCGTCCGCATAATGTCGATTTTATTTTATCCATTTTTTCAGAAAAGGTAACATTGGCATTTGCACGATCAAGCAATGTAGAAAGGTCTTGTACACTTAGACCTTTAATGCCTAAAAGATGTTTGTGGGGGAAAAGCGGAAAAAAAGTATTTTGAGTCATAGTACTCTTTTCTATCTCTCTTTAAACAGATTAAACAAGCATTTATTTGAACATGATAAACATTTTTTAACTGCAAAAAGACAAATAGTCTATGATATGAATGATTGGAATAATAGGAATATGCCTATGAGTGCTGTGTCTGCGCAAAATGCCCGCCAAAAAAATGCATTTCTCAGTGATACGCTTATGTTTCGTATTGCTTCTACGTTACCTAAGTTTTTGCTCACAAGTTTTGAAGAAATAGGAGATTTTGTAGCGAGTCGTGAAGCGTTGGAGCTTTCTTCTTTAATGAATCGTTATCGACCAATATTGCGCTATAATGATGAATGGGGAAGGCCAATAGAGAAATTAGAGATACACTCTTCTTATAAAACTCTTCAACAATATTCCAGACAGGCTGGTTTAGTCACTTCTCTTTGGGAAAATACGTCTTCGGAAAATGGAGTACGTTATCAGGCACGTGCTATTCGTTTGGCTTTATCTGCTGGGTTAGAAACAGGGCATTTGAACGAGGTTATGACAACGAGTGCAGCTATTGCAGTCTTAATTAGTGATGTTGGACTTTTTAAAAAATGGCAAAATGAACTTTTATCACGTCAATATGATGTATCGTCTAGTCCTGTTAACAGTAAAAAGTCGGCTTCACTTACTTGTGCTTTTGATGATGTTGAACAACAGGAAAAATACTCTTTCAATTTTCCAAGTGTTAAGAAAATTTCTTTTGATGAAACAATGGGGCGCGATCTCTATCGTTTAAATGTTATAAAAACCAACGTTATTAATCCTATAGTGGATGGGTATCTTGTGAGTGCAGAATTAGAGGGGCATTTAAGTTGCTTTTTAGTTCCACGTATTCAAGAAAATGGTGCATTAAATGGTAACATATCTGTTCGTCATTTGTTGCAGCGTCCCGGAGAAACCTCAACCCCAGAAGGTCTTGTTGATTTTCAGGGGTGCTATGGTTGGTTATTGGGGAATGTGGGGGAAGGGCTTAAAGTCATCAAAGATATCGAAACGATGATGCGTTTTGATCAATCAGTTGTATCGGCAGGTGTTTTGCGCGCTGCTCTTCAATTTGGTATGGATTTTTTTCGACAAAAGAAACCAGATCAGCCTTTACCACCTCTGACAGAGCGCATTTTTGCAGATATTGCATTGGATGTTGCAGGGGCACAAATATTGGTTTTGCGTTTAGCGCGAGCATTTGATAATGCTGCAAATGACCGTTCTGAGGCCGCTTTTGCACGAATCATGACTCCTATTATTGCTTATCATGTAAGCCAATTAGTTGTACCCATTATTGGCGAAGTCGTTGCACAACTTGGAATCGAAAGTTTTGTAGAGGATAGTCCATTATCGCAGATGTTGTGTAATGGGCCTGCACGGATCGTAAGAAATATTTCTGCCAATCAACTGGTAAAGGATGCAATTCTCATTGCTGAAAAAGCGCCGGGACTATTCCAGAAATTGCTAGAGAAAATTTCTCTTGATATTGGATCAGCGGGGCCACGGACCGTTGAAATTATTAAATCTTCTGTAGAGATGGCTATGGCAAATGAGGGTGCAGGAAGATTTTTTGTTGAACAAGTGGCATATGCAGCTGCAGCTGCAGCATTGCGTTCTATCGATATAGAACATGTGGCAAATGCTTATATGGAAAGTCGCCTTGGGGGGCAGTGGAGGTCTTCCTACGGCATGCTTATTGCACGATATAATGCAGAACATTTACTCAATGTTCTTTATCCTTCTATATGATGAAGGCTTTGAATTCTATTGAGGGCACCTTGCAATATGAAAGCGGCAGCAGCCGAATCAATGCGGCTTGTTCTTTTTGCACGAGATATATCCATTTCTAAAAGAGAGCGTTCTGCAGCAACGGTTGAGAGGCGCTCATCCCAAAAAATAAATGGAATGTCTGTATGTGCTTCCATATTGCTTACAAAAGTTCTGGTAGCTTGAGCACGAGGACCACTGCTCCCATTCATGTTGAGAGGTAAACCAATGACGATTGCTCCTACATTTTCACGATCAAAAAACTTTATAAGGTTATGAGCGTCTTCTGTAAATTTTTTTCGTTGAAGAACAAAACGCGGATTTGAAAGAATGAGTCCCATATCAGAAACTGCAATTCCGATCGTTTTTTTACCTAAATCTAAACCTGCTATGATTTGTCCAGGCAAGAGATGTGTCATAACTTCATTTATGTTAATAATAGCCATGGGATTTATCATTTAAGCCTTTTAGTATTTTAGGTTCATCGTTATATTCTTCATTTATTTGTGTTATCAATATTCTTGTGCTTGCAAACGCAGCCTTGTATAGCCGATAAATGAATAGCAAAATAAGAAAGTAGAAAGGCATAGTATGTCTGTTGATCAAGAAACAGTCAAGCGAGTGGCGCATTTGTCACGTATTGCTGTCAATGCTGATGAAGCAAAGTGTATGGCACAAGAACTCAATGTCATTTTAGGTTTTGTGAAACAGTTGGATGAAGTCGATGTCAGTCATGTTGAACCCTTAACGTCAGTTATGCCAATGACTTTACGAATGCGTGAAGATCGTATCACAGATGGTGATAAAGCTGCAGATATCGTAGGAAATGCACCGGTGACGGAGGAAAATTTTTTCCTTGTCTCAAAAATCGTTGAGTAATTTTATTATATTTTAAAAACTTGAGAATCAATATGTCCGATTTAACAAATTTCACAATTGCACAAGCCCGTGATGCTCTAGTAAAGAAAGAGTTTAAAGCGAGTGAATTAACAGAAGCTTATTTAAAAGCGATTGAGCTAGCCAATCCTACTTTGAATATTTACGTGGCAGTGACAGCTGAACAAGCAAAAAAAATGGCTATTGAATCGGATAACCGTTTAGCCGGAGGGAAGGGGAGGCCTTTAGAAGGAATTCCATTAGGGATTAAGGATATCTTTGCAACACAGGGGGTTCATACACAAGCCTGTTCATATATCCTTGATGGTTTTAAACCGCATTATGAATCAACAGTAACTGCTAATTTATGGCAAGATGGAGCGGTTATGTTAGGCAAGCTTAATATGGATGAGTTTGCGATGGGGTCTTCAAATGAAACGTCATATTATGGTCCTGTGATTAGTCCATGGAGAAAAAAAGGCTCCAATGAAAAACTTGTGCCTGGTGGTTCTTCAGGTGGCTCTGCAGCTGCTGTTGCTGCACAGCTTTGTGCTGGTGCAACAGCAACAGACACAGGTGGTTCAATACGACAACCAGCAGCATTTACTGGAACAGTAGGGATTAAGCCAACTTATGGACGTTGTTCACGGTGGGGAACCATTGCTTTTGCTTCGTCACTTGATCAAGCTGGACCTATTGGACGAGATGTCCGAGATTGTGCGATTTTACTTCAATCAATGGCTTCTTTTGATGAAAAAGATTCAACCTCAGTTAATTTTCCCGTTCCTGATTATGAAAGTTATCTTGGACAATCAATTAAAGGAATGAAAATTGGGGTTCCCAAAGAATATCATATGGAAGGAATGTCTTCTGAAATTATTGAAATTTGGCAAAACGGAATGCGTTGGTTAAAAGAGGCTGGCGCTGAAATAATTGATATTTCATTACCTCATACAAAATATGCTTTGCCTGCTTACTATATTGTCGCTCCTGCAGAAGCATCTTCTAATTTAGCGCGTTATGATGGTGTTCGTTTTGGACTCCGTGTGCCAGGAAAAGACATTATTGAAATGTATGAAAATACGCGTTCCGCTGGTTTTGGTGATGAAGTAAAACGGCGTATTTTGATTGGTACTTATGTTCTTTCATCAGGATATTATGATGACTATTATCTAAAAGCCCAGAAAGTGAGAACATTAGTAAAACGTGATTTTGATCACTGTTTTGCTGCTGGTATTGATGCTATTCTCACCCCTTCGACACCAACGCCAGCTTTTGGAATTGCGGATGAAAAAATAAAAAGCGATGCTATAGCAATGTATCTCAATGATATTCTTACTGTGCCAGCTAATATGGCCGGTTTGCCAGGAATCTCTATTCCTTCTGGTCTTTCATCAAGTGGTTTACCACTTGGCTTACAATTGATCGGTAAACCTTTTTCTGAAGAAGTTATTTTTCAGATAGCTTACATTATAGAACAAGAAGCTGGAATGTTTCATGCTGAAAAATGGTGGGCATAGTTATAAGACCAAAAAAGCATCTCTTAAATCAAAGAGGTGCTTTCTAAATAAAGTGCCCTATATAAATATCGTATAGTTTTTACCCACCAAGATATGCCTCTTTGACACGCGGATCAGAAAGCATGGCTTTACCCTCACCGTGAAATAAGACATGTCCTACCTCTAGAATATAGGCATAGTCAGCAATAGAAAGTGCCGCAAATGCATTTTGTTCAATGAGAAGAACAGTTTTTCCCATCTCATTAATTTTTTGGATAATTGAAAGGATTTCCCGAACAAGAAGTGGTGCCAAACCTAAAGAAGGCTCGTCTAATATGACCATATCAGGGTTGCTCATGAGGGCGCGGCCTACAGCAACCATTTGTTGTTCACCACCTGACATTGTGCCACCCAACTGTTTTGCTCTTTCACGTAGACGAGGAAAGAGCTCGAATATCCACTCTATATCGCGAGCAATTCCCGATTTATCATGACGAATATAAGCACCAAGATGTAGATTCTCTAAAACAGTAAGGTGAGGCATAATACGTCGCCCTTCAGGACTAAGAGCAATGCCTAATCGCAAGATCTCTTCCGGTGACTTTTTAACAATTGATTCACCTTTATAGGTAATTTCCCCATAAATAGAACGATTAAGTCCTGTAATTGATCGTACAATGCTACTTTTTCCTGCACCATTGGCACCAATTAAAGTGACTATATTTCCTTTTTTTATAGACATGGAAAGATTTTGAATAGCTTTTATGGCACCATAATGAACGTGAAGATTTTTAATTTTAAGAATGTCCATAAACATCTCCGCCAAGATAAGCTTCAATAACTTTAGGGTTGTTGCGAATTTCATCTGGTGTACCATTGGCAATGCAACAGCCATATTCCATGACCCAAATATATTGGCAAAGTCCCATAACAACTTTCATATCATGTTCGATGAGTAAAATTGTAAGATCAAAATCTTTTTGTACTTTCGCTATGAACTTTCTAAGGTCCTCGCTTTCTTGTGGATTCATACCAGCAACAGGCTCATCAAGAAGAAGTAGTTTTGGTCTTGTTGCAAGTGCACGCGCAATTTCTAGACGTCTTTGCACACCATAGGGTAAAGTTGTTGCTGATTGATTGGCAAGATGATCAAGCTGTAATCGTTCAAGAAGTTCCATTGAATTTTTATAGACTTCTTTTTTTTCTTTCACCGCTTTTGGAAAAAATAAAGCTGAAGAAATCCACGAATGTTTTTGTCTAATATGCGCTCCCACCATAACATTTTGCAACACTGTTAACCCTGAAAAAAGGCGAATATTTTGAAATGTTCGCGCAATATGGCGTTTACAAATCACATAAGGAGGTGCTCCAGAAATTTTTTGGTCATCAAAAAGAATGGTCCCACTTGTGGGAGCATAAAATCCAGAAATCATATTAAAAACTGTCGTTTTCCCAGCACCATTAGGACCAATTAATCCGGTAATTACTCCCCGCTTGATTGCTATATTCACGTTATTTACAGCAGTCAGTCCGCCAAAACGCATTACAATATCATCGAGTGAAAGAATGGTATCGTTCATAGTTTGCCCTCAGTATTAGAGAGCTTCTTGCGTTTTAAAAAGTTATAAATTCCATTCCACGAAAATTCATGTTGTCCTAACAAACCTTTTCTCCAAAATAAAATAATTATGAGTAATAAAAGAGAAAAAACGACCATACGCAGTCCTGGTGTTTCTGGAATATGTATAAAACCTAAGTCAAATGGACTTTCAATGATACGCAGCCATTCAAGCATAACTGTAATAATAACACTACCAATAATGCTTCCTGTAATTGAACCAAGACCACCAGCAACGACAATCATCAAAATATTAAATGTTAGAAGAAAGTTAAACATTTTAGGATCGATTGTTGAAATCAGAGCAGCCATCAATGCTCCTCCTATACCTGCAAAAAAGGCACCAATAGTAAAGGAAAAGCTACGGTAGAAAAAAGAATTAATCCCCATTGTTTTTGCGGCAATTTCATCATCGCGAATAGCACGCAACACGTTACCAGTGTTGCTTTTTAGCAAGAGAACAGTGAAAATGATTGTAAATGCTAACCAACCATAATTCCACCATAATGTTGCATCTTGGGGTATTCCTTTAATTCCCAAAGAGCCATTTGTTATAGGGACTGCGTTTGTGATGACAATGCGAATAATTTCCGCAAACCCTAATGTTGCAATTCCAAGATAATCACCTCCAAGACGTAAGATAGGAAGAGCAATCAATAAGCCTATAACGGCAGCACACAGACCACTTACAACAACAGCTAAGAAAAACGGCAGTTGGAGATGATACAAAGGCTCAGCTATAGGCTCAAGAATCCACATCATTTCCTTTTGCTCAGGGGAAAGAAGTAAAATTGCGCACACATATAGATTCACATTATGCATAAAAACACAATAAAGTCAATATGTTGATTGCAATTATTTTATATGAATCCACTCAAGAATCCATTTTTTTATACGTGATTCATTTGATCATTTTTTATATAAGATTGGCATGTATAAATAGACCGTAAAAAGCAAATCATGATGTAAATATTATAACGCATGGGTGCATTCAAATGAAATGAAAAGCAGTTATCATTCATAACAGTTTATAAATTTTATGATACGTTTTTATCACAGCAGAAATCGCATTGTTTTAAAATTTAGTCGTTTGAAATTATCGATAACATACGTTTAAAGATCACATCTTGTTTTAAAGATTGGATTGTTAGACACATGATAAAAATATAAAATTACAGTTTTCAAAATTGAGAAGCGTGAAATCTAAAAATGCTATAGCAATATCTTATTACCTATTAGAGAGTAATCGTTTGAAACTGTTATAAGGTAAATTGTACCAAAAGATACGCATTTATAGAAAATAGAGATCATATAATTTCCCTCAAAATTGGGGAAAACCATTTAAAATGGCATTAAAGAAATTAACTGTTTGAAGCAATCATAAGCTTATAGGTTTATTCGTAAAGATTGCACAAAG
>NZ_JBEPLI010000019.1:0-27735 GCF_040545155.1 Bartonella silvatica
AACAGAAAAAGGTGTTGGTGTTCGTATGCGCCATGATATGGCTGCCAATGCGGGGCAGTTGCATCTTTCTGCGGATGGAAAAATCTCGTTGAAGAGTGTTTTTGGGCATAAGGGCGTTGCCCTCAAATCGAAAAGCAAGAGTGTGTTGGCAAAGCATATTACA
Organism: Bartonella silvatica; assembly: GCF_040545155.1. NCBI lineage: Bacteria > Pseudomonadati > Pseudomonadota > Alphaproteobacteria > Hyphomicrobiales > Bartonellaceae > Bartonella > Bartonella silvatica. The sequence goes on from NZ_JBEPLI010000019.1 coordinate 164, forward strand.
TCAAAAAAGGATGTTGATATCGTTGCTCATCAAGATGTGCGGTTAGAGACGGTTGGTGCTGATGGTCATTTGGTGGCGGAAGCGCAAGAGGGGTGTTTAATCATTGCAGGAAAAGCAACCTCAGGGGGCAATATGAAGCTGTCTTCGCGCCATGCCATTAAAGTCTTAGGGCTAGGGGCAGGGGCTGATATGGTGTTTGAAACGGGCGGTGCACTTCATATTGATGGCACTGTTTTAGCGGGGGCAATCTTAAGGGGTATGCAGGTGGAGATATACAAGCCCATTTTTTAGCCAGTGGTGTAGATATGGCAGCAACGGGGGCAGCGGGTCACCTTATTCTTGGTCACCGAGGAGGTATTGATCTTCAGAGCCGTCAGGGTGCGATTGCAGCTGAAAATATTTATGGAGCGGGAGATATTACACTGTTTTCTCATCATGGGATTTCGGTTTTACAAACGATCTTGTCGCACCACAATATCGCCATTCATACACAAGCTGATGCTGCGGTTCATTTTGGACAACTTATAGCCTATGAGAATGCAAAGATTGAGAGTGGAGCAGTTGATTTTTCTTCTCTGATGACAGGGCAAGATGCTGTTTTAAAGGTGGGCAGTCTTGATGCAGGGGCACTTATGACAGGTGTAGATTTTGTATCGAGTGCTCTCAATCCGTCAGGCGATCTTATTTTGCATGACCATGGTTCTCTTTCCGTGACAGCACAAGAAGGGATAACAGTTGGTCAGATTGCCAGTGGGGGCGATATTGCCCTTTTTGTTGACAACGATATTTATTATATATTTATTATGATCAGGTCATTGGTATGGCACAGCCACACTGACATCGGTCTCTGGGGAGATCGTCTGCGAGGAGAGATGTGCGGTTGAATGCAAAGACTTTGGATTTGAGCAATAATCGCTTCCATATTTACACGCCTCAAACGCTGTTTTTAAATGCGGATGATATTGATGTTTCAGGCAGTACGCTGATTTATGGTGGTTGAGATTTTAACAGCACCCACGCTCTTGAGATTCATCACGCATTGCTTCGAGCCATTACAGATGAGGAGGGGGGACTGGAAACATTCTCTTTATAGCGCCAACTATTCTGGCAGATCAAGAAAGCTCGGTTTTGGCAGCAAGCGACTTTACGATCCAAACAGGGGGGGCTTGAAAATAGTGGTCAATTGGCATCGGGGCAGAATTTAGCCTCTAGTGTTACAGGTGATATTACGAACAGTCAAACCGGCTTAATCTATGCGGGGAGCAATGGTGCTCTCAAAGCAGATGGCATTTTGTTGAATGACTTTGGAGCCATTATGGCAGAGGGGGATTTATTTTTCACCAATGCAGATGGCACAGGAAAGAGCCTTTCACTTGTGAATAAAGCGGGCTTAATTCAAGCCGGTAGTACACCTATCCTTACGGAAAATTCGGAAAATGTGAATATTGGATTCAAAAAAACAGAAGGATCTGATCGGCTCAGTGATGAGATGTCATATCACAAAGAGGGTGGTGTGTTTAGCAGCAGCAAATCCGAACATAACAAGATTGATGCGATAGAAGTGGTTGGGTCAACCATATCTGGCGGAAAAGGTATTGTCCTTGAATCAGGCAACGACAGTCAAATCATGGGTTCCATGTTTATGGCGGTAAGGAAGAGATAACACGAGATCAGTCAGATCAGGACAAAGCGGATATTTCCATTCAATCGGGTGGAAAGATTACTATTCAAGGTGTGCAGGAAAACTATAACCAGCAACAACAATCCTCAAAAAGTGGATTTTTGCATAAGGCACCTTCCAATAACGCGCAATCGCATACAGCAACAGCGTCTTCCATTCTTGGGGCAACGGGCAATATTACCACCCAATCAAACAAAGAGACCACAATCACGGCGTCTCATATGATTGCCGATCAAGACATTCATGTAACGGGGGAAAGTGTAATGTAAGGATTGATGGCATGACAGATCATCATAGCAGCCATTCACAGAGCCATAAATCTGGTTTTTGTGTGGAGTCAGGGGGTGGCTTTGTATCGTTATATGGGAGTGAGGGGAAAAGGCAAGATGGCAAGATGAAGAAAGTTTTGAATATCAAGGCTCTTCTTTCAATGGAAAAAATATTACCATCACCGGTAAGGAAAAAGATGTGAATGTGGTGGGTTCTGATTTTGCAGCGCAGGAAGATATTAAGCTTTCAGCAGCCCATGATGTGAATGTTTTGCCTGGTCATAATCATCATAGTGCAAGCACACAAGAAGAGCGTTCAGCTTTTGGCTTTCAGCTTGAAAAGAACCGTACGGGTGCCTCTCTAAGTGTTGGGGCATCAAGCACCAAAGATACCGGTGATCAATGGGAAAAGGCGTCTGTTCAGTCCAATTTTACCGCGGGCAGAGATGTACAGTTTAATGCCAATCATGATGTCAATATGCAAGCAACCAATGTTTCGGCAGATCGTGATGTCAACATAGATGCTGGCAATAATATCACATTGTCGGAAAGTTATAATATTTCTAAGGGGCAAGAAACACACGAAAAATCTTTTGCTGGTGTGACAACTGCTGTCAATGTAGGGGCTCTTGGTACGGTACAAGATATGATGGATGCAGCAGACCGCATGAATAATAAGGATGGAAACAGTAAAGTCGGGAATACTCTGTTGACCGGAATTAAAATCAATCACCTTTTTAATAAAGGCAGTAATTTTATTGACTGGCTGGGTGGCAACACAGGAGAAAGAGGCAATGTAACAAAAGGGCTGAGCAGTACATTAGGAGGAATAGGAGGCTTTACTAAGGGGGCTCTTGCCGATATTGCTGATGCTTCTGCTAGTGTAACCGTGGGCTTTAATAGAGAGAAGGCAGAAGCCTCTTCTCATACCTCCACTGCTATGACCACGACAATAGAAGGTGGGCGTGGCGTGAATATAGAAGCCCATAAAGGCAGTATTCATGGTAAGGGAACTGATATTTTTGCAGGCATAAATCCGATGCAAAACAATGATGCAAAGAGCGGGAATATCAATTTGGAAGCAGGGCAGCATATCATCTTTGAAAGTGTGCAAAACACACAAAGTACAGAAAATAATATTGAAAGTACTTCGGTAAATGTTGGTACCAGTTATGGTGTAGGTGTGCAGGAGCAATGGGCAACTCCTCGTTTAATCAAGGAGAAAGTTCTAGTGAAGCTGTTCAGCAGAAAAACAGCCACATTGTGGGCACCAATACTGTTCACACCAGCAGTGGAGAAAACACCACATTAGTGGGTGCTGTTGTTTCGGGAAACCGTGTGGAGATGGAGGTTGGGGTGATTTCACCGTTGCCAGCCTCAGTGATAGTGAGAAAAGCTCTAGCATTTTGCAAAATTCTATTCCCGCACCTTTATTCTATCACCCCTAGCCCTTAAAAAATACACGCAAAACCAATAAGTTATTTGCACAGAAAAAGCAGATGGTGGGCATGACAGGGATTGAACCTGTGACCCCTACGATGTCAACGTAGTGCTCTCCCGCTGAGCTACACGCCCATTCAACTATGTTGTATACACCACATAGTGCTACAAAGGTCAATGCCCTAATTTAATTTTCTATTTAATTAAGGCATAAATAATTTAGGAAAATACCATTCTAAGCTGCTATAAGTATTTTTTCAACCTCATGAACGAGTTCACGTAAATGAAATGGTTTGGAAAGTACTTTTGCATCAGGAGGAGCATCACTATTTGAATTAAGTGCTACTGCTGCAAAGCCTGTAATGAACATGACTCGTAAATCAGGATCAATTTCAGTCGCACGTCGTGCTAATTCAATTCCGTCCATTTCTGGCATAATAATATCAGTAAGTAGAAGAGAAAATGGCTCTTCTTTTAAGCGTTCATACGCACTAGCACCATTATCGAAATCGGCGACTTCGTATCCTGCACGTTCTAAGGCTTTCACTAGAAAGCGACGCATATCATTATCATCTTCTGCAAGTAGGATTCGTTTCATGATTATGTTCCAATGGCTCCATTCATCAGACCTTTTGCCGCTCCAATTATACAATATAGATTCTTTATAAAAAAGCTGATAAAATACTCATAATTGAAATAAATGGCAAAATGGTTAATTTTTATCAATGATACAGCATATTCGTTGTGAGTTTGTTAAATTCAAAATGGATGTGATATAAAAAAAGAAGAAAGTATTTGAGTGTTTTGGGTACAATATTTAAGTATATTTTTTTATTTTTTCTCTGATTACAAGTCCATTGAAAGAGCTTCTATTTGAAAAGTAGGTTTACTGCTCTAAAAAAGTTATACTATACGCTTTTCTGGTGGTTATTTATTTTATTATATAATAGAGTTTAAAGGTAAACTTACTCTATTAATAATTACACAAAAACCTGATTTTGATGTCCTATTTTCATCGATAGTTGATATTTGTTGTTTTTTTATGATGTAAATAAAATTTTGTAAAAATATTTCTCCTTCATATAGAAAAAATTCCTTTAGATAAAAATTCTTATATTTTCTAAAGAAACCCTCTATAGAAATTATAATTTTGTTAAGAAACGTTATTGTACCGATACATTATTAGCAATAAACGCATCAAATGCAGCCCAAAATTCTTTTTTGTAATTTTCTTCATACATAATGGTATCAAGTTCAGCCCCTGTAATAGTAATACTATCTATCAGTCGTGTTTGCTGGCATAATTGTCGAGCCTCAATATTATTCACAATATTGTTTTGATTTGCGAGAATAAACAGTGTTGGAATTTTCAAATATCCTTGAAGTATATTTCTTTTCATAGAAGCAACGGTGTTAAGTGTTGATGCCATCCACCGAGATGTTGGGGGGGTAATAAGGGAAGAATGTATGTTATTTACGGAACTCAATGGCCTATTTTTCTGTTTTATTTTTTTGAAGTTTTTTCCACTTTGAGCCGGTATGAATCCAAGGCCTATATCAGAAAGAAGTTGTGTTAATTTATGTTGAAAATTGTTTATTTTGTTGCCAAATGGAGAAAAAAGGGGAGAAACACAGAGCATTTTATTAAACTTATGATTAATGATATCTATTCCGCTTAGTGCGATCAATCCACCTATACCATAGGTGAGCATATAGTAAGGTGGTGGACAATTAAAATAAACAATATTATTAAAAAATTCAGATAAATCATTAATATTATTGTTAATATTGAAATACTGATATCGGTTTTTCTTCATTTTTCTGAATGATGATTTTTCCCGAAAAAACCAATCAAATATCGCTGTATGAAACCCACGTTTAGAAACTTCATTCATTAATAAAAAATATTTTTCTAAAGTATGTGTATAGCTTTCGAGAATAACGATTGTCCCTTTAGATTTTTCCACTTCAGGATACGTTATCGCAAAATGAATTACACGATCGATAGCTGTTTTGAGATCACCGCTCTGAATATTGGGAGGAATAAAATCACGGTTTTTAGAATAAAGAGGAATTTCCAATTGACATCCTTTATAGTGTATTTGGTAATTTTTCATAAATGAAATAATGAAAGGAATAACATTTACATAATGATAAAAGATAATTAAAAAATAATTATATTACTTTTGAATATTTTTACGAATTTAAGCATAAAGAGTTGAAATAGGAGAGAATGATTACCAGATAAATAATTGCAGTTGCCATTCTGGGGCTGCTGGTTCATGGGATAAGTTTGCCATTTGGAAACTTTGTGAACTAATTAATTGTAGTCGCTCGTAAAAAGGAGGACAGTATTATGCGTCAAGTAGATTTTTCACCATTTTATCGTTCAACAGTAGGTTTTGATCATCTTTTTAACTGGTTTGATTCCAGGACACAGCCCGATGATGTTTCTTCTTATCCGCCCTATAATATTGAGCGTTTAACAGAAGATTCTTATAGGATTTCTATGGCTATTGCTGGTTTTTCTCAAAATGAGGTTGATATTGAAACGCACTGCAATCAGTTAATTGTTAAAGGAGAAAAAAAGCTTGAAAGTGATGATGAAAAGCGAGAATTCCTTTATCGAGGTATTGCCTCGCGTGTTTTTGAGCGACGCTTTCATTTGGCTGATCATGTTAAGGTTACAGGAGCTGAGCTTGGCGATGGACTTCTTCATATTCAGCTTAAAAGAGAAATGCCAGCTGAATTAAAACCAAAGAAGATAATGGTACAAACACCATCATCTGTCAATAAAAATGGTAATAATCATAATATACGTAAAGTAGATTTAGAAACCGAGAAAACTGAAGGATAAGGCAACTCCTTGAAACAATAAAGGCGCGAGATCAATATCTCGCGCCTTTTTATCTTTTTTCTATAAGAATAGAAAATCATTTAAATGGGCATCTCTACTTCTAAGTTTTGGAAATTATTTTTAAGTGTTTTCTTAATGGCAAAGTAACATAATAGAATAATAATTTAATGCAAAAAATAAGTATAATTTTATATTTCTTAATAGATGCAAACAGAAAATCAATAAGATTAAATATTTTAAATGTAAGGAATTTTTTTTGATAATGTTTCTTCTCCAATAGGACCAGCTTCAAGCGTTTTGGCTAATTCCGGTAAAATAGGAAGAAAGACATCTGTTTGGAATTTGCTTTTCTCTGTTTTGGGATGAATGATGTTATTTTTTACATCATTCCAACCAATGCGAACGGCATCACCACGACGCAAACCCGTGTAAAGAAGAATATCAATTCAAACGCGTTCATGAGTACCGTGATGCCATCTTTATTACGAAGGGTTGGTCTTTTTACTCCTACTGTTGGATTGTTTTCTAAAAGACCTTGGTCAATCGCCCAATTAAAAAGTCCATTAAGGGCTTTCAGGAAGCCTATAGCCATTGCTGGTGTTTCTTTGCGTCGTTCAACGTCAGCTATGATATGTTTCTTGTTGATTGCTTGGTATGGAATATTTCCTACGGAGTCGCACACTTTCATAAGGAGGAGTTCTCTTTGTCTTTTCGTAGCTTTAGCAAGGCTATACCAATTGACGCTATTAAAATATTGTTTAAGCAGCCATACAAATGCCCCTTCAATCAGTTTGCCAGTTTTAGGTTTTGGAGGGATTATACCTTGTAATTCGGCAAGTGCGCTTTTGTAGTTGTCAACAAACTCTTGCGTTCCATAGGTGCCACATATTCTAATACGTTTTCCATGACCAATACGTACATACCATACGATTTTGCCATGTTGGGTAATTTGTTTTTCACAAGATGAGGGGGGGGTTGGCATGGTGATCACCTATAAGACGATATCAAAGTCATAGTCATCACGTGATGTATTGTTGAGTTTGATAATGGGATATTTGTTTTCAGATAGATAAGCACTTCACCGGTCGGTTTTATTTCTATCAATTCGCAACCTTGCTTTTTTGCTTCTCGTAAAGCCCTTGCAATGACAGGTTGTGTTATGGTAGCAGGACGTGGTGCCATATCTGTTCTCCTTACATTGAGATGCAATTCACCCGTTTCGTGAATCACGCATATTTTGAAAATTGTTAGAAAAGGGGAGGAATGAGAGGAAAAAACTTCTTCATATTTTAAAAGTTCGTGGGGTTATTTTTTAGATGTGTTTAAGTTTATATTCCCAATCTTTTAACTCAGTAAAGAGCCAAGGCAACTTGTCTCTTATGACACATACACACATCAATTTCAAAACATGTGATAGTAACACGGTTTTATCAAGAAAAATTTGGTATGGCTTGTCTATCGCATGAGAGTTGTTCTTGAGTGTTGTATTTCGATAGTTTTTAAAAAGACATTCATAATCTTTTTTCCGAAAAAAATGATATGTATAATTATTATTTATGTTTCATGCTCGTTTTTGAATCAGATTTTTGTAAATTGTATATAGAATCAATTTTTACTAACATATTGATTGTTATTTTAAAAATAACTTAATATATTTACAAAACTATATTTATCTGATACAAAAATCATAAAAAAGTTAATTATTCACTAATTTCTTGATAAATGGTAAATTTTTAGGATATCATAATTGCTGAGAGGGGAATCATCTCAAGATGTAAATTTCTCTATCGTATACAGAAGGTACGGTATGGTTTTTTACAATGAATAATTGAAAATGAGCGGGCTGACAAATGCTGTTAATTAGCACAGAAAAGTTGATTTGCGTTTTTAATTCAACACTTCGGTTTACTTTTGTAGTTATTTTTTCTCAATTATTGATTTCTTGTTGTGCAAGCCAGACGGCACACTTTAAAATAAAAAGCTTTTGCAACAATAACAATAAAGAAGCCAACATAAAGACTACTGCTTTTTCTAAGAAAGAATTAAGAGGAAAGCATCAACCCAAAAAAAGGGGAAATGGTCGGGCTGTTGTTGGTAAACCTTATCAGATAAAGGGAAAATGGTATTATCCGCAAAATGATCCGAACTATAAACGTGTTGGGGAAGCATCATGGTATGGTTCAGACTTTCACGGGCGCTTGACCGCAAATGGGGAGATTTATGACATGAATCTTTTGACAGCTGCTCATCCCACCATGCCTTTACCGAGTTATGCCCGTGTTACTAATCTGAAAAACGGATCTTCTATTGTTGTTAGAGTAAATGATCGTGGTCCTTTTATGAAAGATAGAATCATTGACTTATCAAAGCAGGCTGCCCAAATACTTGGCTATGCCAATGCAGGTGTAACAAGCGTTAAAGTAGAATATATCTCTGAAGCACCTGTTGGCTATTATGACAGTGCTTATTTAATGGCTTCTTATACATCTGGAAACAATACGTCATCTCCATTAATATTAGCAAACATTTTGAAAGAAAAAGAAGAAACTGCGCAAGAAAGCCTTTATACAAGTCATCAAAAACAATTGGTTGAAGCTACAATTGGAAAAAAACAACTTAATAAGGACTTTTCAGTTAAATTACCGGAAATTGGTCCTATTTTGATCGATAAGCCCGTATTATTTGATCAAGTTGCTTTTATAAATATGCTAAGCAAAAAGATGCAAGTCAATTAATTAAAGGTATTTTAAAAAGGGTATTGATCGCTGATCATCTGTGACTTTTAAAACATAGATGATCAGAACTTTAGTTGTTGTAAGGTTTTACTTTAAATCAAAATGAGTCTATGCTTTTAAATAAATTAAAAATAAACTTTTAGTGAACAATAAAAAATCTAACAGGTACTTTATTTTTATATGTTCAGAAAAATCATAATCTATTTCTAATTTAAAATCAGTGCTTAATCTGAAAAAAGCGGAACTTTTTCTATATAGAAGATTATTTATGCGGTTGTCTTTAGATATGGGAGAAGCGGCTATATGAATATGATATTAAGGGTTTTATTGACCTTATTTTGGATATTAACATTGAATGAGTGGGGAAAAGCACAAATTTTTCAAACTTCTGCATCACAATTACTGTTAATAGATGATAGTACAGATACAGTACTTTTTGAAAAACAAAGTGATCTTACTTTTTTTCCAGCTTCATTGGCAAAATTAATGACAGCTGAAGTGATATTTCATCAATTAAAAGCAGGTTTGTTAAGTAGTACACAAAAATTTAAGGTTAGTGAAAATGCTTGGCGCAAAGGTGGAGCACCTTCCGGTACGACCACCATGTTTGCAAAAGTAAAATCAGAAATTAGTGTTTCTAACCTTTTACGTGGTTTAATTATTGTCAATGGCAATGATTCTGCTATTACTCTTGCTGAAGGAATATCGGGCAGTGAAGCTGAGTTTGCCAAACTGATGAATCAGAGAGCTAAAATTCTTGGGTTGTCGCACAGCCATTTTGTTAATGCTACGGGATTTCCTCAAGAGGGACAGTTTGCAACATTGCGCGATATGATTGTCTTAGCACGTCATATTATCTCTGAATATCCGAATTATTATGCACTTTATCATGAACCTTCTTTTACTTGGAATAATATTTTTCAACGTAATAAAAACCCTCTCATTTCTAAAGAAATTGGTGTAGAAGGATTTGGCTTTGGTTATAGTGAAAAAGAAGGTTTCTCAATGATTGTTTCTTTTTATAAAAATCATCAACGTCTTTTTTTAGCGATTAATGGCTTGCACAAAGGCAAGGAATATACAAAAGAAGTAAAACGCATTCTGCAGTGGGGAATAACAGCTTTTGATCTTAAAACAGTTTTTACTAAAAAAGAGAAAGTTGGTCATGCTTCTGTTTATGGTGGGGCACAAAGCTCTGTTTCTCTTATGGTTAAAGAGCCGATAAGCTTTATGCTATCAAATGAAAAAAAAATGAGTGTGAAAGCAACGGTTAAATATCATGGTCCATTAAAAGCTCCCGTTTTTTTAGGGCAAAAAATCGGTGTTATTCAAATTATAGAAGATAAAAGGGTTCTTCTTGAAAAACCAGTTTTTGCAGGAAACACTGTTCAGGAAGGAGGCTTTTTTACAAGAGCAAAAAATGCACTCTATGAAATAACCATTGGATGGTTTCGGAAATATTTATAGTATATGTACTAAAAAGGGCTAAGGTTTATACGTGTCAGGTTATTTTATTACATTTGAAGGAGGGGAGGGAGCGGGAAAAACGACGCAAATTTCTTTGCTTGCTCAAGATCTTTCTAGCAGAGGTTATGGTGTTGTTTTAACACGAGAACCAGGAGGAACGGCAGGTGCAGAAGCAATACGCCATGTTCTCTTATCTGGTCAGGCACAACAATACGGACTTTTAAGTGAAGTTCTCTTATTTACAGCAGCACGTGCTGACCATGTTAGTGAGGTTATTATTCCTGCGTTGCAAAAAGGAAAAATTATTTTATGTGATCGTTTCATCGATTCTACACGTGTTTATCAAGGACTCAATGATAAGGTGGACGCTTCTACCCTTTTCTCTTTAGAGCGCATTGCACTCAATGGAATAATGCCGCATCTGACATTCTTATTAGATATACCAGCAGCGTATGGTATGAAACGTGCAGAAATGCGACGGAAAAAAGCAGAAAGAATTGATTACTTTGAAAAAGATAATTTAAATATTCAAGAACAAAGACGCCAAGCTTTTTTACAATTAGCAAAGCAAGAAGCTCATAGATTTCACGTGATCGATGCGACAGGTGCGGTGGAAAGTATAGCACAGAGAATAAAAGATATTTGTTATAAGTTGTTGTTGGATAAGCCTGCATGAATGATGCCAATATGTTACGACAATATGATGATATTGATACAGTTTTAGCCGCTTCACAAAATAGTATGATTTTTGGTCATGATGATGCGCGTCATTTTTTAGCGCAAATGCATAAAGAAAAACGTTTGCATCACGCACTATTATTTGAAGGAGAGCACGGAATTGGAAAAGCAACATTGGCATTTCATCTTGCTTGGAATATTTTAAGCTCTCAAAAAGGCGACTTTTTACAACCAGAGCATAATTCCATAACATGGCATAAAATAACGCATGGTTGTCACCCTAGTCTTTTGCATATTTCACGTCGTTTTGATTTTAAAACGCAAAAATTCAAAACAGGTATCCTTATTGATGATATCCGCGATGTTATGCATTTTTTAAACCAGACTTCACAAAATAATGAGTGGCGTATTGTTATTATTGATCCTGCCGATGATATGAATAGAAGCGCAGCCAATGCAATTCTTAAAACTCTTGAAGAACCACCAGAAAAGGTTTTATTCATTATTATTACACACTCTCTAGGAAAATTACTTCCAACTATTCGTTCACGGTGCCACAAGATTTCTTTACGACCATTGTGTGATGATGAGATGAAAAAAATTATTACACATATTTTTTCCCATCAGAATTTACCTGATGAAAAAACTATTGAGATGATTATTCAAAGATCTAAAGGAAACCCTCGAACAGCTGCTTTACTGATTTGTAATGGTGGTTTTGAAATTGTTACAACCATCGACACTCTTTTAGAGAAACCTGTTTGTAACACAACTGCAGTACACACTCTTGCACAGACACTTTCATCTGTTTCGTCAGCTATCCAGTTTCAGCAATTTTGTGATGAAATTCTTGATAAAGTTCAAAAAAGAGCTATCATGCTTGTTGAAAGGGGAGAATTAGCTCTTGCAAAAAAATGTGCACAAATATGGCAGGATCTTCATCAAGAAATAAAGGAAATGCAACTATTTAATCTCGATAAGAAGCAACTTATTATTAATATGCTTTTTAGAGTTCACAAGTTCATTCATAAGGGTGAGCTTTTTTCGTGACAATATAACAAACAGAAGGTATGTCAGTATATCTTTTTTATTGCGTTTCACAATGAGTATGACATGCGTGACACATATTATATAACAACTCCAATTTTTTATCCTAATGGCACTCCACATATTGGACATGCCTATAGTGCAATTGTAAGTGATGTTTTAGCACGTTTTCAACGATTAGACGGAAAAAATGTATTTTTTCTCTCAGGTACGGATGAACACGGTTTAAAGATGCAACAAACAGCAGCAAAGTTAGGTATAAGTCCTAAACAACTTGCAGATCGTAATAGTGCTGTATTTCAAAAAATGCTCGCAGTTTTAAACTGTTCTAATGATGATTTTATTCGTACGACAGAAGAGCGCCATTACCAAGCGTGTCAAAAGATTTGGAACAAGATGGAAGCGAATGGTGATATTTATCTTGACCGTTATACTGGTTGGTATTCTGTTCGGCAGGAAGCATATTATGAAGAGGAGAATACTGAAGTTGGGGAAGATAACATTCGTCGTGAGAAGGAGTTAGGCTCTCCAGTTGAATGGAACGAAGAAGAGAGTTACTTTTTTAAACTGTCCCGTTATGAAAAAGCGCTTCTTAAACATTATGAAAAATATCCTGATTTTATTTCTCCGCCTGAGCGACGGAATGAAGTTATAAGCTTTGTCAAATCAGGTTTAAAAGACATTTCTATTTCACGGACAAGTTTTAATTGGGGTGTTGCTGTTCCCGGTGATCCAAAACATGTGATGTATGTTTGGGTTGATGCACTTACAAATTATCTTTCAGCAATTGGATTTTTCGATGAAAATTCGAAAAGGCATAATTTTTGGCCTGCAAACATTCATATTATTGGTAAAGATATTCTTCGTTTTCATGCCGTCTATTGGCCAGCATTTTTAATGTCGGCGGGAATTGAATTGCCTAAGCGTATTTTTGCACATGGTTTTTTGCTTAATCGCGGTACAAAAATGTCAAAGTCTATTGGAAATGTCGTTGATCCTTTTGAGCTGATTAGTCGCTATGGACTTGATCAGTTTCGTTATTTTCTACTTCGTGAAGTCCCATTTGGGCAAGATGGCAGTTACAGCCATGATGGCTTTGTAAATCGCATTAATTCCGATCTTGCTAATGATCTGGGTAATTTAGCACAGCGCTCTTTATCTATGATTGCCAAAAATTGTGACGCAAAAGTCCCTATACCAGCTGTTTTTTTAGATCAAGATAAACAGCTTTTGAAACAGTCTTTTCAAGCTTTTGTACTTGTACGTCAATCTATGTCTTCTTATGCGATGCATTTAGCACTTTCAGCTATTTTTTCAGTTGTAGCAGATGCTAATCGTTATTTTGCTAGCGAACAGCCTTGGAGTTTACGAAAAAATAACCCAGAAAGATTTCGTACGGTTCTTTACATCACTGTAGAAATATTACGGCAAATAGGAATTATGCTTTTGCCTTTTATGCCGCAGTCAGCGGACAAACTCCTTGATAGCCTTGCAATTTCTGAAGGTGAGCGATTGTTGTATCATATCAGTCATTCAAAAATTCAAGAAGGTCTTGATCTTCCGTCGCCAGATCCAATATTCCCCCGTTATACTCTTTAGAAAGATGATACCACCATGTTGATTGATACACATTGCCATCTTGATTTTGAAGATTTTTCACAAGACTTAAGTGGTGTTATCCAACGGGCTTTAGATGCTGATGTTGGACGTATGATAACAATTTCAACACATGTTCATAAGTTGAAGAAGCTTTTAGCAATTGCACAAGCCTATGATCAAGTATTTTGTTCTGTCGGTACGCATCCCAATCATGCCCATGAGGAACAAAATATTACAGCTGATAAGCTTATTGAGCTTTCGGAGCATCCTAAAGTTATTGCATTTGGAGAAGTTGGTCTCGATTATCATTATGATTATTCTTCACCAGAAGAGCAAAAGAAAGTTTTTCAAGAACATATCATCGCTTCTCGAGAAACACAGCTGCCTCTTATTATACATTCACGCAATGCAGATTCCGATATGGAAAAAATATTACGCAAACAAATAAAAGAAGGTCATTTTCCGTTTATTCTTCATTGTTATTCTTCTGGAATGCAACTTGCTCGTACTGGAATTGAACTTGGCGGTTATATTTCGTTTTCAGGTATTTTAACTTTTAAAAATGCGCTTGAAATCCGTGAAATAGCAAAAATTGTCCCTCATGAACGTTTATTAGTAGAAACAGATGCGCCATTTTTAGCGCCAGTGCCTCATAGAGGTAAGACAAATGAACCCTCTTTTGTGCACTATACCGCAGCTGTTTTGGCTGAAACGACGGGCTTAACTATTGAAGAAATAGCTCAAATAACAACACGCAATGCTTTTTATTTATTTAGCAAAATGAAATAAGGTAAAAAGGTATGTCTGATCGATACCGGTTTACAATATTAGGCTGTGGCTCTTCTCCTGGGGTCCCCCGTCCCAATGGTGATTGGGGGGAATGTGATCCCAACAATCCTAAAAATAGACGCTACAGAAGTTCTTTATTAGTTGAACGCATTAAGCCATCAGGAAAAAAAACAACAATTGTTATTGATACTGGTCCTGACTTTAGATCGCAGATGATTGAAGCACGTGTGAGCCATCTTGATGCTGCTCTTTACACGCACTCTCACGCAGATCATATTCATGGTATTGATGATTTGCGCAGTTATGCACTTGCACAAAAATGTTTAATAGATATTTATGCAGATACATTTACACTAAAACATTTGAAAACTGCTTTTGGATATTGTTTTCAAACTCCAAAAAATTCGTCTTACTCACCTATTTTAAAAGCAAATCTTATTAATGAAGATAGCCGGTTTATTATTCAGGGGCAGGGTGGTGCCATAAATATCAACACGCATTTACAATATCATGGCAATATTCATTCTTTGGGATTTCGTATTGGCAATGTTGCTTATTGTACAGATGTTAGTCAATTTCCGGAAAAGACATTGCTAAAATTAATGAATTTGGAGGTTTTAATTATTGAAGCTCTTCAGTTTAAGCTTCACCCAAGTCATCTTTCTGTAGATCAAGCATTACACTGGATAAAATATTTACAGCCCAAACAAGCTATACTCACACATATGGATAGGTCACTTGATTACAATAAGGTTATAAATGATACGCCAGCGCATGTGCAGCCTGCTTATCAGGGGTTTGTTTTTGAGACAGACGTATGATCTAGTAAAATAAGAAAGTTGAAATGAACTAGAAAATATTATAAAAGTATAATGATATTCATTATTATTGATAGTTAAATAATATCATAAAAATTTCATTATCAAGATTACAGTTTTTTATGAAATAATGAATGTATTATATAGCACATATAAATAATATCATTTTAAATATTTTCTTATATTGTAATATAAACATTTCGTGTCAAACTTTTGACATAATTTTGTTTAAACTATGAAGAATGCGATATAAATATGATTGGAGGGATCGTCTTTCCTATGTGATATCGCATAATATATATTATGGAACTTTTAAAAGGATATTATTGATATGATACCAGCACTTTGGGGAATGATCGCTTCATTATTATGGATATTTTCAACAAAATATACGAGCGTTTGGCAATTATGGTGGGTACCATTTTCTTAATAAATTAAAATTAAACTTCGAGCCAGTCACTTTCTGGCTCGAAAATTTAAAAAGATTTAAATACTTCTTGCTCTTAAATTCGATTTTTTTATAAAGAATTTTAATACAATAAAAGTTAAAAATAGTATTCCATGAAATAACAGTATAAAAGATTGATCAATAGAACCAGAGTAATACATCGTTAATATTTCAATAAATACTGCAATACACCATAAAACAATACCCCATAACGAATACATCCAAAGTCCAATTAAGGCGATGGGATATATGATAGCTAATGTTGCTGATGCAAACTGCCAATGCCATGGCATAAGGTCAAAACGCCATAAAGCTCCTGGAAATATGCCAACAAGACGTATCCAATAAAAAACACTCAAACCCAAGCAAATGAGTGCTAAAAAACGTAAATAATAATTATAAATTAAATTAATTTTTGAAATCTGCTTTTGAGGATGAGTATTCAAAGTAATAATTCTTTTTCAACAGGCTGGAAGTAAGAAGCTATCATTTCATCGGTTACATTTGAAAGTTTATCTGGTTTCCATTTCGGTTTTTTATCCTTATCAATTAACATTGCACGTACACCTTCATAAAAATCATGTGCATTAATCATGTGATGTGCAATACGGTTTTCAATTTTCATACACTCTTCCAAGCTATGACATGGATCCTGCTTCATTTGTTTCCAGATAATTTTTAAACTTGTCGGAGAACGTGCCTGCAAAATATCATAACATTCTTTAGCAAATACCCCCCCCTCATTGTTTTTTTTATAAAGTAACTCAATACATTCTTCCAATGTTTGGGTACCAAAGCAAGTATTGATAATAGAGCGTATTTCATGACTCGTTTCATAGTCTTTTGTGATTGCTCGCTCATCTAAAGCTAACTTAGGATTTCCTTGTTCAATAATAGCCTCTTTAATGTATTCTAATTCAATTTCAGGAACAGCATGTGTTGCTAGCTTTAAGTTTAAGCAATCTCCCCATTTTATACGCGCACCAGTTAATGCAAGATATGTACCAAAGTGATTAGGAAGAGATGGCAGAAAAAAGCTTGCACCAACATCTGGAAAAAAACCAATAGCACCTTCCGGCATAGCAAAGAGTGTCTTTTCTGTGACAATTCGGTGTGAACCATATATAGAAATCCCTACCCCACCTCCCATCCAAATACCATTCAAAAACGAAACGTAAGGTTTTGAAAAATGTTTAATAGAAGCATTTAAGCGATATTCATCGCTAAAATATTGATAAGAAGAGGCCTTTTTTCCCATATAATAGATTTCTACAACATCTCCACCTGAACAAAAAGCACGTCCCTCCCCTTCAACCAAAACGCAGGAAATATCATCATCAGTTTCCCATGCTTTAAGAGCTTTTTGAAAAGCAGAAACCATTTTTTGATTAAGAGCGTTCAGTGCTGAAGGGCGCATGAGCTTTATGATACCAGCGTGCCCTTTTTTTGTAAAAGAAATATCATCACCTGCTCCAAAATCAATTTGCATTTCACATGCCTCCTAAAATATTTATCTCATTGTTTTTCCGTGTTTTTTTATTCCTAATTGAGGAAAAACTTGCATGATAGCACCAATACAATACATATAAATACCTGTTACTGAAATTCCTATTTTAAGCCAATATGGAGCATTCAATTGATAAAAAAATGCGGTAATACAAAAAAAACACCATAAGAAAAAAACTGAAAGATTAAGTTTACGTAAACGAACAACTCTTACAGGATGAACAAAATAAATTGGTAAAAAGGATATGACTGCCGATAAAGCAATAATGATAAAAGTGATCCACTCTCCTGGTTTTACCACAAAAAGCACAAAAATCATCATATTCCAAACAACAGGAAATCCTTTAAAAAAGTTTTCTTTTGTTTTCATTCCAGTATCTGCATAATAGATAGCGGATGAAATCACGATGATAGCACTTAATAAAAATGATAACCCTGGCCCCATAAAGCCACTTTGATAAAGTGCAAAAGCTGGAATTAAGACATATGTGACATAGTCAATGATATTATCTAAGAGTTCCCCAGACCACGTTGGAAGTACGTACTTAACATCAAGCTTGCGTGCAATTGGGCCATCAATACCATCAACGAGAAGAGCAAGTCCGAGCCAACAAAACATAGCAGTCCATTCTTTTTGAGACGCTGAGATAAGAGAAAGAAATGCTAAAAATGAACCAGAAGCTGTTAATAAGTGGACGGAAAAAGCTTTTGCTTGCGGCATTGTTACTTTTTTATGCCGCAAGAGATCAGCATTTGTTTTAATTGTTTTTGTTAGCTTACGTTTCAAAGCTTTCTTCGCTCCTTATTTCTGAGATTTTCATTCATCTACAACAGGTAATTTTTATCTAATGATATAATTTATCGTAAAAAAATCATAAAAAAGTTACTTTGTTATATCGAATTATTTATTACATAATATAATAGAAAGGCTTCATACAATAAAAAGGATTATTCATTTAGAAATATTAAAATATTTATTCAATGAGGAAAGGTTCAAATCATTGTGAAACTTGAAGAAAATGAGCATAAAGATTTTGCTGTCATTGGTGCAGGTCCAGTTGGTATGCTAGCAGCACTTAGTCTTGCATATAGGGGGCACTCTGTTTTTCTAATTGGTCCATTTCCTCACGCAGATGAATTACGGACAACCGCTCTTATGATGCCAGCAATACGTACGCTTCAAAAACTCAATATTTGGGATATTCTAAAAAGTTATGCAGCGGCTTTATCATTTATTAGAATCATAGATATAACCTCTAGAATTGTACGTGCTCCTACTTTGAATTTTTCTTCTGCTGAAATTGGTGAAGAGGCTTTTGGTTATAACATACCTAATATAAAATTAAACAATGCTTTAATCGATTCTATTGCACATACTCCTAGTATTATAAGATTTGTTTCTCCGGCAAAGTCTTTCCATTATCAAAAAAATCATGTCTGCATTACTCTTGCAGATGGTCGACTTATTCAAGTATCTCTTGTGATTGCTGCTGATGGACGTCACTCTCTAGCACGTACAGCGGCAGGTATTGGCGTCAAGCAGTGGAACTATCCACAAAAAGCACTTATTCTCAATTTTTCTCATGACTTTTCTCATAAAAATACATCGACTGAATTTCATACAGAGAATGGTCCGTTAACACAGGTACCACTTCCAGGAAAAAAATCTAGTCTTGTATGGGTTGTTAATCCTTCTCATGCTGAAGAATTACTTAGTACAGGATCAAAAGAAATTGCAAAAATTATTGAAAATCAGATGCAATCAATGCTTGGAGCTTTAACATTAGAAACATCTGTTCAAGCATGGCCCCTTTCAGGGCTTATCTCTCACCATTTTGCTGCTCGTCGAACGATTTTAGTGGGAGAGGCCGCTCATGTTTTTCCTCCAATTGGAGCACAAGGATTGAATTTAGGATTTCGTGACGTTCAAACGTTGATTAATATTTTGTCTACGAAAATATCGAGTTATAATCCTGAAATGATTATGGCATATTACAACAAATACCGAAAGCCTGATATATTGATGCGAAGTGGAGCTGTTCATGCGCTCAATTCTGCTTTACTTTCTAATATGTTACCTGTTCATATTATGCGAAGCGTTGGGGTTGGATTGTTACGCAACTGCTCGCCATTACGTAATTTATTTATGCGAGAAGGGATGTATCCCGGTTACGGATTTAGAGAGATGATGCAAATATTCTCAACTAAATTATCGAAAAGTTCCATTGATCTGTTGAAAACAAATGATGCTAGTGAGGAAAAGTAATAGGGTACAATAGAAAAAATCAACATTAACTCAGCTATATAAATTTATCGGCGATAAGATTTAGAGAAAAGAGTTCTACTCCTTACAGTAATACAATCAAGCATATAAGCTGATAAAAAGAGTGCTTAAGAGAGGAAAAACTTTAACAAAGATCTTATCAGTGTTGATAAGAGATGCATTTGTGGTTTTTATATTTCAAACACAACAAAAAATCTTCAAGTGCACAGCTTATAAAAAGAACTTTTGAGGATGCGTTTTTTTTTGCACAGATGATTGATGTATATTCTCTAGAAAAATATATGTTTATTATATTAATTTCGTTTTCTCTCACTTATATCAAACTAACTAAATATATATAAACAGAAAATATCAACTTCGTTGATAAAAAATTACAAAAAATAAGCTTATTCTATAAACATTTTATAATAGTATGATTATTAGAAGAAGTGTATCACATTCATAAAAATATAAATATACTTGATATATGCTGTTGTATTATTTTTTATAGAAAAAATTGCTTTCATTGAGCAACATAAATTTTCAGAATTTTATTCTATTAAGTATAATATTAAAAATAAAAACAATCTTAGGAACCTATTGATAATACGAAGGTTAATGAAGTGTTATTTTAACATATGGTAATAAGATGAAAATACGTAAAATTTTGCAGTCGAGTATTTTTTTTATAATGATTGTATGTCTTTCGTTTTTCATTACAAATTCAATAGGCAAGGTTTTTTACGCACCCTACTGTCAAGTATCTGCATACAGCTTCATAAAAGATATTACTAAACCAGGACAAAATTCATTTACTGCTTTGCAAGTTAAAAACTGTCTTATGCAGAATGGTTTTACGAATATTAAACGATTACGTCTCGATGATAAAGGTATTTGGCGCGCTTTAGTAGAGTTTAAAAAGTGCTATTTTCTTGTATCTTTTGATTATTCGGGAACAGTTAGTATCCAAAATGAAAGAAAAAAATGTGATTGATTTAAAATTTTATAGCAATAGGAGCGCTAACAACTGTAACAGAAATTTTTTAAGAAAAATTACTCATTCTATGAAAGAGCCTGCACTTATTGGAAGTTTAAATGGTTTTATTTCAGGAGCAATTGGAGCCATTCTTGCCACGTATGGTTATATTGCTCTTCCAGGATTTGGTCCAGTTATTACAATGGGAGTGGGTGTAGCGTTTGCTGCCGGATCAATAATGGGTGCAATAATAGGATTTACAATAGGCATTTTGGTTGGAATATTTTTTATTTTTATGAAAAATTAGGACACATCATTATCATTACTTTTCTTATAAAACTTGTCGTAAACAGAAAGTTTTTATTATTTCATTTCTTGATGATTTTTTATAAAAGGTACGATAATAAATTATATATGCTTTTTGCATGAGTAACACATTGATACTTTATCAATTCAAATATTGGAATTTTTGATTTAATTTAACATTTTAAAAAATATTTTTTAGATACACCTCTTGAAAGAATGTCAGTGAAATATAGCTATCTCAGCAAGAGGGATCCTTTCAGCCTTTAATCTGAAGGGGTTCACCTTTATAGCTATAAATTTAGTAGCGATTACAGTTTTTATACTCAGTAATTAAATGTTCCTTTGAAGTTTATTAAAAAATATAGAATTTTAATATGAAATGAGTTCTGGTATGAAGAAAGTTTTTCTTTCCTTTTTAGCTCTGTTGGCATTTTTGAATTATAACTCTCTTGCCCTTGCAGCTTCGATAAAAGTAAAAATTTATGAGCTCAATAAGAATGATCTAAAGAATTCTATTGGTATAATTAAAATTGAAGAAAGTGCACATGGTTTGATTTTTACACCCAATTTATCTTCTCTTCCAAAAGGACTGCATGGTTTTCATGTGCATGAAAACCCTTCATGTGATATGAAAGATGGTGTAATTGGTGGAGCAGCAGGTGGACATTATGACCCTGATCGTACAGGCAAACACCTTGGTCCTTATAATATTCATGGTCACTTAGGTGATTTGCCAGCGCTTTATACCGATGATAAAGGTTGGTCAACGATGAGCGTTATTGCACCACGAATTAGACATATTACTGAAATTAAAGGACATTCTTTAATTGTTCATTTAGGAGGAGATAATCAATCAGATGAACCATTACCGCTTGGTGGAGGTGGAGCACGTTTAGCATGTGGCATCATTCAAGAATAAGAGTTTCTGGTATTTTGTTTAAAGATGAAGAAACTTACTTCTCTTTTTGTATATGCAGAATCAAAGTTTTGGCAGCTGACAAATATAGTGATGGAGTCAATGAGTGCTTCTTTAGAGTTCGTAGATATTTTCGTGATAAATTGAAGTCTTTCTTCTGCTTAAAGAAAGACCTCTTACTCCCCTTCCCCTTTAACTCAACTTAAGTTGCAGCCTGTAAATTGTATGAGATACTATAGAGTATCGATTTATCGTAATAAATTATCATTTAAAACTTAAAGAGCAACGTTGAATATTGTAGGCTTTTTCGCTCATATTGAATTAATAAAAGTCACTTGCTTATATGTTAAAAGTAGAAGCTGACATGGAGGCAAACTGTACAAGAAAGAAAAAGTGCTTCTTATCAACCGTCTCAATGCAAGAGGCGTCGCAATATCTATGATCTAGAAAATAGAATGATGTTGACTGTCTCCTCACAAATATAAAGATGAAATTTGTTCAATAGCTTTTGTACTTATTTTCGGACAACATCGTAAGATGGGTTTAAGAACATTAAAAAAATAGTTTTTAAAAGTAGGTAAATTATGAATACAATCTTTTTTAAAGTTATTGATGTTCTGTTGCTGTGATGCAATCCTTGCAGACAGCCTCAAACGATGAAGCATTTGGCAGAGTGGTTTTGATATTTAATAAAAAGCTATTGTGAGTTTTATAAACTATAATGATGATAATTATTCATAGATGGTAGTGTTTTATAAAATGCTTTATCTCCGAATCTTTAAAACAATAAGTTATTAATCAAAAAAACTTACAAACCTATAAGAATAAATCCATCATATATCGTGAAGACAAAAAAATTAAAATCTCTTTGTATCTTTTAAAATATATTTATGATTTTTAATGTATCGTTTCGTCATTATCTCTGTTTTATATGAGCTTAGATATTTTTAGGCAATATGAAACCACCCACTATTTTTATTGAATGCTTATTCATCTTGCTTTTTTCTTCAAATTGTAAAGTTTAAGTGTATAGAAACAAATAACAAGCCAAATAATCCAACTAACACCGATGATCAAAACTGGTCGTGTATTATCGAAAAACCATAACAAAATAAAAATAAAAATCATAAATAACACAGAAAAAATTGATCCTATCGGCCAAAGAGGAATTGGAAATTTTAAATTACTCTGTTCTTCTTTAGACATTTTAAGCCGCATAAAAATTTGTGAAAGTAAAATTATCATCCAAACAAAAACTGTTGCAAACGTTGCCATTGCCGCAATGAAAAAGAAAAGTCCTTCATGATAAAAATAATTAAGAACAACGCCAAAAAGAAATATGATAAAAATCAATAAAATAATAAGAACTGGGACACCATTTTTTGATAAATATTGAAACTTCTTTAAAGCATAACCTTCTTGCGATAACCCATGGATCATGCGACATGCACCATACATTCCACTATTCATCGCAGAGATTGCCGCTGTAACAACAACAATGTTCAAAATATTTGCTGCCGATGAAATCCCAAGGTTTTCAAAAATTGAAACAAAAGGACTATCCATAAGACCAATTTTACTCCAAGGATAAAGAGACATTAAAACAGCTAAGGTCATGATATAAAAGAGCAAAACACGAAATGGAGTAGAATTAATTGCCTTTGAGATTGTTTGATCGGGATCCTGCACCTCCATGACTGCCATCCCTATGATTTCTATACCACCAAACGCAAAGACAACAACACTAAAACATGCAAAAAAACCAAACAAACCATTGGGAAAAATACCGTCATTTTCCCATAAATTACGAGGGCTGACTATAGAGGAGGTATTTGTACCCCAACTATATAAAATAATTCCTATCCCTAAAATTATCATTGCAATGACAGCAGTAATTTTAATGGAAGATAGCCAAAATTCTAGTTCACCATATACTTCTACTGCTGCTAAATTGATCCCTGTAATGATCAGTGTGATACTAAGTGCCCATATCCAAGGGGCAACATGAGGATACCAAAACCCCATATAACTTGCAAAAGCAGTGATATCAGCTAAACCAACAAGAATCATCTCAAATACATATGTCCACCCCGTTAAAAAACCAGCTAATGGTGATATGTAATTCCCAGCATAACGGGCAAAGGAACCAGGTAATGGATTATGAATAATCATCTCACCAAGAGCACGCATAACCATAAAAATAGCTAAACCAGCAATACAATAAGCAATCAAAACACTTGGACCAGCAAGCTTAATCGCTTGTGCAGACCCATAAAAAAGACCTGTTCCAATAGCTGAGCCAAGAGCTAAAAAGATAACCTGGCGTTTATTCATACCCCGCTTAAGCTCATTTTTTTCCATTTTTTTCCTTCTTGATTTAAATGTTAGCTAATTCCACTGCACAAAACACCCATTTTATAATAAACAAAACCTTATGATCGGTTAGATTCTCTATCCTAGACGATGAGAAATGCTTTTATTGCGAATTATGCAGCTTTTTGTAATAGCTTAAAGCTCTGTATCATTTTATTTAAAATAAGTGGTAATGAAAAATTTCATTACCACTTATTTTATTTTTAAATTTATTATTTTTCCGTAGAGTAACATTGGAGCACATTCAACTGCACTCCTCATACTTTTTCTTCAAAAGAGAAGATTCAAAATTTATATAGCAATATCTAAGAGCAAAAAATCTCAGTTTTTAACTCATAGCAAGTTATATATGATAAAGTATAAAATAACTTTCAATACTAATTTGAAGGTTTATTTATGATAAGATAAATTTTATCGCCTTTTAAAACTGTTATTAAGGGTTTGATAAAGTACATCTCCAGCTTTTTTTTTCAAAACTTCAACTGCTTTAATAGCAAGTTTTCCAAATAAAAAAGTCATTACAATGAAAATAGCTTTTTTTACCTTTGGTCCAATAAAAGCTCTATTATTTTCTCTCACAATGTGATCTGAAATATTAATCAACACTTTATTTTTTGTTTGAGTAGGTATCTCTTTTTCTTGTTTAACAATGCCAAAAAGAATACTCTCTTGAGATCTACCCCTCCAAAGGCTGGCATTAACCTCTATAATTTGCGAAAAAGAGAAAACAACTGTTATTAGAATAGGTAATATGCGGCTTATAAACATTTCTTTCTCCATTATTTTGATAAATAACACAAAAAAGTAACTATAAAATTTATGAAATATTAAAAAATAAGAAGAATAGATAATAATATTATTATATATTTATAAATATATTACATACAATAACATTTATAAGAAATAATATAGTAAAATTTATGTAATGGCAATGTATAGGTTGTAATTATGACCTATAGTATAATAGAGGTATTACTAATAATAATTAAGTATAATATACACAGTATCATATTTTATAAATTTATTCTAGGCACAACAAAATATGATATTATGAGGAGGTTAAAGAATTAAATACTTTTTCTTCCTCATTGATTTTTAAAAAATATTACTTAGCCTCTAATTTAGGAAAAAGTGTCTCTGGTAAACGAGATAATAAGTGCCCTTCACATACCAAAACATGGCACTTATGAAGATCTGTAGCCATATAACGATCCTCCTTCAGGGAATCGATATTTTCACGTAGATGCTTCATAACAGACTGTAAGAAAAGGCTTGTTTTTAAAGGTGAGCGGTATTCAATTCCTTGTGCTGCTACAAGTGTTTCAATGCCAATAATAGTAAAAAGATTTTCACTCATAGTCAATAATCGACGCGCCCCATGGCAAGCCATAGAAACGTGATCTTCTTGATTTGCTGAAGTTGGTGTTGAGTCTACAGAAGCAGGATGCGCCATCTGTTTATTTTCAGACATTAAAGCAGCCGCAGTTACTTCAGCAATCATAAAACCTGAGTTAAGACCAGCATTTTGTGCTAAAAAAGCTGGAAGCCCATAAGAAACTACTGGATCAACCATAAGAGCAACACGCCTTTGCGAAATAGAGCCTATTTCACATAAAGCAAGAGCAATTTGATCCGCAGCAAATGCTACAGGTTCAGCATGAAAATTTCCACCTGATACAACTTCACCATTACTTAAAATTAATGGATTATCTGTAACTGCATTTGCTTCAATGATGAGTGTTTTTGCTGCCGCCATAAGAATATCAAAACATGCTCCCATGACTTGGGGTTGGCAACGTATACAGTAGGGATCCTGTACACGATCATCACCACGCAAATGAGCAACCCGAATTTGTGAATCCTCTAAAAGATTTTCTAATGTTTGTGATACAGCAATCTGTCCATAATGGCCGCGTAAAATATGGATATCAGGATGAAATGGTGCCGTTGATCCCATAATAGCATCTGTCGTTAATGCGCCTGCTAAAAGCCCACCACATAATGTCCTATACCCTCGAAAAAGACCTGCAAGAGCAAGCGCTGTTGATGTTTGAGTCCCATTAATAAGAGCTAGCCCCTCTTTAGCCTCTAAAATAATAGGAGATAACCCCGCCTTCGTGAGAGCCGCCGCTCCACTCATACGAATATTTTGAAAGAATGCTTCTCCTTCTCCCATCATAACAGCGGCCATATGCGCAAGTGGAGCAAGGTCACCTGAAGCACCAACAGACCCCTTTTCAGGAATGACAGGAATAACACCCTTTGCCAGCATATTTTCTAGCAAATGCACCAATTCTAACCGCACACCAGAAGCTCCTCGTCCTAAAGAAAGAAGCTTTAAGGTCATTATTAACCGCACAATATTTTCAGCTAAAGGCTCTCCCACACCACAGCAATGTGATAAAATGAGATTTCTTTGTAAAGTAGCAACATCATTTGCATCAATTTTAATTGAAGCCAATTTTCCAAAACCAGTATTAATGCCGTAGACTGGCTCACTTCCAGCAGCAATTTCAGCAATACGCTCTGCGCCCTTTTGGATAGCCAAGTACCTACTACTATGAAGTGTACTGATCTCATTATTAAAATAAATGTTTTCAAGTTCTCTCAGTGTTACTTCACCCGGTTTTAGAATAATAGTCATAATTTTCTTTCTTAATTTATTTACAATACGATGCGTAGCATTTCAGTCTTTTTCTATAAAATAGAAAAAGACTGAAATGCTCTGTACAAGAGACGAAAACTGATCAGCTAAACAATTTTCTTCATTCATTTTTTATTTATAAATGGTAAAATTAGCCACTTACTTTTTAAAAACATCATTTTATTAGAGAATATTTCTCATCCCTGCCCTTACAGCTTGAGCTAAGATTTTTTACTTAAAGTAATATATGTATTTTTTACCTTAAAAATCCCCCCAGATAATAAAATTTCAGTAAATTAATATTTTTTTGAATATCCATGAAAATATTTTAATCTATTATAATTAGATCTTCTATTTAGACATTTTTTCAATGTATATTCAAGAAAGAAAGTTGTAATCAACAAAACGAAAACCCAAACTTTAAAGGCTTTGGAAATAATTTATTAAAAAATTATTGTTTTTCAAACATAAAATATTTTTTTACTAAATTACCTAAACAAGTATGAAATGAACGCATAACTATTTTTAGAGGTATTTAAGAGTAAATTTATCTATAAAAATAGTATGCTATTGCCTAATTTTCTTACTCGAATTGTTATGAATCTGATTAACAAATAATAAGAGCACGAAAAGTAAAAGTTACCCATAAAATAGTCATACAAGGCATTGATTTATAATGATAATTCACTGTTTTGTATGTTGAATGAGAGTCCCGAATAACGTAGGATTCTCTCATTTCAAACCTGCTTATCTTGAATCA